>JAWXCM010000016.1:0-25450 GCA_034408745.1 Bryobacteraceae bacterium
CACGCTCGCCTGGAACGTAGCTGGTCCCACCCGAGTAAGCAATCTGTACGGCGCCGTTCGTGCTGTTCACAGCCGTACCGACATGACAACCCGACTGCGAGCACGTTTGCTCGCCCGGTGCTCCCGTGCTGCGCGCCGGAGGCCCACTGGCGTAGGCATACAGCGCCAGGGGCACACCGACCACCACCAGAGAACATTTCCACCAGTAAACAAATCTTGAATGTTGCATTCTTGTACTAACTCAACCCCTGAGCCGCGTGTTGCGCACGCGCGTCTGAAATTTCAATACGAGGCGGCGAATCTGCGAGAGCCAGCCGCTAAACCCGCCAGCAGCGTTGCCGGACGCTGCCGCACGCTGGATGACTCGGATGCGAGTGAATCCGATTTTTTGTCCCCCTGAGCGCGAACGCCTCGTGCTGTAGTAGCAGGTTGCCACGAATCGAACTCAATTGCACGGTTCTCAGACTGCTTTCACAACGTTTTTACATCGCCAGAACAGATAGCAACATAAAGGCTTTGCGAGCTGTGGTGCTCAGTACAACATCGTGCAACTGTTCGATGGAAGCCCACCGTGATTCGATCCCGTCCAGCACGCTCGGCCTCGACTTCTGAACGTGCACCTGAACCACTTCAAACGTGTACTGATGATTGGTAATGGAGTGCCTGAAGGTACCCGCTGGTACGCCTGCAGGTACGGCCTTTTGGAACTGTTCCGCTTCCGGTAACTCCCAGAAGCCGACCAGCTTTTCAGTAACCTCGGTTCTTCTCCACAACAAAACCGACCCTTCGTGTTGTACAACGTACACCCGCCGGGTCTTCCGGTGTATCTCAGCGCGCCGCAGCTTCACGGGCAAAGCATTCTGACTCCCAGCCGCCCGAGCCTGACAAAACGAAGCCACCGGGCAAACCAGGCATTGCGGCGATTTCGGCAGGCACACCGTTGCACCCAGCTCCATTAACGCCTGGTTATATCGCCCCGGCTGTTCGCGGTCCAGCCGAGCCTCCGCCGCCGCCGCAAGCCGGCTCTTCACCAGCGACGAGCCAATATCCCCCGCATCGTTGGTAACCCTGCTCAACACCCGCAACACATTCCCGTCGACCGCTGCATGAGGCAATCCAAATGCGATGCTCGCTACTGCCGACGCCGTGTAATCGCCGATCCCAGGCAGTTGCCGCATGGCTTCCCATGTGGATGGAAAGCGCCCGTTCATCTCGCGAGCCGCCCTTTGCATATTGCGAACCCGGCTGTAGTATCCCAGGCCAGCCCACGAACCCAGCAACTCATCTTCGGCAGCCGCGGCCAGCGACTGCGGTGTCGGGAAACGGGCCAGGAAGCGCTCGTAGTACGGAATCACCGCAGCCACACGAGTCTGCTGCAGCATAATTTCCGACACCCAGATCGCATATGGATCCGACGTGCGCCTCCAGGGCAGATCCCGGTGCCCTCGGCAGTACCACTCCAGCAAACAGCCAGAAAACATCACTCCTCACCCCAAAGGGGGGCAGGCCCCCAGGCCTGCGGAGGGTCCCCAGACCCGACGCAACAGATCTCTGGTGGCATTGCCGTAGCGTACTACAGCAAAACGAACCCGCGAGGCGAAGTCCTCCCGCAATCCCGATGCCTCCCCGATCCCGGTACCATTAGTGGATGGGGTGGTCTCCTCAGGAGTTTGGTTCGCGTTTCTGGGCGATTATCGCTGCCACTTTCCTCGGCTTCCTGGGAATAGGCACCGTTCTCCCGGCGCTCGGCCCACACGTCAGGCATGACCTTGGCGGATCGGACCAGACAGTCGGCTTCGTCATCGGAACCTTTTCCTTCATCGCGCTGTTCAGCCGATTCCTTTCCGGTCCCCTGGCCGATCGAAAGGGCCGCAAAACCGCGTTCCTCGCCGGCCTCGTCAGCTGCGGCTGTGCAGGTCTGGTTTATCTGTTACCCCTGGGAATCCCCGGCGCGTATCTCGGCCGGGCATTGCAGGGATTCGGTGAGGCGTGTCTCTACATCGGCGCCGCGGCCTGGGTGGTCGAATCGGCCGGAGTTCACCGTAGCGGACAGGCCCTCGGCTATCTGAGCAGCGGAATATGGGGCGGCATCTCCGTCGGTCCAGTCGTGGGTCAGTGGCTCGGCAGCTTCGAACGCGCCGCCCCACTGCAGGCGGTCTGTGCGACAGCGGCCATCATCCTGCTCTCGCGCGTCCCTGAGGTCTACACACCGCACAGCGCCTCCCGCTACGGCGGAAAGTGGCTCCCTTCCATCCTCATCCCGCCTGGCATCGCCGTCGGGTTCGTGAACGTGCAGTATCCAGTAGTTGCTGGCTTCCTCATCCTCCACCTGCAGCGATATGGCAAGACTGGGCCGCTCGCATTCACAGCCTGCGCCAGCATGATTCTGCTCTCCCGATTCTTCCTCGGTGGGCTGCCTGACCGAATTCACCCCGCCATCACTTACTACGGTGGAATCACCGCCATGGCGGTCGGCCTGCTAATGATCGCCTCCGGCCCGTCGGGCGGCACGGCCGTGCTGGCCGGCGCGATTCTCGGCCTCGGTTTCTCTTTCCCGTGGTCCGCCGTCGCCTCCACCGTTCTCCGGCAGATACCGGCCAGTGAACGAGGCTCGGCCGTCGGCATACTAAAGCGCTTTCTACGACCTCTTCGTCGGAATGAGCTCCTTCACCGCCGGAATCGTGGCCAGGAAGTATGGCTACTCGGCCGCGTTTTATATGGCAGCTGCCTCCCTGGTGTCCGCGGCTGTGGCAGGGAATTACGTCTTCGGTTCCGGCCGGCGATTCGGCCGAGCCGCCGAAATTACTCCGGAATTGGAAGTAGAGACGGCGGCTTAAGAATATGCGGAGTTTCCATTTCTCGGGTATGCAATCTCGCGCAATCTCGATAGAATAAAAATGCCGTCTCGCCGTGTCCCCTAAGATCAGGCTCCTCGCCCTCGCGCCGCGATTGCGGTTACGGGAGTCGCCGTGTTTTACCTCACGAAAACTCGTCCCGCTCCGCCCGATGATCCAAAGCTCGAAGCTTCCCTGCAGTCCGTGACCACCCGCTTCCGGCGCATCGTCATCCTGATGGACGGCGCCGAGTCTGTCCCTGACGCCGGCCTCGCGCGGTCCCGGGCCGCCGGGCTTGCCGACCCGAAGTCCTGGGCACCCGAGGAACTGGAGCCACTCGCGAGAAATGGGATGCCTACGTCCGCTTTATCCGAGACCGCGAACCCCCCCGACTCCATACTGAGCGGCTACGACGACACCATCACCGATGAGCTCGAAGCCGCGACCCGCCGTCAGGCGGCCCGGACAAACGAAACCTTCGGCGAGGATTTCCCTGGAAATCCGTCGCATTAACGTTCGACGGTGGTCCTCATCCGAAATATACGGAGCACTCACCGCCATTCTGAAGAAATACGGCCTGCGGGCCGCTTTCTTTCGGCTCGGGTTCAACCTGGGGACGCTCGAAATGGACAACGCCGTTAAAGTCTCGAACAACGCCGACATCGTCACGACGCTTTCAGTCCACCCAGTGCTCACCGCCGCCACCCTCTACTTCTCAGCCCCGGTCGACCGAACCCGAAGATTGATCATCTCCACAAAAACCGAAAACGCCATAGCGAAATAGATATACCCCTTCGGAAAGTGGAAATCCAGGCTCTCCGCGATCAGCGTGATGCCGATCATCAGCAGGAAACTCAGGGCCAGCACCTTGATGGTCGGGTGCTTCTCAATAAACGAGCTCACAGCACCGGCGGCAAACATCATGAACAACACCGCAATCACCACCGCGGCAACCATCACCGCAATCTGATTGGACATGCCCACAGCCGTAATCACCGAATCCAGCGAGAACACAATGTCGAGCAGCGCAATCTGCATCAGCACCCCGTTGAACGTCACGCGCACCGGCCCCGTCTTCTGCTCGCCCTCCGAGCCCTCCACCCGCTCATGAATCTCAACCACGCTCTTCCATATCAGGAACAGTCCGCCGATTCCGAGAATCAGATCGCGCCCCGAGATCTCCTGCCCCATTACCGTGAAGATCGGTGACGTCAGCCGCATAATCCACGTAATCGACAACAGCAGCAGGATTCGCGTTCCCATCGCCAGAGCGAGCCCCCACGTACGCGCACGCGCCTGCTGATGACTCGGCAGCTTGCCCGCCAGGATACTGATAAAGATGATATTGTCGATTCCCAGGACGATTTCCAGCGCCGTCAGGGTAACCAGTGCAAGTAGTGCCTCAACCGTCAGCAGTTCACTCATGTTCCTTAAGAGATGCTAGCGCCTCCACTTTGTGTTTCCAATTCGGGCCTTAGTTTCCGCAAAGGCAGCAGCCAGAACGAAGCAAGAATAAACCCACTTGCCGCCACCAGCAAGGCTGGCCCGATCCCGGCCCATTCGGCCAGAAACCCACCGCAAAGCGCCCCCACAGGCAGCACTCCCCGAGACGCCAGTTGCATCACACCATTCGCCCGTCCCTTCGAAACGTAGTCTCTGCCACGTTCAGAAACGAATACGCCCCGTCACCGATCAGCTGCTGAGCACACAACAGTGCGAGCCCATAACGCGGAAACAGAGCAGCCAGCGGAATGCCCAGAAACGCAAGGCCCATCACCAGGGACGACACGAAAAACATCTTCCACGGCGGCCAGCGACCCGCGTAATGCGGCGTGATCCACGCACCCACCATCGCTCCCACACCACCCAGCGCCACCGTGAGCCCGAACTCGATGACCGAGAAATGCAGCTGTCGAATGGCCAGCAGCACATACAGCGGCATGACGATCCCGCCGAACAGCCACGCCGTCATCGTTCGAAGCAGCAGCGCCCGCAGCACCGGATGAGCTCGGATAATGCGAAGCCCCTCGAACAACTCCGTGCGCAAAGGAATACCCATTGAGGCTCCGGCTGACGGCGGTGGTTCGGTTCGCCGAATCGCCGCCAGCGACACAGCCGAAACGAGAAACGAACCCGCGTCCACCAGAATCGCCATTGGGACCGATACCGCCGTAACCAGAACGCCCGTCATGCCGGGCCCTGCCGTCTCGGCAAGAGCCATCGACATGCCCAGCCGCCGGTTGCCCTCCAGCAGTTCCTCCTCCCCGACTAGCCTGTCAGATACGCCTGGTACGCCACATCGAACAGCACCGTCAGCAGACCCGCCAGCGCCGTCACCGCGAGCAACTGAGGCATCCCGAGGACCCCGGCCCACGCGGCCAGCGGAACCGTACTGAGCAGCGCCGCCCGCGCAATGTCGGTGCCGATCATCAGAGGTCGACGCCGGACCCGGTCCGCGATCAGTCCGGCCACCAGGCCGAAAATGAGAACGGAGGCGGTACCAGCGGCACTCAAAATCCCCATCTGCGAAGGACTCGCTCCCAAAACCAGCACCGCCGTCATTGGCAGCCCATCCCGTGAGATCCGCGAGCAGATCTCGGAAATAGTTTGCCCTGCCCAAAGCTTGAGAAAATCCGGGTTTCGCGCAGGCGGCATCGACCCAGTGTAGGGAATGACGCGCACCAAACTCCACCCTCGGGCCAGTGCCCGGCCTTTGTCTCAACCGGTGAGCGACTGATCCTCTTGCAAGAGCTGAAGGGTCTCCTGCCGAAGGAAAAACAGATACATCAGTTCGACTCGCAGGGGCTGCTGATGACGGACCTCGAGATGTGATTGATCCGTCGTACCTGACGCCGAACTCGACTGGACTGCTGACCGAGAGCGACGTCGAGAGCTTCTGAAAGACAAACACAATCGATTGGCGTTGATTGGGTCTCACGGCGTCGGCTCTTATGGCGCCGGAGGCGTAGAAGTTTCAAACCGTTAGGCAAAGACTATCTGGGACCGGGTTTGTTAAGTCATCATCGGCCAGCCGGTCCTTACGATGTCGTCTGGCTTCGCAACCCCGACAGCGTTCTTGTTCTGCATCGCGACCGGCTGGGCTAAGAGGGCAAACTGAGGCTCTCTCGAATCGCCGGTTCGGATGGCCGTGTCGTGTGGGAGGTCGCGCTCCCGCTCTCTGTATTGCAGTCCGCATTACCGGCGCAAGACTCCGTGGTGCTCTGTGGCGATGCACGAAGCGCCGGAACGGCTGATCGGCATCGGCTAATTCGCAGGGGGGCAGGCCCCCAGGGCCAGCGCCCACGCCTTGGCGCCCACGCCTTGGCGCCCACGCCTGCGGTGCACCCCCATGTCCGCCAGCCACCACCAGCAACCCAGCGCTGTCACTCAGATTCGCGTCGACTCCGCTGCTTTACAGAGCATCGTCCAACCGCTGCCATGGAAAACGTAAGGCAGTGTGCGGGGTTACACTGGTGACGGGACGGAGGGTTGCATCAGATGATCACCGCGAACGTGATAAAAGCTGTTCACGAAACTTTGCAGGAACGTGGGATTGAACAACGGCCTGACGAACGGCTCGGCGACTATGTGGCGCGAGGCCTCGGCGTCTCAGACGCGAAAGCCGAGGCGTTTCTGCAGTACGTGCATGACGGCGATTCCGCGGAGGAAGCAAAGCAGAAGGCCGGAATTGAGACTGCAGACCCACAGAACACTCTCCTGATCGATATTGCGCGCGTGATCGGTACCGCGTTGGGGCGCATCGCCCGCTGAAGCAGCCACGGGCCGCAACGCCAGGCGGCAGGCCCACCCCTTTACCGGTCGGCGCTTGCCGCATTTGCGACGTTGTGTCAGCGCTGGTCCATAAGACCGTTCCCAACTCGCGGCCGAGGTTCAACCCCGGCTGTCGGTGGGCCTCGAACTGGAGTCGTGGGACGAGAAGAGACTGCTGTCCATGGTGCGCGACCTCTTTGGGGTTGAGGTCGATTCATTCTCCGAACAGCACGTGCTCGAATTGCGACTCGCAGTCGATCAGGCACAGGGGCGATACGCGCTTCAGAATACCTGGACGAACGGCCAGGTGCAGCACGCGTTGATGTGGCACTACGGATTCTGGCGCCTTCGTCAACTGCGAGACCGCGGTGGCCTTTCAGCGCGGGACATACTCCCGCCCGGTTTGTACCCCGATGTCGCAGTCGTCATCGCAAAGCAGGTTCGATGAATGTGAGCCCATCCAGGCGAAGAACATGGGTACCTTCCAGGCGTGGAGATGGACTCGCTAAATCCCGCAAAGCACCCGAAAGTAGGTGTTCCACCGACTCGTTGGTCTCGTGCGACCCTGGATGAAAGGATGTGGTGTGCGACGGAACATCATCCGAACGGCGGTTTCTCGCGGATCCATTCAGGGCCAGCTGCATGATTGCACCAGGATTCTGGTGGCGGCCATCGCCGGGTGGGCCGTGCTGGTGGCCACCGAACTCATTGTGCTCTTTGGCGCGCTTCGAGTGTTTGCGGTGGCGTTGGATCCCGGCTTGCTGCCGAGTCTGAAGGTAGTGCTTGATATGGGAGCCCTGGCAGCCTGTGGGTGGATTGCGGGACGACTCGGAAGACCCCGCGTCATGACCGCCGCTGCGTTGACGGTCGCCGGACTCGCGCTGGCCGATCTGACTCCATACCTGCCGTTGAACGTCCCGTGGGTCCTGCGTCTCACCATCAATGCGGCCGTTGATACACGGTATGTCTCGTCGCTGATAACGACGGTGACCGTGCACGCCCTCATGTTCGGAAGCTTGCTCGCCGGAGCACATCTGAGCCGTCCGCGCGATACACCGGTGAGCCTCGGAGTCGATCGCTAAAGCTAACACCCTCGGCGGCCGCCGGAGCCGCTTCGGCGACAACAGCCGGTACTCGATTTCCCGCCGCTGGAGTTGCCTCACACCGGCATTGGCATCGAGGCCATCGAAAAGGAACTGATCCTCCGCGCGTTGCGAAAATTCGAATGGAACCAGACCCAGACCGCCCGGTTCCTGGATCTCAGCCGCAAGACACTCATCCGTCGCATGGAGAAACTCGGGCTGCGTAAGGACCAGCCGGCGGGCAGTCCGTCCGCCTCCACACCTCACCGGGAGTAGCCGCGGAAATTACCGCGACGTCCCAATTCGCCACTTCGTCAGCTTGAGCAGTTCGAGCAGAACCAACTAATGCGGCGTGTGGGTCTCCCGCTCTAGAGGCCTTCTGGACTCTGGCCCTCATCCCCGGCGCCGCCCCGATCATCATGACCCGGCCCAGCGCGCGCCTCTCTATCGCCAGCAAGACCGGCCAGCGCCTTTCCCCGGACAAGTCCCAGCGCACCTACACCACCGCTAACTCTAACGGCGGGCTGCAATTTGTCGCCGCATGCGGAGACCGACCAGTGGACAGCGCCAGCCCCCGAGTACCAGTAGCGACCATGTGCCGGGCTCCGGAGTGGAGTCAAGTGACTCCGCGTACTGGGTGCCTCACGCGCTGACATAACTGAATCCGGCCGGAAGGTTCAGGGCAAAGTTTGCCGTATTGAACGCGTCGGCGGCTGCGGCTCCATTCTGCCCATGTGCCGCAGTACGTAACTGGAGACCGATGTCCACAAATGATCCCACGGTGGTGGCGTAATTGTAGAAGGCTACATGCGAAGACGCTGGTGCGATGAGGCGATCGTCAATCGACATAATAGCCATCGCGCCAAGGCCAGTCAATTGGGCCAGATATGCGCAGGGTATATTCCGTTTTGCGGAATGGTCGTAAGGCCGGAATGACAATCCGTGTAAGTGGCTTAGCGGAGGGTGTCAACACTGAAATAATCCACAAAATCAGTGCAGCTCTGCATTGGCGTCTTAGCCCGTACGGGCTACTCTGAGTGTGCGGAATCAGGTTTGGTTCCGGGGAGGGCACATGACCGTTGAGAAACGCGGACGCCGGCGCCGGGGAAACGCATCCATCGAACTGGCATTGACAGCGACATTTATGATAACGGCGATGTTCGGCATCATCGACTTTGGCCGCATGTTCGGGGTGGCCAGCGCGGTGTCGAGCGCGGCGCGTGCCGGGACAATGTACGGCAGTCAGGACGTGGCGCGCAGCAGCGACTTCAACGGAATGCAGACTGCCGCCAAAAACGACGGCCAGAACGTACAGGGCATGACGGCAACCGCTACCCAGTTCTGCACCTGCAGTCTGGGCGGGGCGCAGCAGAGCTGCTCAGTGACCTGCTCCAGTGGTGTGAAACGGACGTATGTGAAGGTGGTGGTCGGCCAGACCTTCAGCACGGCGTTCCAGTATCCCCTCGTTCCCCAGTCCACCAATCTCAGCTCAACTTCGATTGTGCGTATCCAGTGAGGAAAGCGATGCCCCCTGTTTCACAGAAACGAAGAGCCCGGCAAGCGGGCGCGGTGATGGTGGAAGGCGCACTGTGCCTGATGTCGTTCCTGATGATCACGCTCGGCACCATTGAGTTTTCAATGGCGGTTCAGGCGAACAACTTCTGTTCGTGGGCGGCGAGGGACGCGGTTCGATGGGCGGCGGTACGAGGCGCCAACAGCTCTGTGCCCGCCACTTCCACATCGGTGTCCAACTACGTAAAGGGGCTGGTGGTTGGGATGGACAAGACCAGGTTCACCATCACTACCACCTTTGTCCCAACCAACATGCAGGGCAGCGTTGTCAGGGTCAACGTGCAGTACGTGGTGGTTCCGCTGGCCAACTTCGCCATGAAGAGCAATTTGACCGTGGGCAGCACGGCCGAAATGACGATTATTCGGTAGCCGGGTGAGATACGGAGCTTCCATGCAATTGAACAGAAGGCGTCAACGCGGGTTCGTCGGAATCACGGGTGCACTGCTGCTGCTGGTGTTGATGATGTTTGGCGGCCTCGCCATCGATGTCGGGTATCTGCAGTGGCAGAAGCGTCAGGCTCAGCTTGCCGCGGACGCGGCAGCCGTCGGCGCGGTGCAGGAACTGAGAAGCGGCGGAGGGGGGATTGTCACGGCGGGTCAAAATGACGCGGCTCTGAACGGCTTCACCAACGGCGTGAACAACACCACGGTGACTGTCACCTCGCCTCCCGTTTACGGAAGTCTGGCAGGCAGCAACAGCGCGGTGGAAGCGATCGTCACGCGCACGGTTCCTACGCTGTTTATGATGCTGGCGGGCCGGAATACCGCCACCATATCGGCGCGCGCCGTGGCCAGCAACTTCAGCACCGGCGGCAGTTCGTCGGGCTGTGTGGTGGCTCTGAACAAGACGGTGCAGCGGGCGCTGGGCATCGCGGGCAGTAACGCCACGTACAGCGCCTGCAGCTGGGTGTCCGAATCGAGCCACGCCACCGCTTTTCACATGGAAGGCAGCGGCACGTTGTACATGCAGAATGGCGCGGCGGTGGGCGTCGTGGGCGGCTACCAGCTCAGTGGACAGACCAAAGTCTGGGATGTTGTGACGAATGCCGCCAAAAATCCCGTGGTAATCAGCGATCCAGGGGATCCGCTGAAGGATGTGGTTGCGCCGACCAGCGGTGGTCCGGTGCGCGCCACCAACGCCAACTACGATATGAACTCCAAGCCAGCCGGCAATACGTTGCAACCAGGCACCTATTGCAATGGTCTTCGTATCGGCAATACAGGTGGGGTCACGTTCACGATGGCGCCCGGCACGTATATTCTGGCGGGCGGCGGTATGACCTTCAATTCGCAGGCTAAGATCAGCGCGATTGGCGTCACGATATACAACACCACGAGTGCGGGTTGGGGGTGTGCGGGCACACACAGTTTCAGCCCGATGACCATCGACGGACAGGCACAACTTACCATGAGCGCCCCCACTTCCGGATCGCTCAAAGGCATGGCGATATTCCAGGACCGGAGCATCGTAGACACCCGCGACAACAAGGTGGTCGGCGGAGCCACGACAGTGATTGACGGCGCGCTCTACTTCAAAGGGAGCCCTCTCAAGTTCAGCGGAAACAGTTCAAGCACGGGCTACATGTTCCTGGTGGCCGATACGATCACCATCAACGGCAATTCCACACTGGGTGCCAACTACACCACGGTAGGCGGATCGAACCCGTTCCTTCCTCCGGCATCGGGTGGCCTGGCCGAGTAGGCTATCCTTCGCCTGATGCCCCTGATTCGCTCGTTTCTGCTGATGTCGCTGGTGTCGGGACTGCTGTCCTCTGCCGAGCTGAAAGGGTACATCTCCGATGCGGCCTGCGGCTGGAACAATGCCCGCAGCACACCAGAGGCGAAAGAATGTGCGCTGAAGTGCGTGAAGGCTGGCTGGGATCCGGTGTTCGTGCTGGACGGCAAGATGGACGTCTACAAAATCGCCGATAAGAACAAGGTAATGGCACTGGTCGGCGAGCACGTCGCGATCACCGGCGCAATAACAAAGGATGCGGTGAGCATCCGGTCGGTTCGCAAACTGGCTAAGTAACCTTAGAACCCTTCCCACACGTAGGCTGCAAATCTCCGCACGCCCCGGAACCCCATGTTCTCGTAGAGCCGGATGGCGTTCCGATTCGCCGTGGTGACGGTCAGGCTGGCCCGGTCGCAGCCCTCGCTGGCAAGCGCGATCAGGCAGCGGCGCATCAGCTCATAGCCGAGCCCCCGGCCCGCCCATTCCGGTGCCACACAAATCTGCGTGATGTGTCCGACTTCAGCGGCGACCCGGCTGGAGAGTACCAGTCCGCCGACTCGGCCCCTGCGGTCGGCTCCGGTGAGAGAAGGCTTCCACAGGAAGTTGCCGCAGCCTGGGTAGTGCACCACGTTGTACAGGAACCGGCGCGCTCCACTCAGGCTTCGATACTGGTCATTGATGCGGCTGTCGATGTGCTCCCGGTACGCCGCCACTATGACGCGGGCCGAGTCCTCTTCCATGCTGGCCTTCCAGCTTTCGAAGGCGAGAGCATCCTGAACCGCGACCGCGGGCAGGTTCTGAGTGTCGGCCAGTTCGGCTTTCATGAAGATTCGCGGGAAGACAGAGCCGTAGCTGCCCAGTGGTACGGTGCGTTCCGATGGGCCGTGAAGCAGCATCAGCTGTCCTTCAATTCGTTTGACGCCCGGGGTGGCAATGAGGTCATTGAGGACGGCCGACAGCAGCAGGTCTTCATTCTCCGAACCGGCCCAGTGTCGGAGCAGGTAGAGGTCCCCGATGATGCCCTTGCGATCCTCCGCGACGTAGTAGCAGTAGCCGACAATTTGCGACCCGGCGACCAGCGCGTAACCGGTAAGGGAATGAATGGCAAGGTAGCGGCGGACCAGCTCCGCCTGGACGGTGAAGTCCCAGCTTAGAGCGGCTCGCCAGGTGAGTTGCTCTTCTGCCAGGAGTGCGTCGAGATCGCCGGCCCGAAGACGTGTCAGGTCCACGATGTCGAGCGCGCACCGGTTCGGGGCGGCAGCCATTCGGTTTGATTATAGCCGCAGGTGTTACTCGCCTTTCATGCACGTGATTCGGTCTGAGCTATTCCCTTGCGCCCCCGCGCGATGTACTATAGACAAACTGTTGTCTGTTCTTTCCTGTGGAGGTACTGTGGACTCTCGTTTTATCCGTATCGCTCTCATCTCGGTCATCATCGGCAGGTTGTCCGCCGCGGAAATTGTGATTCCGAATGGCACTAAATTGTCTGCCCGCCTGGAGCAGACCATCAGCTCGGCGACCGCTGAGGTTGGCCAGCAGGTGCAGCTCTCACTGCAGGACCCCGTGAAAGTGAACGGCGTGACTGTCATTCCGCAAAGTGCGGCCATTCTCGGCACCATCGTTATGGCCGAAGAAAAGAAGAATATGGGCCGCAAGGGCAAGCTGGATTTCTCCATCGACAAGGTCCGCGTGGGGGACGGGGAGTGGGTTCCCCTGCGCTACACGATGCAGAAGCGCGAGGGTGAGGGCAAAGGCGTGAGCACGGGCATCTTGACGGCCGGCGCCGTGGTGCTCTTCTGGCCGGCCGCTCCGTTTTTGCTGCTCCGCAAAGGTAAGGACGTTTCGATCAACAAGGGTATTGTGATGGAGGTCTTTACTGACCGCGATCATTCGCTCTCGGCCGACTTCGTGGCGAAGAACCTGTCCGGAGCCCCGGCGGGCGCTCCGGCGGCTCAGCAGACTCCGGCGCAGCTGGCACCTCAGGGCAATCAGCTGATGCTGGCTGGTCAGCAGCCGGCGGCTCCGGCCGGTGGAACGGTCGCCGCTGTGGAGCTGGCCACGCTGAACATCACTTCGGACCTGGCTGGCGCCGAGGTGGAGATCGACAAGGTGTTTATCGGCAGCACGCCGACTCAGACGAAGCTGGCTCCCGGGATGCACAAGATTACCGTAAAGCACGGTGCGGCCACATGGACCCGCGACATGATGGTCCAGCCGGGCGGCAGCGTGAACGTCAACGCCATTCTGAAGAAGTAGCCGTATCCGCGCGGGGCCGTTCCGATCCGCCGGAAACGGCCCCGTGACATCCTTCTCCGCCGTTCGTCCAACCTTTCGAATGCTGTCCCGACGCACGGTACTTTCCCTTCCACTTGCACTCCAGGCTGCCGACTGGCCCTCTTTCCGTGGACCCAACGCCTCCGGCGTCTCCGACGCGTTGGGGATTCCCTCGTCCTGGGATGCCAAGTCGGGGAAAAACGTCGCATGGCGAACGGCCCTGCCGGGTGTCGGCCACTCGAGCCCGGCCGTGTCTGGCAGCCGAATTTACCTGACGTCGGCCGCTGCCACCGATCCGTCGAAGCAGCTCAGTCCGGTCAGCCGGGCAGGTATCGATTCGGCTGCCGATCAGGTGAGCCATACATTCCGGGTGATCGCACTTGATGCGGCTTCCGGAAAAGTTGTATGGGACCGGACGGTACATGAGGGCATCCCGAAGATCCGCCGCCACAACCAAAGCAAGCCACGCCAACCCGACAGTCGCGACCGACGGCCGAGTGGTGGCTGCGTTCTTTGGATCGGAGGGGCTGTTCGTCCTCAATGCGGTGTCGGGCAAGACTCTTTGGACGCACGATTTCGGCACTTTGAGCCTGGGGCTGAAGGGCGACCGTGGCTCGGAATGGGGATTCGCGTCTTCGCCTGTGCTGTTTGAGGGCTCAGTGGTGGTGCAGTGCGACACGCACGACCGGGCTTTTGTGGCGGCGCACGAGCTGCGCACCGGGAAGCAGCGATGGATGGTGAAGCGTGACGAGTATCCGGCGTGGAGCACACCGACCGTATTCGAGGGCGCAGGCGGTCCGCTGCTGATCACGTCGTCATCGCGGCAGACTCGTGCGCAAAATGCCAGGACCGGCGCTGAGGTCTGGAGCTTCGCCGACGAGACTGAGGTGCGGGTTCCCGCTCCGCTGGTTGCAGGTGACCGCGTGGTGATTGGCGGCGGGTATCCTTCGGGACGTCGCTTCTTCGCTCTGGATGCGCGCACCGGCAAACTGCTGTGGGATAACGCCAGCGGCGGTCCGTACACGCCGACCCCGGTGGCATGGGGACAGCATCTGTTCATCTGTGGCGACAACGGAGTGCTGGGCTGCTACACGCTGGCGGACGGGAAGCGTGTGTTTCAGCAGAGGCTCCCGAAGCCGGGTTCGTTCAGCGCATCGCCTGTGGTAGCTGAGGGCCGGCTATTCCTGGCGAGCGAAGACGGCGAGATCCATGTGGTGAAAGCGTCGCCGGAGTACACGGTGGTCGCGTCGAATACCATGCCAGAAGGTGTCTGGGCGACTCCGGCTCCGGCCGGGAAGACTCTGTACATTCGCACCTCGGCGGCGCTGTACGCGATTCGTGCTTAAACCAGGACGTGATGCGCGCATGCCATGCCCACAAAGGGGCCAGCGACACCCCGCTTCATAGACACTTCACGGGTTCCATCCGCAGGTTACAATCCAGGTTACCTTCCCTGGAGCGTTCTGCCGATCTTATGCAACTGGACTTTTTCCTTGCCTGTGTGGCGATAACCATCGGTGCCATGGTTGCCTACGCTGCCGATGAGCAGTTCGGGCTGACGCCTCGTCTGACCGCGTGGCTGCTCCGGGTGTTCGGCGATTCCTGATCCCTCGGACGCACTCGGCCGGTGTGTCACGCTGGCATAAGGTATGCATGTTCCGGGGACTCTGTTCCTCAGAAATCTCGTTTCCAGCCGTACGCTGCTGTTTCAACTGGTGCGGCGCGACTTCCGCCAGAGGTTCATCGGCTCGGCCGCGGGCTGGCTCTGGGGGCTGATTCAGCCCGCTGTCATGCTGGTGCTGTGGAATTTCGTATTCCGGGTGTGTCTGAAGATGACGCCGCCGGAGGGCGAGGTCACGGCGAACTATACGCTCTTTCTGGCCACCGGGTATCTGCCGTGGATGCTGTTTCAGGAGAGCGTCATGCGCTCCTCAAACTCGCTGGTAGAGAACTCCAACCTCATCACCAAGACGGTTTTTCCGTCGGAAATCGTACCCCTCTCCATCTTCCTTTCGTCTCTGATCAATCACCTGCTGGCTCTGCTTCTGGTGCTGGTGCTGATCGTGTATCGCGGCGACGGGCTGAGCCCGATGACGCTGATGCTTCCGGTCTACATGCTGTTGCTGGGCATGCTGGCGGTCGGGATCGGCTGGATCTTCTCCAGTCTGCAGGTGTACTTGCGAGACACAACGCAGATTGTGACGGTGATCATGACATGCTGGTTTTGGGTCACCCCGATATTCATTGGCGAGCAGAACATCCCGGAGAAGTTCCGGTTTCTGATTCACTGGAACCCTCTGGCCTGGGTTGTGCGCGCCTATCGGGAACGCCTGCTGTCCATGCGCCCGCCCGCGGTTGAGGATTTGCTGTGGCTGACGGCATGGTCGATTGTGGTTTTCGTGTGCGGGGGCCTGTTCTTCCGCCACCTCAAGCGCGGCTTTGCCGACGTACTCTAACCGAGAGAGGTCTACACTTGTCGCTGAATCGCAGACAGTTTCTCGCCGCTGGTGCGGCTGCCGGTTCCCTCTTCGCCGCGGATAAAAAACTCGCTGGCGCTCGCCCGAATATCCTGATCGTTCTTGCCGACGATCTGCCCGCCTGGTTCACCGGCTGCTACGGCAACACGGAAGTGAAGACGCCGAATATCGACCTGCTGGCGCGCGGCGGCATGCGTTTCCAGAACGCGTTTGTGTGCTCGCCCATCTGCTCGCCGAGCCGGGCCACGTTGTTCACCGGACGCACACCGAAACAGCACGGAATCCATGATTTCCTCACCGATTCGCCGATTGCGAATCCGCCTCAGGGCCAGAAAGCCGCTCCCGATTCATTCGTCCGCGAGGTCATGATTTCCGACGTGCTGGCGCAGGCTGGCTATGACTGTGGCTACGTCGGCAAGTGGCACATGGGGTCCGATCAGAAGCCGGGGCATGGCTATCGGTACTCCTACACAATGGACGGCGGATCGCGCAGCTACACCGATCCGGAGATGTTCCTCAATGGCGAGCGCGTCCAGGAGAAGGGCTATCTCGCCGAACTGATGACGAAGCGGGCTCTGGAGTTTCTCGACGGGCAGAAGAAGGACAAGCCGTTTCTGCTGACCATCGGTTACCTGAATCCGCACACGCCGTATGCGGGCCATCCGCAGAAGTATTACGACATGTACGCAAAGGTCCCGTTCGATCAGGTGGGTTATGAGCCTGCCGCGAAGAACGCTCTTCGTGAGAAGGACATGCTGAAGGACGTGGTCGGCAATTTGCGCAAGGCCGCGGCGTCGACCACGGCGCTCGACGACCAGGTCGGCGTGTTGATGAACAGGCTTCGTGCGCGGGGACTCGCCGACAATACGCTGGTGCTGTTCACGGGCGACAACGGATATCTGTTCGGCCGGCATGGGCTGTGGAGCAAGGGGCTGGCCTCCGACCCGATCAACATGTATGAGGAAGTGATGCGCGTCCCTCTGGTAATGGCCTGGCCGGGGCGCATCCCGGCCGACGCGGTCGCGCCGGAGATGGTCAGTTTCTATGACATTGTGCCGACTCTGTGCGATGCAGTCGACGTCCCGCCGCCCGCAGGGAGGAACCTGTGTGGCACCAGCTTCCTGAAGATCGCGCGCCGACAGCCCATGGGCAAGAAGGAACGCTGGCGCAATCTGGTTTTCGGTTCGTTTCGCAACACAGACATGGCTCGAGACACGCGCTACAAGATCGTTGTTCGCAACGGGGAAGATGGACCAAATGAGATGTACGATCTCGCGGTCGATCCTCGCGAGAAGACCAACTTGTGGGACGATCCGCGGTTTCTGACGGTGCGGGATGCTCTGGCCAAAGAGCTTGCGTCTTGGCGAGCCAGGACGGTCTAAATCGTATACAGCGGCGCCGGGATACAATTACGGTCCATGCGGACCACCCCGTCTCGATTCTGGATCTCCCTTGCCCTGTCCGTCAGTTTCGCAGTGTCCGCCGGAGTAGCTGCGGGTCAGCAGCCCGGTGAAATCGACGCGATCCGGATTGCGCATAAGAAGTTCATTCTCGACAACGGCCTGACTCTGTTGGTTCACGAGGACCACAGCATACCGTCCGTCAGCGTGAACTTGTGGTACCACGTTGGCTCGCGCAACGAGCAGCGAGGCAAGACGGGCTTTGCTCATTTATTCGAGCACTTCTTTTTCAACGGCAGCCAGAATTATCCCCACGGTTTCCGGGAAGCCATGGACGATCTTGGGGCCAACAATCGCAACGGTACCACCAGCTTCGACAGAACGAATTTCTTCGAAGATGTGCCCACCTCCGCTCTCGAGCGCACCCTCTATCTGGAGGCGGACCGCATGGGGTTTCTGGCCGCGCAGATCACACCGGCGTCCCTCGAACGCGAGAAGGGCGTCGTTAAGAACGAGAAAAACCTGGGCGATAACCAGCCCTATGGCCGCACCAACACCCGCATGCTGGCCGCAATGTATCCGTACTCGCATCCTTACAGCTGGCCCGTCATCGGCACGGCGAAGGACCTGGATGCAGCCACACTGGAGGACGTGAAGGAGTGGTATCGGTCGTACTATGGCCCGAACAACTGTGTCCTTTCCTTAGCTGGCGACGTAACGCCTGAGCGGGCACTGGAACTGGTGAAGAAGTACTTCGGATCCATCCCGCCCAGCCCTCCGGTCGAGCGGTTCCGCACGTGGATTCCGCAACTCGACCGAGACATTCGCGACGAAATGGAGGACCGGGTTCCGCAGACCCGCATTTATCGCGTCTTTCACGCGCCCGCCTGGGGAGACAAAGAAGGCGCGTATCTGGCGCTCGCGGCCCATGTTCTGGGAGGGTCGAAGAGCGCGCGGCTCACCCGGCGCCTTGTGTATGACAAGAAGCTGGCCACTGCTGTAGCGTCGTTCTGGGCCGCCGATGAGATAGCCGGTCGATTCAGCGTCATCGTCACCGTACGTCCGGGAGCCGACGTCGACGCGGTGGAACGCGAGATGGACGCTGTGATTTCCGACTTTCTGACTCAGGGACCTACTCAAGCCGAGCTTAGCCGCGCCGTGTCGACCGAGGTCGCCGAGTTCGCACGCCAGCTGGAGCGCACAGGTGGATTCGGCGGGCGCTCCGACGTTCTGGCAATGAGCATGACGTACGGAAGAAATCCGGAAGCGTATCTCGACGAATTTCGAGTTGTGTCGTCTGCCACTCCGACGCTGGTGCGGCAGTCCGGCGAGAAGTGGTTGAAGGCGCACAGCTACACCCTTTTGGTGAAGCCGTTCGGTACTGTCAAACCCGAGATTTCGGCAGTCGACCGCTCCCTCCTGCCGCCGCTTCAGTCACCGGCCAGTGTCGATTTTCCGAAGGTGCAGACCGCTACGTTAAAGAACGGTCTGAAGGTTGTACTGATTGAACGGCACACCGCTCCCCTGTTGGAAATTAGTCTGGTATCGAACGCTGGATTCTCCACGGATCCGCAGGGGAAGGCGGGATTATCCTCGCTTGCCACGCGCATGATGCAGGAGGGCACGACGACTCGCGACGGCTTTCGACTGGCGGAGGAACTGGAGAGCCTCGGCGCCACACTGAACACCACCAGCTCGCTCGATCTCTCCACCGTGCGTTTAGCCGCCCTGAAGACCAGGTTCGTTCCCGCGCTCGCGCTTCTGACGGATGTTCTGCTGCGCCCCGCCTTCGCTCCGGAGATGCTTGAGATTGCGCGGAGGCAGCAACTCGCCCGTATCGACCAGGAGAAAGTAACACCGGCGTCGATGGCCCTTCGCATCGTCCCGCGGCTCCTCTATTCGCCCGGCCACGCTTACGCCAATCCGCTGACGGGCTCGGGTTACAACGCCAGTGTCTCGAGCATTGTCCGGGATGATCTGGTTGCCTGGCACAAGCGGTGGATCAGGCCAAACAACTCCACGTTGATCGCCACAGGAGACATCACGATGGCGCAGCTGGTGGAGCAAGCCTCGCGCGCATTCGATTCGTGGGAGCGGTCCGAGGTTCCCTCGGCGCCCGTCTCGGCGGTTGCCGGACCTGGCCAGACGCGTGTCTATCTGATCGACAAGCCCGGCGCCACACAGTCGGTCATTGTCGCGGCTCACCTCACCCATCCCTCCGGACAGCCTGACGAGCTTGCCATTGAGACCGTCATGCAGTTGTTTGGAGGGATGTCCACTTCTCGTCTGAACCGCAACCTCCGGCTCGACAAGCACTGGAGCTATGGGGTTACGGGACTGCTTATCGATGCCCGTGGTCAGCGGCCGTTTCTTGTTGTGGCGCCAGTGCAGACCGACAAGACAAAGGAGTCGATGGTGGAAGTCACCCGCGAGATCGACGCCATCGCAGGCAGGAAGCCGATCCAGGGAGAGGAGTTTCAGAACATCAGGACAAAGATGAGTCTGGGAATGGCGGGCCGTTTTGCCTCGCTGTCCTCGCTGGGACGCGCCGCTGTAAACATCACCTCTTACGGCTACCCGGAGGAGTATTACGCCAAATTCGTGAAGAACGTGGACGGGCTCACCGAGGGTACGCTCGCCTCGGCTGCGGCGCGCTTCCTCACTCCAGGCAAGTTGACGTGGGTTGTCGTTGGGGATCTGGCGCGAATCGAGAAGGGTGTGCGTGAATTGAACTACGGCGAGGTCATCCGGCTGGATGCGGAAGGGAATCCGGTTCCATAGTGGGCTCGGAGGCACTTACAATGAGAAACATATGGTGCTGACGCTTGAGGAAGAGGCCTTACTGAAGGTGGTTAGGGCACTTCCGCCAGAGGAAGCAAATAAGGTACTGACGTGGGCCAGCCAGCTTGCTGCTCTGGCTCAGGGGCGCCTTACCGACTGGTCGGACTCATGGTCGGACGAAGACCTCCGCGATGCTGCCGCGGCATCGCTCCATGAGTTCGAGACCCAGGAGTCAGGCGAGAGGTGAAGCCTGGCGAGGCGTGCTCGCGTCCGTTCACGCCGGTTTCGCGAAAGACTGACCAGCCCTACGCCATATGCAGTTTGCGCACGTCGGGGTGATTCCAGTTCACCAGGATTACGGAGAAATCGTGTGGCTCACCCTTGCGCTTCTCCACGCGAATCGCCCCGCTTTCGGCCAGCTGTGAAATCAGCGCCTTCCGCTCGTACTCGGAAAAATGCGGCAGTTCGGCGCGGAGCTTGTGCAGATAGGGCGTCATCCACACTTCGGGTTTATTGTGGAAATTACGAAAGAGTACTCCGATCGCCACGTTCTGATCCTCATCCAGAAACCGCATGGTGAGCGGATCGCGAACGGCCGGGGCAAGCGGCTGCAGTGGCATCGGCAGACCCGGAGTCGATCCGGCCACGCCGACTGCCGACACGGTCACAGGCTTGGGCTGAGGGAGAAACTCACTGGCGTCGAGAAAATTTTCCTGGCCGACGTTGGTGAGAAGATCGCCGGACACACTGGCAGGGAAGCCGACCACTCGTACAGTCTTTCCATGTTTGCGCAGGTGCTGGATCACCGGAATGTAATCCCGGTCTCCGGCCACCACAATAAAACTGGCGATTTCCTGACGCGTATACAAAATAGTGAGTGCGTCGATGCACAGTTTCATATCGGCGGCATTCTTGTGGTCGGTGCCGAGCACGTTGTGCGTCTCGACACCGATCAGATACAGCGAACCCTGTGCATTCTCATCAATGCGCTCGAAATCGGCGTAGGCATCGAGGCTGATGGCTTCCTCGTTGTACCGGTCGATAAGCAGCCTGCGCAGTCGTTGCACCAGCCCCGCGACCACATCGCTGATTTCCTGCCGTTCCGACAGGTTCTGCCTCAGATAGTAATAAATGTTCTCGAAATCAATTAAAATCGCCGCAAATCGCCGTTGTTCCGTCGCCACCGTCACACCTCCGCCCCGACTCACTGTGCCATCCGGTGGACGTCCACCGTGGCTGCAAAGTTGCTCAGGGTTCGAGAACCACTTTCATCACGTTGGGTTCGTGCGAATATAAGCGGCTGAACCAGATGGCGCCTTCTTCCAGCGGAGCCCTGGCCGTAAGCATCGGCGACACGTTGATCAGACCGCGGCCCATCAGCTCAATGCACTCCGGGTACTCGCCTGAGGAAGCGCAGGAGCCCTGCAAACGGATCTCGCGGGTGACAATCGGCTGCAGCGGGAGGTCGATATTGGGGCGAATGTTGCCGATCAGCGTGACCGTGCCGCCCTTGCGCACGCAGCCGATGGCGGTCCGGATGGGGTCAGTGGCGCCAACCGCTTCGAACACCACATCGGCACCGCGCCCGCCCGTTGCGTCGAGCACGTACTGGACCGCGTCCACCGTCTTTGGATTCACCACTTCGTCGGCGCCATTGGCTTTGGCCAGCGCGAGTTTGTGGTCTTCCAGATCCATTGCAATGATCCGCGAGCAGCCAGCCAGCCGGGCCGCCTGAATCGTGAGCAGGCCAATCATGCCAGTGCCCACCACCACTGCGGTATCGGCCAGCGCGACCGGAGTGATGCTGACCGCATGCACGGCCACGGAGACGGGTTCGATCATCGCGGCGTGTGCGAAGGAGACGCCGTCGGACAGTTTGTAGACGATGTGCTGGGGGACGGCAACGTACTCGGCAAACGCTCCGTGACGGCGATACTCGTCGCAGGAGACGCCGAGCACCTGCCGGTTGTCGCAGAGATTCACCCTCCCTCTCCTGCAGAAACGGCACTTGCCGCAGGAAATCATGGAATCGAAGGTGACGCGGTCGCCTTCTGAGAGGTTGCGCACATTGGCGCCTGCCTTCTCAATAACGCCGGAGGCTTCATGGCCCATCACGATGGGCGGAATCCGCCGTCCCGTGCTGCCGTCGTATCCGTGGACGTCGCTGCCGCAGATGCCGCAGGCCCGGACGCGAATCAGCACGTCATCGGGGCCAATTTCCGGGACCGGCATGTCGGTCAGTTCCAGCTTTTTGTACTCGGTGAGAAGGAGCGCTTTCATGGCTTACCTGTCCATCATACGCGCAGAGGTCGGTTTGGCACAGCGCGCTACCATGATTACGGGATGAGTTCCAGCGGACAGCGGAAAAAGATGCCGACTTTGGTCGAAGTTGTACCGGTTGCCGAGGAACCAAATCTCAGAGATCCGGAGTTGTACCTCAATCGCGAACTGAGCCTGCTGGCCTTTCAGCACCGCGTTCTGGAGGAAGCCCAGGATGAGCGAAACCCGCTGCTGGATCGGGTGAAATTCCTTTCCATTGTGGGCTCGAACCTGGACGAATTCTTCATGGTGCGAGTTGCCGGCTTGCTGACTCAGGTGGAAGCGGGAAGTCGCGAGGCTGGCCCGGATGGCCTGAGCGCCTCGTCGCAACTGGTCGCTATACGGCGCGAAGTGAAGAAACTCCTGGCCGACGCGTGGAGGTGCTGGCGGGATTCGCTGCTTCCGGCGCTGCGGGAGAATGGAATCGAGATCCTCGATTATGAGGACCTGACAGTACGGCAGCAGGAAATCGCCAGAAAGTATTTCCGCGACACCGTATTTCCGGTTTTGACGCCGCTCGCCTTCGACCCCAGCCGCCCTTTTCCTCACATTTCCAACCTGAGCGTCAATCTTGCCATCACGATCGACGACAAGGGCACCGAGAAGTTCGCCAGACTTAAGATCCCGCCCCTGATGCCATTCGTTTTGCTGCAGAAGCCGGGGAAGTATACGCGCCGCCGGCCGCCCAAAACGCTGCCGCTGGTGTGGCTCGATCAGGTGATTACGGCGAATCTGGCTGACTTGTTTCCCGGCATGACGGTTCGGGAGGCGCACCCGTTCCACATTACGCGCGACTCCGATCTGGCGATTCGGGAACTGGAAGGCGATGACCTGCTGGAGACCGTGGAAGAAGGCGTCCGGCAGCGTCGATTCGGCAGCGTGGTCCGGCTGATGGTGACCGATAACATGCCGGCGGATATGCTCGAGATTCTCAGCACCAATCTGGAGATTGAGCGCCGCGACATCTACAAGGTTCACGGCCAGCTGAGCCTGGGCAGGCTGATGGCACTGTACAAACTCGACCGGCCCGATCTGAAAGAGGCCACGTTCGTCCCGGCGGTTCCGGCGAGTCTGCACGAAGACGAGGACGAGGACATCTTTGCTGCGATTCGGCGCCGCGACATCCTTCTGCACCACCCATTCGATTCCTTTCAGCCTGTGGTCGATTTCGTACGAAAGGCCGCGCACGATCCCAACGTGCTGGCCATCAAGATGACGCTGTATCGCGTTGGCCGCAACTCTCCCATTGTTGAGGCGCTGCTGGAAGCGATGGAAAACGGCAAGCAGGTGGCCGTGCTGGTGGAGTTGAAGGCCCGGTTTGACGAGGAGAGCAACATTGAGTGGGCTCGCGCGCTGGAACGCGAAGGCGTCCATGTGGTGTACGGCCTGGTGGGCCTGAAGATCCACTGCAAGACGACGATGATCGTGCGCCGGGAAGGCGAGACTATCCGCCGCTATCTGCATCTGGCAACCGGCAACTACAACGTTGTGACGTCGCACCTCTACACGGATCTGGGGCTTCTGACGTGTAATCAGGAACTGGCGGCCGATACAACCGATTTATTCAACTATCTGACCGGTTATTCTGCGAAATCGGATTACCGCAGGCTGCTGGTGGCTCCGGTGAATTTGCGGGACCGTCTGCAGCAACTGATCCGCAGAGAGATCGAATTACACCGGCAGCTCGGTGCTGGGCGGCTCATTTTTAAAATGAATGCGCTGGTGGACCCGCAGATGATCCGCCTGCTGTATACGGCATCCCAGGCCGGCGTTCAGGTGGACCTGCTGATTCGCGGAATCTGCTGTTTGCGCCCCGGAGTGGCAGGAGTTAGCGATAATATCCGCGTTCGCAGTATTGTGGGCCGTTTTTTGGAGCACAGCCGAATTTACTATTTCCGAAATGCGGGGGATCGCGAGATCTACCTGGGAAGCGCCGACATGATGCAGCGCAACATTAATCGCCGGGTGGAAGTGATGTTTCCGCTTCGCGAAGAGGAGCACCGCGCTGAAGTCGAGCGGGTGTTGCTTCTGTACCTTGCCGATAATGTGAAAGCGCGCGAAATGGCCAGCGATGGTACTTACTCGCGCCCGACGCCCGAGACCAACACCTTAAACGCACAAGAGTCTTTAATTCCCGCCTCTGATTCGGAAACAAAGTAAGTCCTTGACTGAGTGCCAGGTATTCGATAGTGTCAGGTGGAAATGCCCTGGAGCTCCAAACTCGATTCGCGTGTCCCTGAGCGCATAACAACACTGTATGTGGTGTTTGGCGCGGCGTGGATCTATGTGTCGGATCTCGTGGAAGGTGGCGCCAGTTTCCACAGCTTTCCGCCTGGTGTTCAAACCATAAAAGGACTGGGTTTTGTCCTTGCAACTGGCGGACTCCTGTACCTCTTGCTGGTTCGCGTTTTCGCCCGTCTGAGACGCTCACAACTGGCACTGCAGATGACGCAGTTCGTCACCGACCACGCAAGTGAGGCTGTGCTGTGGATCGAGCCCAGCGGCGGCTTCCGCTATGCCAATCGCGCCGCCTGTTCCAGCTTCGGTCACACCGAGACACAGCTGCTGGCGCTCACCATTTTTGATATCGACCATGACCTGACGCGTCAGGAATGGACTTCCCTCTGGCGGGACCTGGAGGAACGCGGGACGCTTCGGCTGGAACGCGTGCACGTAAAGCGGGATGGAGCGCGATTCCCGGTCGAGATCGCGTCAAACTACGTGCGCTTCGGCACCGACGTGGTTGCCTGCGTGTTCATCCGCGACACCAGCGAGCGGAGGAGAATGGAAGAGGCTCTGCGCGAAAGCGAAGAACGCCTTGGGCGGGCCATGTATGAAGCCCCGTTTCCGGTGATGCTGCACGCCGAAGACGGCTCGATTCTGCTGCTCAGCCGAACCTGGACCGAACGCAGCGGGTACACGGCTGAGGACATCCCCACGGTGGAGCAGTGGCTGGAAAAATCGGGTGTCGGAACGTGGGCCGCGATGAAGGAAAAGTATCGGCTGGCGACCACCTTCGACGAAGGGACCGTGCAGATCAAAGCCAAAAACGGCACGACGCGCGAGTGGGTTCTGCAGTCGAGCCCATTAGGCGCACTCCCCGACGGACGCCGGATGCTGGTTACGATGGCGCTGGACAGCACGGAGCGGTCGGCATTGATGCGTCAGTACATGCAGGCGCAGAAGATGGAGGCGGTGGGGCGGC
>JAWXCM010000017.1:0-9787 GCA_034408745.1 Bryobacteraceae bacterium
GCCATCACGCTGAAAGACGCCAGTGGCGGCATCGCCGGCGTGTTTGTCGACGAGGCTTTCGACGTGCGCACGCTGCCCGTTGGCCCTCCGGGAAAAGCGTTGGCGGTTGGACGCCAGGAGAAGACGTCCAGCCAGGCGGACCGGCCACTGATCCCGTATGCGTTGCCGCCCGACCCGATTCTCAAACGCGGAACTTATGAGGTTTACGTCTCGGTCGGTGCCAGGACGGGGACGCCGTCGATTGCGCTGCCCCTTGCGGACGGCGACGGACACCGGCGCTACCGGCTGGGCAAGATCACGATTCGATAAGTATTCGGCCGCGGCGGCGGGATGTCTGGCCGCTCAGACTCCTCCAACGGCGATCTACTTCCAACGCGGTGACGGGCGCGTGGGCTTCGCCGCGAGCGAGATCCGGCGCGATGGACGGCGGTCTGGACCTCGCGGAGGCCATCCGGGATCTAAAATGGTTCCATTGGTTTCAAAATGCTGAAAGAAGCTCTTCGGATTTCGCTGGCATGCCTGCTTTTGCTGCCGGCTGCCGCCCAGCGGATCGACTGGACGCCGCTCAACGAACCCGGTGTCGGGGGTGCGCTCACCTCCCTCGCCATCAGCCCTTTCGACTCCAGGCGCGTGCTGGCCGGAGGCGACATGCTGGGCGCGGCCTACAGCGACAACGGCGGCGAAACGTGGCAGGTCACAACTGGCTTTTCCAGCTGGGAACTCGCCGACTTCACGTTTCACCCGGAGGACCCCAACGAGGTCTGGGCGGGAACCATGAGCGGGCCTTACGTCAGCCGCGACGGCGGACGAACCTGGCAAGCCATGCGGAACGGTTTTCCGCCCGTCTCCGGAGGCTCCTACTCGACTCCGGTTCAGAAGGTGCTGTTCGATGCCAGGAACCCGAAACGCCTGCTGGCGTTCGGCGGCTCGCACCGCCGCTGGTCGTCGCCCGGACAGCCGCTTTGGGGCGTGGTTTGGGAAAGCCTCGACGGGGGCGAAACCTGGTCGCAACTGACGCGTATCGGCAAGGGAACCAATGTCACCTCGGCCGTGAATGCGTCGAACGTATTCTATGTGTCCACCTACGGTGAAGGGGCCTTTACCTCGATTGATGGCGGAGCCAGCTGGGCGCCGTGCGGCGTTCTGCCAAACGACTCCGTCTACCAGATCGCAATCAACCCAGAGGACCCCTCGACTGTCTGGGCAGCCCTGGACAATGCCAAACAAGGCTCCGTCATGATTCCGGGTTCCATCTACAAATCCACTGACGGCTGCGCCACCTGGAGCGACTCGGGCAAGGGACTGCCGCGGATCGTCGCCAGCGACTCCGGCCAGACGTCCCGCTATTTTGCCGTCGCCGTAGCGCCCTCAAATTCGCGCCGCCTGTATACTGCCGACCGCTCTTTCGGGGGCTCCTCCTTGTGGCGAAGCGACGATGGAGGCGAGTCGTGGCAAGGCATCCTCACTTATGCCAACCGCGGCGCGTGGCCGATGCCTTACGGCACCGGTCCCACAGCCGACTGGATCGCCGTTGACCCCAAAGACCCCGACACTGTGCTGTTCGGCAATCAGGCCAACATCATCCGCACGGCCGACGGCGGTCAGAGCTTCGAGGACCTGGGAGCGAAGCTGGTCTCCAGAGAGAACAAACAATGGACCGGCCGTGGCTTCTCCGGTCTGGTGGCGGTCAACTTCCGCTTCAATCCGTTTCGTGCCGGCCACGCGGTATTCAATGCAATGGACGACGGGAAGTTGTGGATCAGCGACGACAACCTCGCCTCATGGTGGTACGCAGGTCCGGGCGGCGTCCCTGCATATGGCGGCGGCAATGATGCCGTTTTCGCCGGGCCGGACGGCAACACGATCTACACCAGCTTCGGGCAGGACAACAACTTCCAGGGTCTGGCGAAGTCGACCGATGGCGGCCACAGTTGGACCATGCTGTGGGGCACTGCACGCGGCCTGCCCGAACGCAACGCCGCCAACAGCCGCGCCCGCGGCCTCTATGCGATCCCAGATCAGCCGGACATCGCCCTGGCCGTGATCGGGACCAGACTCTATGTAACTCTCGATGGCGGCGCCTACTGGTACGCCGGTCTCGACGCGCCCGGGCTCTCCTGGATCGCCGGCTCCGGCCATACCATTTACGTCTCCGGGACTGACGGCGTGTACCGCTCCGAGGACGGCTGGAACTTCTCGCTGATGCCCGGCTCACCACGCGATGCCTGGCGTCTGGCCCTCGATCCGCGGGACCCGGGCACGCTCTATGTCACGAAGTGGCGCAAGACAGGCGGGGGCCTCTGGCGGTACCGGAACAACGAATGGACCCGCCTCCACCAGGATTACTTCATCTATGACATGGCGGTTGATCCGTTCGATTCATCCCGCCTGGTGTTCTGCACGTCGGACGATCCTTACCACGACGTTTCAGGCGCCACCGGCGTCTATATGAGCGAGGACGGCGGCGTGACCTGGAGCGTCCAGAATGAAGGATTGGCCATGTTGCGCGGGCTGGCCGTCCGCTTCGATCCCCATCACGCGGGCCGCCTCGTTCTGGGCACCAGCGGGCGCGGATACTTCCTCGGAACGTTGCGGCGACAGCAAGAACAGAGACTCCTTGCACCCCCACCGTTACCACGGAGCAGAGACAAATGACACTTCGAGGAATTGAGTATGCACAACCGGTCAGATGCGGGAAGCTTCGCTGCTGGCGCGCGACCTGGTCTCCTCGAGCGCCCGCATGTGATCGTACCGGGGATTCAACTTCGGGACCTGGGCGCCGGTGGACCGGATCCATTCATGCAACTGCCGGCTCATGCGCGAGGCGCGCTCCGGCATGCGCTCAGCGAGATTCGTTTTCTCGCCCAGGTCTTTGCGAAGGTCGAACAACTCCAGCCGGCGTCCGACCCGGTAGTTGCCCGTGTCCTCTTCGATGTAGTCGCCGAACGACTCGATCAGCTTGTAGTCGCCGTCGCGGACAATCGCGTTCGGGGTCGAAAGCCAGCGCACATCGTAGAAGGGCATGTACCAGTAAAGCGGCCGCGCCGCGAGCGAGCCTCCCTCCAGCAGTGGGAGGAGACTCACGCCATCGGTGGGATAGGCCGAGGGGGTGGCAGCGCCGCTCATCGCGAAGAGAGTCGGCATGAGGTCCACTGCATGGACCGGCGTGTGGCACACAGTGCCCGCCCTGGCGACGCCGGGCCAGCGCACGGTCATCGGCACCCGGATCCCGCCTTCGTAACTGAATCCCTTGCCCGCCCGCAGCGGCGCGTTGCTGAACTGCGTTTCGTGGGGGGCCATTCGCGGACCGCGTTCCGACACCTCAGGCTTCGGCCCATAGTTGCGGTGCACGCCGCCGTTGTCGCTGAGGAAGACCACCATGGTGCGGTCGCGCTGCCCGGAGCGGTCGAGCGCCCCGAGCAGCCTGCCGATGGCGGTATCGAAGTGCTCGATGGCGGCGAGGTAGGTGGCATTGTTGAGACCCGTTTCGGGGTAGCCCCTGGCGCTGTACTTGCGAACGAGTTCTTCCGGAGCTGCCACCGGACCGTGGATGGAGTGGTGCGGCAGGTAGCAGAACCAGGGTTGGTTGCGATTCCGCTCGATGAAGGCGATCGCCTCGTCCGTGAACCGGTTGACTGACTTGTCGCCAGTTGCGTGCTCGCGAGGGTCCTTCGCCGGCGTCTGAACCGTGTCGAAGCCGTAGAAGTGCGACGCCGCGGGATTGAGCCCTACGTAGGACCCGTCCTGGTTGGTGGTCAGGTGCCACTTGCCGATGCACGCGGTCGCGTACCCGGCGGTCTTCATCCCCTTCGCGAGCGTGAAGGCATCGCGCGAGAGGTTCTCCCCGTAAGGCGGTTCGGCCACACGACCGTACGGATAGCCGTACCACGGGATGACGTGCCACATGCGGTTGCGCGCGGTGTACTGGCCTGTGAGCAGCGTGGACCGCGTCGGCGTGCACTGCGGCGTCACGTACGCGCTGGTGAAGCGTACGCCCTCGCCCGCCAGCCGGTCCAGGTTCGGCGTTGGCGCGTACTGGTTGCCGAAGCAGCCGAGCGATGGATAGCCAAGGTCGTCCATCAGAATGAACAGCACGTTTGGCTTCACCGCCCCGCGCAGAATTGCTGGGGCAATGGCTGCGGCGCCAATCGCCTCCGCAAACCGCCGTCGGGTGGTGAGCATCAGAACACCACCCGCGGGGTCGCCTGCATGGTGCGATTCCCGTTGCGGCCGAAGTCCACCGAGTTCATCGATACCCCCTGGATTCGCCAGATTCGCATGGTTGAACCAGTTGTAGCACTCCATGCGGAATTGCAGGTACCGTCGCCCGGTCCGGCGGAAATTCTTCGACAGAGCCATCTGGGTACAGAGCCATCTGGGTATTGATGGACCCTGGTCCCAGGAGGGCGTTGCGGCCCAGACTGCCGAAGGTGTTTCGCGTGGACGGCTGCGCGAAGGAGGTCTTGTCGAAATAGGAAGCCATGCGCTGATCGGGAGTCCCGGAGGTGTAGCGGATGGGCGCAACCAGGTCGTTGACCGCCGCAGCGTTGGCCTGGGTTAGCCGCGCCAGTTACGGCGTCTTACTCGGTAATTACGCGGATCGAATCGGTCAGGTAAGTCGACCTCTGCGGCCGCCAGACTTCATCCTCACTTAAGCCAAACGACACATTCCTTTCCATCCCCGCATCCTTTCTAAGTGAAGTACGCGTTTGCTGTTGCTGTTGTCCTGTACGGTTTGACCCTCGCACCCGTCATGCGCGCCGAACTGACCCCCTGGGGCTCCTACATCCCCAGGCGAGCCCAGCCCCCCGTCATTTTCATTACCGGGCACGATGCCATCTGTCCCGATGCGCGCTCCGGGGAGATTCCCTTTTTCGAACTCACCTTTGGGAAATTCGACAAAGTCATAAATGAAAGCGGCCGCGTCGCCATGGTCTTCGAGCTCTGTTACGCCCCCAGCCGGCCCGGGCTCGATATCATCGCAACGCGCTTCGGCGAAATGGCCGCGCGCCTCCGCTACGAAGACGGCGAGCCCGTTCCCGAGATCGACGTTGTGGCCCACAACATCGGAGGCCTGATGCTCCGGTCTTACATTGCCCACGCAATTTCCGGTCCGCGTATCCGAAAAGCAGTGTTCATCGGCGTCCCGCATTTCGGCACTAATGTCGCCGCATTTACAGACAGAGATCCGCAATTACGGCAGATATCGCTCGGTAGCCGGTGGCTGTTTCAACTGGCGACCTGGAATCAGGGCCACGACGACCTGCGTGGCGCCGACGCAATTGCCCTCACCGGAACCGCCGGAATAAACATCGAGTACGGCCCCACCGACAGTGTGGTTGCCGTAACCAGCGCCTCGCTCGATTTCATCTCCCCGGGACGCACCGTGACTCTGCCGCTGTGTCACACACAGGGCGGAATCGGGCAGCTGTTCCTTTGCGACGGGGCAGCCGGAATTGCCAGCGTCCGCGATGCCGGACATCCCACAGCTCGCGTTGTCCTCGCCTTCCTGGATGGCATGGCCGACGACAGCAGCGGTGCGGTCCCCGGCCCGGCGCCGCCCCATGTTCAAACCGCCGGCGTGATGGTGGAAAGGCGGACGGCCTGGGACCAGCCCGTGTCGATCCTGTCAGCCTCCGTGGCCACCACAGCCGGCACGTGGCAGAAGCTCGCAGTCAGCACCGAAGGCCTGGCTTTCTCCACCAACACACCCGCTGGAGCCGCTACGCTGTACATCGACGGGCAGGAGGTTCACGTCGATCTCGCTCCAGGCGGCTCCCGCGCTGTGGTCGTAAAACCGGGCCCATTCGTCTCAGCAGTGCATCCGTATCCGGGAGCGTCGTGGCCCCTCGCGCTGGCACCGGGAATGCTCGTTCGCATCGAAGGCCGCGACTTGGGAGATAGTACTTTAACTCTCAGCGACCAGCCCGTGCGCGTCATTTCGACCGCAACAGACGGCAGCCTGGTCGCCGTCCTGCCTGACATCGAGCCCGGCGATTCGAACCTCACCGTCCGAACCGCATCCGGCCAACACAAGGTGGGAGTCACGGTCCGGAGCGCGGCACCTGCTTTTCTGCGCACGAAAAACGGCAGCGTAGCGGGTGCCATTCAGGCGGGCAATGTGCTCACTGTATATCTCACCGGGCTGGGCGCAGCGCGTCCCTCTGGCGCCTTCATGGTTCATGTCGACCAGCCGTCGGTAACTGTCGGCGGCCAGCCATGTGAGGTCATGTACTCCGGGCGCGCAGCGGCCATGCCCGGTGTCGATCAAATCAACTGTCGGCTTTCTGCTATCCCCGCCGACAACGTGGATGTCGCCGTGCATATCGCCCGTCGGCAAGCCCATGGTTCTCTCCAGGTTAGACCGACAGATTGAGGCGCCCCAGCCTCAAACCGCGGCACTCTCCGCGACCTCCGGCTCCACGATGACCATGCTCGGCAGACGTTCATGCAACGGCAGCTCGGTCGCCAGCACCCGAGGCTCATGCCATGATGATGCGCCATCCACCATTTCATGACCTTGCCCCCCCGCGCGTGCGTAATCCACCGCTTCGCAGAAGCCGTACTTACCCTGCCATCCGAGCTCCGACATACGGCGCAGATTCGCCCCTGCGCCCCGCGGGTCGACCGCAAGCGCGAGAAACGTGGAGCACGGTGAGATGACCAGCATTTCCGCTGACTGCCGCTTCGTGCCCGCGTATCGCCCCTTGCGATTGCCACAAACGAAGCGATCCGGGATTCCGACGCAAGCAAGGTCGTACGCCGATTCCTCCGGCCTTTGCGTGACTGTGTCAAAGCCCACCGACAACACCTTGCGCCGGCGGTGATACAGGTAGCGGAAGCCCATCGCGGCTGCCAGTTCTTCACAGTCACGCGCGATAGGCGTCAGTTCGTCGCAGTGCGTCGCATGCTTTTCAAACGGAGAAACTGCCGCCTGCTTCTGCGTCCACAGGCACGCCACCAGATTTCCGCTGTCGGCTCAGCAGGTGCCCGTTGTACCTGGGCAGGCGCCGAGCGTGGGGCGGGCAATACTGCCCGCAGCCAGCGTTCCAGCCGGCCGCCCCAGCCATCAGGAATCACCCCGACACCACACAAGCTCGTAAACTGAGGCCACGGCGAGTGCTCGATAAATGTATTGGCAGGACGGCGCGGACTGGCTTCGAGGAGTTCCCGGACTACGTAACTCAGAGCAGAACCACCGCCGATCTGCCAACGCATTGGAAGGACCTTTGGCAGGACCTCACCAGCGGCGCGATCTGAGGAGTAAGGCGCGTGGCTGAGCTTCCCGCCTCGTCGTGAAAGAACAGACCTCGTACGCAAACTGGAGCAGGCGGGCTGCGTGATCGCCGTAAAAGACCGCCACCAGTGCGGACCTGTCGAAGAAACCCTTCACTCGCCCTGGAAGAGGCTGCCCCGCACGGAACGTCCCGCGCACAGGGCGCAGGGTGACTGGATCATCGGTGCTTTCCATTTCGAGCGCATCTCCGGCTTCCAGACGTAGCTTCTTCCACGACGAGTTATGGTGTTCCATAAACATCAACCTCCCCGGATCTAAGACCAGGAACTACAGGAGTTCGAAGGTCACCACCCACCCGGCCGCCGCGGTGAACGTCTCCCCGCTCCGGCCCTACTCCCCTCGAAACGAACAACCCCTCGTGATAGCGTGATCCACAATGGGCATACCGATCCCGGAACAACTGCGGCAGAGCATGGCGGAACGGCAAACGGTCCTGTTTGCAGGAGCGGGAATGTCCCGGCCGCAGTTGCCCGGCTGGGTGAAACTGCTCGAGCGAATGCTGGACTGGGCGGCCAAAGAGTCCATCATCCGCGACGACGCCGACGTTCGGGAGCTAATCACGGGCACCGACAAGGTCGACAACGACCTCCTCCTCGCCGCACAGGAACTGCGGAGGCGCCTGGGCGAGCGCAATTTCGGCCAGTTCCTGCGCGGTCTGTTTCGGGACAAAACGCTCCAGCCTTCAGAGGCTCATCGGCTGCTGCCGCAACTGAACTTCGCGGCCGTCCTCACCACCAACTACGACAAGCTCATCGAAAGCGCATACCCCGCGGCAACACCGGCGTACACCCAGCTCAGTCTGCCAGAGCTGCCCGCTGTCAGCCGTGACCGCGACTTTGCCGTCGTCAAGGTGCATGGCGACATTGACTGGCTCGACTCCATCGTGCTTGGACAGGCCGATTACCGGAAAGCCATGTTCGCCAGCGCGGCGTTTCGCGTTTTCCTGATCAACACCTTCACCACCAGGACCGTACTCTTTCTGGGATGCAGTCTCACGGATCCCGACCTGCTGGCCTTTCTCGATGAACTGGTGTTTCAATGCAACGGGCAACTGGGCGGAGCGCATTTCGCCCTGATGCGCACAAAGGGGATGAATGCCCTGAAGCGCCGGAATTTCGAGGACCGCTTCGGAATCCGTATCCTCGGAGACGATGCGGAGGGCGGGTTTCCCGATATCCCCGCTTTTTTGCGGCAACTCCAGTCCGAGTCTCCCACCGCGTCCGCGCCTCCCCCCACGGCCGCTCCGGCGCCTGTAACGGAATCTGACGCGCAGGACATCGCCAGTCTCCTCGAAGCAATGGGCCAGCGAATTCTGGACAAGCGGCCAGCCCAGGGCGGCCTTCATTTCCTGAGCGAATACAAGGCTGGAGCGCAGGTCCGCCGCGTCTTGACCTGCTACTCCCCCCAGAGCGTCCGGCCTGTCGAACTGGAGCGCCTGCATCAGGCGATCCGCACCTACAACGTGGATGAAGGCATCCTGCTGACAGCCTCGCCCGTGCCCACGGACATACAAAAGTCTGCCCGCGCGCTCGACCTGCAAGTCTGGGACCGGGATGCGTTCGTCGGGAGACTGGCTGACTTCACGCTGTATCTCGACAAACTGAAGAAGGAGTACAAGGAAGCCGGAATCGAGCAGTACTACGTTCCACTCAGAGCACGGCTCGAAGTGAAAGGCGAAGCGCACGGCCAACCCGTGGCACTGGACGACTTTGTCGACCGGTGGCTGGAATCGCCGGAGCGGAACCATCTCTCGCTGCTGGGTGACTTTGGAACCGGCAAGACGTGGTTCTCGCAACGGCTGGCGTACCGCGTGGCGACAGCCGGCAAAGGGCGGATTCCCATCCGGATCGCGCTGCGCGATTACTCGCGTGCTTACGACATTGAGCAGGTGCTGACGGACGCGTTCTCCAATCGATTCGACGTAAAGCTGGGTGGCGGATTCAGGACCATTCGCCGCCTGAATGATGAAGGCAAGCTGCTGCTGCTGTTCGACGGCTTCGATGAGATGGAGCGCAGGGCAGGCGACTACCGGACCGCGCTCGACAATTTCTGGGAGATCGCAAAGCTGGTTGCACCGCGAGCCAAGGTCCTGCTTACGTGCCGCACCGCTTTCTTCCGCCACCGGACGGAAGAAGAGGACGTGCTGAAGCAGGGCGAGCGCCATGAGGTAAGGCTGGTGAAGGGCGAGGACGTGATCGACCTCAGCGACCGGCGCGACTTCGAAGTGGTCCACCTGACCGAGTTCGACGATGGGCAGATCCGAGAGGCGCTCCGCAAGCTGGCTCCGGCAGACTGGGAAGCGCTGGATGCCAGGATACGGGCCCTCCCGCAAATAGAGGATCTGGCGCATCGTCCCGTGCTTCTGGAAATGATCGCGAAGACGCTGCCTGCGATAGCGCGAGACGAAGACCTGAATCTCGCCACGTTGTACCAGCACTACACCGACAACCTGCTGCAACTTCGTTCGGCGGAATCGATTCCGCCGAACGA
>JAWXCM010000018.1:0-5204 GCA_034408745.1 Bryobacteraceae bacterium
CACCGTCATCACCGCGCCCGCGTTGCTCAGGTCCGGCCCCAGCGAAGCCCCGCGTCCTCGAATGGAATGGCACCCCGAGCACCCGCCCGCTCCGAAAAACACCGCGGACCCGCGAGGCACATCGCCCTCAAGCCGGGCTTCGATTGCCGGCGAACTCAAACTCCGCACAAATGCGACAATCTGCCAGATCTTCGCGTCCGCCATCGGAAAGCCAGGCATATCCGTCCCAGGAACGCCGTTCTTGATCGAGGCGAACAGCCGTGTGTTGTTTAGCCGCCGAATCAGGCCTCCATCGGCCAGATTCGGGCCGCGCGCGCCTTCGCCCGATCTGCCGTGGCACGCCCCACAGGCAGCCGCAAACAGCTTCTGCCCTGCGACAACGGCCTCAGCCGACGTCAGGTAGTCCGCATCCGGGACCACCACATCCACGCCAGCGGCCGGAAAATGGGCAACGAAAAGAATCAGGAGCGGGACGGTGGTTCGCATCACTGCAAAGGGTTTCAATTCCTGACATCATGTCACACGTCCCGCCCCTTGTCGCGACAAAACAAACCCACCCAAAACGCCTTCCCCGCCGGCACTGGATGCGTCGATTCCTGAACCAATACAAACCCCGCCGCACCAACCGTCTCCGTAAACCACGCCGGGTCGACAAACGAGAAATGCGGACTCAGCCCGCGAATCGATTCGAACGGCGTCTGAGCCACACCAGGCGCCTGCACGCTGGGAAGTTGCAGCACCACTGACAGCCAACCGCCAGGCGCTACCAGCCCCAGCGTGTTGCGCAGACACCCCTCCACACCCGCATGCTCGAACACCAGCGCCGCGTGAACCAGCTCCGCCGGCTCCACGCCGGGAGCCTCCCTGGTCATATCGACACAGTGCAGTTCCAGCCCGCCCACCACGCCATAACGCAGGGCCACCTCATCAAGGTACGCCTGATTCACGTCGATCCCGGCCACCCGCCGCGTCATACCCGGATCCACATGCTCAAGGCCGTTCCCCCCGGCCACCCCGACCACCGCAACCGACGCCGGCAGGCACCGCAACAGCACCTCGCGAAACAAAGTCGACAACAGCGAATACTGCCCCACCCCAGGCGCGCTCATGTGCGCTTCGTAATCGGCCAGCGGAACCGCCAGCCATGGACTTGGCATCTTTTGATCTTATGAGGCCGTCGCACCCTTCATGTGCCGAAGCACCACAGGAGCATTTACCGCTTCTTTCCAGCGCGCATTAAACCGAGCCGCAATGTCGGGTCGCGCGACGAGGAGTGGTCCCAGACCGAGCCTGTGGTGCGGGGGCTCAAAGTGCCTGTGCTCCTGGTGGAGCTTCGACTCGATCTCGGACCAGCGGTTAGTCAATCCGCCCGCATCCAGCAAAACAATGCGTTCGCCAATAATTCCGAAATTCTTCAAATGCGCATCCAGCGAAAACAAACCCCGCTGCCAGCCAGCCTGACGAACCTCCAGAAACTGACACAGCAGATCCTCAACATCGTCGAAATAACCCGCCCCGGCCAGTTCGCTCAGCCGGTCCAGAAGCGTGCACTCGGCGCGCTCCTCCGCCTGCTCGACAACAAGCCAGCCAGGCCAGCCTTTCACACGAACACGGGTCGGCGGAAACGTGGCCACGGCAGGCACAAGGCTCGACCCCGCCAGATGCGACTCAGCCAGTCGAGTCCCACGCAGATTGCGTTTTTGATAAATGCGCCAAACCGGCAGAATATTCGAGGAGAACCACAGCGTGCGCGGAATCACCAGCATCACGGTCTGGACAAAAAGCTTCAGCATCCGAATCTGCGCCGACGGCCGCTCCATCAGCCGCGCCGCGATTCCCGCGGGAAATGCACGCTCCAGACCGCGCAGCAGACGCCAGAGCACTATCAGCGCAACCACTTCACGCTGGGAGCGCTCGCGCTTCACCACCCAGTTACTGGAGGCGTAAACCACCCGTCCGATTCCCTCGCCGATGCGGCGCAGGGGTCCGTCGGTCAGCTCACGGGGAGCCTCAGCCAGCACGAAATCGGGCGCTCGGACGGAACGGTCCATAACCCGCCTGCCCCCATTATGCGCCTGACCCGGCCCCGTTGGCGAAGCCTCATCCCCACCACTTCTCGCCCTTCGCCAGATGCGCCTTCACCACGTCCGGATTGAGCTCAACGCCGATACCCGGCTTCTCGGGCACTCGAATAAATCCGCCCTCGAAAATTGGCCCGTCATGCAGGATCATGTCGTCCAGCCAGCCGCCTTGCCCCATCACCGTCTCGCACGCCAGATAATCGCGTATCGACGCTGCCCAGCTCACATTGGCCATCGTCGCCACAATGCTGCCCGTGTTATGCGTGGCCATCGGCAGTCCAAAAACGTCGGCCATGTCCGCAATTCGCTTCGTTTCCAGAAATCCGCCGGTATTTCGCAGATCCGGGTGCAGAATATCACAGCCCTGGTTAATAATAAAATCCTTAAATCCGTGACGCCGAGCCAGATTCTCACCCGTGCAGATCGGCACCTTCGACACCGCGCTCAGCCTCTTCCAGCTCTCTGAGTAGTCCGGCGTAAGTGAGTCCTCCAGCCACACCGGCTTGATCCCCTCCACCGCCTCGGCAAGCTGAATCGAAGTCCGCAGGTCGAACTCCCAGTGGCAGTGGACCATCAGGTCGTGTTCCCAGCCGATCGCCTCCCGGCAGTTCTCCCAGCCCTGCCGGATCTGACGCAGTTCGGCTGACGACAGCAGCCGGTTCGAAAGGTCGCGTCCCGGATCCTTCGCCGGATCTGTGTGCGGACCTGGACCGAACTTGTGGCACGTGAAGCCCGCTTTGTCCGCCTTCACTTTCGCAGCCCAGTCCCGGCACGACGCCTTGTCCAGCATGTTCTTTGGCGCGGCATGGTCGTACACCCGAACCTTCTCCCGAAACCGGCCGCCCAGCAACACGCTCGTGGGCTGATCCAGCATCTTGCCGGCCAGATCCCACAGCGCCATCTCGATCCCGCTGACGCCCCGCATAAACGAGTGCGCCGACCCGTCCGTACGCTGTCCCAGACCCTGATAAATGGCGTCGATTTGCAGGGGATCCTTCCCCATGATTTCCTGCTTCAGAACCTCGATTTGTTCGCGAACCCCGGCACCCGGATTGCCATAGGCCTCACCGATGCCGTACACGCCCGCGTCACTAACCACCTTGACCAGCGTGTAGGTTCGCGGGCCCTGCACCACCATGGTCTGGATGTCCCGAATCTTTGCCCGATTTTTCGAAGGTGCGGCCATCGCGTGATACTGCGCGAGGAATGGTGCGGCAGCGAGGCTGCCAAGGAAGGTTCGACGCTTCATACGTGCGCTCTATTGAATCACACTCTGGGATGCATCGCGCCAGTCAGCTCTTCCTGTACCGCGCCATATTCCTGCAGCCCCAGATCGTGGACCGGAAGCGTGAACATGAACTTCGATCCCTGGCCGACCTCGCTCTCCACATAAACGGTGCCGCCCTGAGATCGAACCAGGTGCTTCACAATCGCCAGTCCAAGGCCCGTGCCGCCCATCTCCCGGGACCGCGCCTTGTCGACACGATAGAAACGCTCGAACAACCGCGGCAGATCCTCCGCCGGAACCCCGAGCCCTGTGTCGAGAACGGCAATCTCAATCATCTCCGGATTGCCATCCAGCTTGCGCGCCGCCACCGTCACCCGGCCCCCCTGCGGCGTATACTTCAAAGCGTTATCCAGCAGGTTGCTCATCACCTGGTGAACCGCTTCGGAATCGCAGAAAATTTCCGTGCGGTCCGGCATCTGCTCCACCGTCAGATCGATGTGTTTCTTCTCGGACATCGGCCGCATGGAATCCGCGCAGTCCAGCAGCAGGCTGTTCACGTAATACGACGCGAATTGAAATCGGGTCGTCTTCAACTCCAGCCGCGACAGCGTCATCAAATCGCCCGTAAGCCGGCCCAGCCGTTCCGCATTTTGTCGAATAATCGAAAGAAATCGAACGTTATGCTCCGGGTCGTACAGCGCGCCTTCCAGCAGCGTCTCCGTGTAACCCTGGATCGACGCCAGAGGCGTCCGCAGTTCGTGCGATACATTGATGACAAAGTCCTTCCGGACGCGCTCCACCTTCTCCAGTTCGGCATGCTCGCGCTGCAGCTGATCGAACATTTCCTGGAGCTTTTCACCCGTATCGTTCAGCTGCTCCACCAGGATCCCGAGCTCATCCCGCCCCCGCGCCGGAAGTCTCGCGGCAAACTCACCCCGCGCCAGCCGCCCGGCGTATTGAATAATCGCGGCGAGTTTCGACGAAACATACCGCGCAAAAAAACCAGCCACAATAATCGCCGGTAAAAACGCCACTGCCACCGAAGCCAGCAACTGATTTCGAATCTCGGAAACTTGCGTGTCGATTTCCTTCAGCGGAACCGCCAGCCGTATGCATCCCTCCGCCACCGGGCTCGCAACATACAGAAACTTGAGGCCCATCGTGTGGCTGAGCCGTATGTCCTTGCCAGCCGACCCGTGCAGAGCCTGCACCACCTCCGGCCGAGTGGCGTGATTCTCCATTCGCGCCGCATCGGCCTCCGAATCGCCGATCACATGACCATCGTGCGCGATCACGGTAAGTCGGCCACCCGCGGCCTTCGCCAAAGCGTGAAAACGGTCGCTGTTCTGCTCCCCGAGCCTGACCACATCGGCCAGAGCGAGCATCCGGTTCTTCTCTTCCAACTCCCGCGACAGCTTGGTCAGGTAGGTCTTCTCAGCCACACGCGAAGCAAGGAAGTCAACCGCGGTGAGCGCCACCACCAGCACGCAAAATACACCCAATATGAGCTTCAGGAATATTCGAGCCGTGAGATTCGCGTTGCGTTTAGGGGCTGGCAAGCACCCAATATAACGTAATATCGAGGAAGAATTTGTTACAATTCCGCTACGGTCGGACCAGGTCCCGCGCGGAGGCCGGAATCGGCCGGTAGCCTTCAGGACCCACAGCGCGCTCGCTCCTGATCTCCATCCCCGTCTCCAGCCACCAAATCCCTTCGCCGAGCCCCTCCAGCTTCACCGCATCCTTTTCGGTGGTCACCAGCACTTCCCCACTCCGGCGCAGCTCCCCGATCTCGGCAGCGGTGTACTTGTGGTGATCCGGGAAAACCACGAATCGCTCGACCTCGACGCCTAAACCCGCCAGCGTGCGCCGAAACGCCCCAGGATTCCCGAGCC
>JAWXCM010000019.1:0-4635 GCA_034408745.1 Bryobacteraceae bacterium
CATTCTCAAACCAGCCCTCGTAAAACCAGACCCCAGTTCAACCCGAGCGCTGCACTTTTCACCCGACGGGCGCTGCACTTTTCGAGCGCCGTTCACAACGGCAGGCCGGCATTTTGATCGGTGGACATAAAGAGTCGAAGGAAAGGGGCGAAACGGCCGCACCTTCCAAGATAGCACGTTCCCGTTTCCGGCACGCGTGCAGAATCCCAACGACCAAATGGCAACGGCTGCCACGCCCGAATGACGGATGCGTCAGCGCGCGAGTATGTTGCAGCGCGTTGCGCCCAGGCCGTACAGAAACTGCCACTGGAAGATGGCGTCGCGAGCGTTCCGGTCACGCCCCGAGAACGTGTGGTGTACCGAGTGACTGAAGCGCAACCGCCTGCGGCGCACGACGCAGAACCCCTGATCTACCGGAACGCCTCGCTAGCAAAGCGCATGGCTGCATCCAGGTCGTGCTCTCGTTGGTTCATTCAAATGGATGCATTGCCGGGTTCGGCGGCGGTCGAGCGGTCCGACCACCTCGGCTCGCGGATACCATGCGGAACAACTCCCGCGACATAGCACACCATTCCCGCAGACATTTCATGCAGCCACCGGTTTCGACTGCCCGCGCCACTCCATTTCAACCTCCTTACCAGGCCAGCGGCTACGAGGCGACCGCTGCCAGCGATTAACGCCCGGCAGGGGTCGGTACCGGATCGTTGCGTTTGGCAGATACCCGGATAAGTTCCGCGCCAAAAAACAGAATCAGCGACGAGTAGTAAGTCCAGACCAAGACGACTACCAGCGAACCCGCCGCCCCGTAAATCAAACCGACGCCCGCACGACGGATGTACACGCCGATCAAGAACTTGCCGAGCATGAACAAGGCCGCAGTGACGACCGCACCAATTCCAACACTTTTCCAGCTTACGGAGACGTCTGGCAACAGCCTGAACAGCAAGCCGAACAAGAACGTGATAACAAGGAATGAGACGAGCATATCCAAAAGATAGGCCGTCCAGACCGGCACGGGCAGCCATTGGCCGAGCCACTGGGTGAAGGCCGTCAGGATGACGGTCAGCAGCAGCGATACCAGCAGTAAGAAGCCGGTACTGACGACGACGGCGAAGGCCAACAGTTGTGTCTTGGCCATCGTCCACAGCGCCCGACCCGGCTTACGCTTCACTTCCCAGATAGTGTCGAGTGAGTCTTTCAGCTCGACGAACACGCCTGTCGCGGCGACGAACAGCAGGCCAATGCTGATCACCGTGGCAATTCGGCTCTCATGGGGTTCGCTGGCTTTCTCGATCAGCGACTCGATCGCGATTGCACCTTCCCGTCCCACCAAATGTTCGATTTGATCTACGATCCCGCCACGAGCCGCGTCCTCGCCGAAGAATATAGCCGGCCACCGCAATGGCGATAATTGACAGTGGTGCGAGCGCCAGGGTCGTGTAGAACGCCAAGGAGGCCCCGAGCCTCTGCGCCCGATGCTCGACCCAGCCTCGGCCCGCCTCCTTGAGTAGCAATGCGATCATCCCGATGTGCTTCATCGACCACGTCCCTACGGCCCAAAGTGAAATCGACCTGGCGACAAAGCCCCACCCTGCGGTCCCCCTCAGACGAGCATTGTCGTTCCCCTCGCTTCGATGCCGGATGCCGCTCATCGGGCAAGTGGGTGCATGCGGAATGCGACGTGAGACTCGGCCTTGCCCGGTGGGATAGTGACCTCGGCTGCCACGATGGAAACGTCGTCGTGCGATTTTTCGGTTCCCTGCCATCGCGCGATCTGCTCCAGCAGGATAGCAATGCTTTGTTGGAGCGTTTCGGATCGTCCCTGGCTGATCGCGGAGAGCAGCCGGGCGTCGCCAAACTGCTGACCAACGGGGTCCAGCGCCTCAGTGACGCCATCGGTATAGAGGTAGAGGCGGTCTCCCGCCCCCAGGCAGACCGACCGTTCGGCGTACACCTCGTCGGCCATGCTGATCGGAAAACCGTCGCTCTCCAAAATCACGGGGTCGGCGTCACGAGGCAAATGCACCGGACCCGGGTGCCCGGCGGAGACGTAGTGAAACTCCCCAACCGCTCCGTCCAAGACGCCGTACACCAGCGTTGCAAACTGCTCGGTCACCGAATCGAACGGAAAGAGGCGGTTTAAGCGGGCGGCAACTTCCACCGGCTGAGTGATGTCGAACCCATCCCCCTTGTCTCGATTTGTAATCAGAATCGAGGACGGGTCCGAGAGCGGCGAGAGCAGACGGCTCAGCGTCACTGACAACAGCGCGGACGCGACGCCGTGGCCGCTGACATCAAGGATGTACAGCCCGACTTTCCGATCGCCCAATGAGACGATATTCAAACCATCGCCTGCCAGTTCATCGCAAGGCCGGTAGATCCACGCAAACTCCAGGCCGGGGATCTCCGGCGCCGCGCGGGGCAGAAACGTCTCCTGGATCCTGGCCGCGGCCTGGAGGTCGCGGGACATCCGGTCATTCGCCTTGGCGAGTCGCGCATTGCTGTCTTCCAATGCGGATTGCAAGCGGCTCAGCTTCAGGTGCGTCTCGACACGCGCATGCAACTCTTCCATCTGAAACGGTTTGGTGATGTAGTCCACCCCGCCGAAGGCAAACGCCTTCACCTTGTCCAGTTCCTCGGTGAGCGCACTGATAAAAATGACGGGGATCGATTGCAGCCGGTCATCGGCCTTCAATTGCTCACAGACCTGGTAGCCGTTCATCACCGGCATATTGATGTCCAGCAGGATCAAATCCGGGGGATCGCGCTGGGCGGCGAGCAATGCCAGTTTACCACTGGGGACGGGGCGCACCTTGTATCCACGATCCTTGAGCATGCCGGCCAGCACCTGGAGATTGGCGGGCGTGTCGTCCACGATCAGGATGCTGGCGGGTTGCCCGGCGCCACTCTGCGGCTTCTCCGGATTCATTGACGGTTCCTGTTGACGCATAGTGGAGCCAACGCCGGCCGGTGGTCCCTCGACGTTCCAGCTCCGAAGATCGCGAACTGCCGGCAGTTAGCGTGTATCGGCCGGGGGCCGTGGGGACGCGAAGGCTGGATATCTCTTCCGCAGGGTGATGCGGTTGCCCTTCTCGTTGTATTCCACCTCATCCATGAAAGTGCGGATGAGCATCAGGCCGCGCCCACCGATCCGCTCGAGGTTGGCGGGATCCGTGGGGAGGGGCACCGTAGCGGGGTCGAAGCCCGGTCCCTCGTCCTCGATGACGTAAACGGCATCCGAGCGGGTCAGCGTAGCCCGGATGCGTACTCGTCGATCCCGGTAGGGCGGCTGCCGTCGCCGCTCCTCCCCGAGCTCCCGAAAGACCGGCTCGTCCCCTTGGCGAAGTTCGGAGTCGAGCTCCAGGTTGCCGTGCTGGATTGCGTTGACCAGGGCCTCGTGCAACGCGATCCCGACCCGTATCCGGTCCGTCCGGTCGCAGGGGTGCAAAAACGCGGCGACCAACTCCAGGTGGCCGAGCACCGCCGGAATGAGGGCGGGGTCATTGTCGAGGACGAAGCCGAGTTCATCATCCGTCAGGCAGGCAAGCATTCGTTCCTGCTGGGGGAGGGCCCGGGCAACCGCCAGGACGCTCCCCACGGTCCGAACAACCTCCCGGGCAAGGTTCCGCTTGCGGACGTAGCTGGCCGCACCGTGGTGCAGGGCCTTCGCGGCGACATCCTCGCTGCCCATCGCGGTCATGAGGATGACGGGCAGGGCGGGGTAATCACGGCGGATCGCCTGCACCAATTCCAGCCCGTTCATCTCCGGCATGTCCAGATCCGTCAGGACGACGTCAGGGAGGTCGTGCTGGAGGATGTCGATCGCGTCCCGGCCGTTGCACGCGAGCGTCACCTCGCAGTCCGCCTGCCGCAGCAGAACGCTGAACTCCTCCGCCTGCGGGCGGTCGTCATCGACAACAAGGATGCGTGTCATGCGGTACTCCGGACATGGGCTTGGCAGGGCTGGCAATGCCAGGGTTCTCATGCCAAAACGGTCGCGCCGTCGAAATGCGGGCTTAGCGAAACCGCTGAAGTGGTTTCCGGGCTGAATAAATCAAGCAGCTGCTGGTATTCGAACTGTTCGGCGAGACGGCGCAGCCCCTGAGCAATGCGGGGATCGCGAATTTCAACCTCCTCGATCCTTGCCAGCAACTGGTCCAGATCCGCTGTGATGACGGCTTCGCGCATCGCGTGGAGGAGTTCCGGCGGGCACCCTGCGAGAGATTCGGGGGTCAGTGCGGCGGCGGGCGCTTCGGTCGCGCCGGCAGGCTGTTCGGCATAGACGTACTTCACTCCCGCGTGGGTGTGAATCTTCTGGAACAACTCGACTTCCCTGAACGGCTTGCTGATAAAATCGTCGGCGCCGATCTCCATCAACTCCTGCCGGTTCTCATCCAGCGCACTGGCCGTCACTGCGATGATCTTCGGCTCTTCGCCGCCAGCCATCGCTCGAATCCGGCGGATGGCTTCATGGCCGTCCATCACCGGCATGCGAAAATCCATGAGGATCAAGTGGGGTCGCCATTCCTCGAACTCGCGAACGGCCTCCTCTCCGTTGGTCGCCAGCCGAATCTCGAAGCCGACGGGAGCCAGAAGTTGCTCCAGAAGCTGACGATTGTCCTCGACATCGTCGGC
>JAWXCM010000020.1:0-3112 GCA_034408745.1 Bryobacteraceae bacterium
ACAACCGCGGTGCGGTGCGGGACACTTCCGATCACCTTATCCGCCACGCCAGCGGCCGCTTCGACCGGGAAGCGTTTAGTCTCAGCCGTACAGATCGCGCGTCCGGAATGCGATCAGACCTGTCCACCCCTGCGACATCCGCCGCGCCAGCCTCAAGAAAAGTTCCTCTGACAATGCCACGCCACGCATTCGATGCGGCCCCCTACGTTTTAACTGGCGAAATGCGTGATGCCGTACAGAATGAACCCGGCGATAAAGATGGTCTCGGCTACAATCAGTATGATTGCCTGACCGCCGACATCCACGATAGCCTTGAGAGAGGTTTTCATGCCGACCGCGGCAATCGAGACCAACAACGCCCATTTCGAAAAATCGGACAGGAATGCCTGCACGAAGGATGGGATCAGGCCGAAAGAGTTGATTACCGCCAGCAGCAGAAACATGAGAACGAAAAACGGCATGAGAGGGGGACGTTTACCGTCACCATCCTCGCCGTTCTCCGCATAGGCGCGGATAACGAGGGAAAAGATCAGGACGACAGGTGCCAACATTGTCACGCGGATCAATTTCACAAGCGTCGCAGTCTCGCCTGTTTCACTGCTCACCGAAAAACCGGCACCGACAACCTGTGCCACATCATGGATGGTGCCCCCAAGGAAGACTCCCGTCGCACGGTTGTCGAGACCAAACGCTGCCGAAATGATCGGATAGGCGATCATCACCAGCGTGGACAAGACCGCCACACTCAGGACCGTAAAAGTCAAGTTGCGCTCGGAATGCTCGTTCTTGGGCAGGACCGCGGCAATGGCCATCGCGGCGGATGCCCCGCAGATGGCAACAGACCCACCGGTCAAGAGCGCGAAACGCCAGCCCCGGCGCAGCAGCTTGGCCCCGATGAGGCCTACTAGGATCGTGAGAATAACGCCAGCAACAACCAAGCCAATCAATTTTGGCCCCAGTCCAATCAGCAGTTCCACGCTGATACGCGCGCCCAACAGTGCAACACCGATGCGCAACACGGTACGGGACGTAAGTTCGATGCCGGGAACGCACCGGCCTTCTTCGGCAAGAAAGTGAAATGCGATGCCCAGGAGCAACGCCATCAACATGGCCGGAGCGCCATAGTGGTCGGACAGAAATTGTGCCGCCGCTGCTACAACGGCGGAAACGGCAAATCCGGGACCGTTGTCAGTTAAAAACACCAGGATGTGGCCAAAGAAGTCGCCGGGTGGAGCCAATGGGGTAGTCATCGGACAATGTTACCTTGACCGCACGCCAAGTGCTTGACGTTGCGCGGCAAATACAGGTGATGGAATTCCACGCCAGATGGGCGTTTTCGGGATGTGCGAGGGAGACGCGTGACGCGCGGCTGCTTCGGTTTCGCGCCTGCCCTAATGAGATCGATAGCAATCGTCGCTTTCGCTTTCCTGTTCCATAAATTCATTACCAATATGCCATGTCCAGCCTCTTTCCTAAGAGTTCACTCTTGACTCCGTACCATGATACGGAAACAAGACAGGATCAACAGTGGCTTCGCGGACAGAGTATAGATGGGACGAGTTTTCAGACGCTGGCTGCTGCCAGTTCTCGGGGCGGCGCTGGCGCTCTGGCTGATTTTCCTGCTTTACGGCAGCCTTGATTTCGCGCGGTTTCTCGAGGGACTGCGCGGGACCAACCCGCTCTGGATTGCCGTCCTCGCGGGTACGATCCTCTTGGAGCAACTGCTCAGCGGCTGGAAGTGGCGCCAGATCCTCTACGAGGTCAAACCCGTGGGCACGCTGCGCCTCACTGGTGCGCTGCTGGCGGGCTACGGCGCGAATGTGCTGGTGCCGCTCGGGATCAGCCCGCTGGTGCGGGCCTGGCTGGTGGCCCGGATGGACGGGCTGAAGATGGCGACGGTCCTGTCGACCACGATCATCGCGCGCTTTCTCGACGGCGTCGTCTTTGCCCTGTTCGCCGGGGTCGTGGCCATAGCGGGGCGGATCCCGCAGATCGAGGGTGATCTGCGCACCGGCCTTAGCGTCGCTGGCGGTCTGAACCTGATCCTGTTTGGCGGGCTGCTTTGGGCGCTCTTCCGCTTTCGGGCGCTGTTCGCCCGTGAAGGGCCACTGATCTGCCGCCTGTTCGACTGGATCGCCGCACGGATGCGGGCGAGCGGCCCAGGACTGCGTGGCGCGCTCTGCGACGGGATCGTCTGGCCGCGCGGCCGCGCGCGCCGCGTCAAGGCGATCGTCGCGGCCATTCTGGGAAAACTGGTGGCAGTGACGCATTTCCTCTGGGCCGGGCTCGCCATCGGGGTGGTCCTGACCGCATGGGATTACCTGTTCTTGATGGTCTTCGCGGGTTTCATCATGGTGATCGGGCGCTTCGTGAGCATTCCGGGCAGCTTCATCTTCGGGGCGGGCTTCGCGCTCAAGGCGCTTGGGGTGGCGGACGAGCAGGCCTTGCTGATGATCCTCTTCAACTACATCACCTCCATCATACTCGTGGTCGGCATCGGGCTCGTGGTGCTCTGGCGGTCGGGCATCGACATCCGCCGCGCGCGGGCCGAAGCCGAGGCAGCGATTTCCGATTCAAGTTAAACCTGATCCACTTTAGTATTCCCTTGGGCCATAAGAAGTTTCGCCTCGCGCGCGGTTCGTAGACGGGCGAAATCCTCGCCAGCGTGATAAGAGGAGCGCGTCAGAGGTGAGGCCGAGACCATGAGGAAGCCCTTGGCATAGGCCATGGACTCCAATTGTTTGAACTCGTCCGGCGTGACGAAACGATCGACGACATGATGCTTGGGCGTCGGCTGTAGATACTGGCCGATGGTCAGGAAATCGACACTGGCCGTGCGCAGGTCGTCCATGACCTGGAGGACCTCGCCCCTGCTCTCTCCCAGGCCGACCATGATGCCGGACTTGGTGAACATCGCGGGATCCAATTGCTTGACCCGGTCGAGCAAGCGCAAGGAATTGAAATAACGTGCGCCCGGCCGCACCGACGCATAGAGCCGCGGCACGGTCTCCATGTTGTGATTGAAGACATCCGGCTTGGCCGCAACGACGACCTCTTCCGCACCGGCCTTGTGCAGAAAGTCCGGGGTCAGCACCTCGATGGTCGTGTTCGG
>JAWXCM010000021.1:0-14869 GCA_034408745.1 Bryobacteraceae bacterium
CTGTGCGGGCGTAAGTTTCGGTTTGCGTGCGGTGCTCATTTTCGGTGTCTCCCTGTTGGAAGAACGGGCTGGTCTGCCCGGCGAAAGGATAGCACTGAGGGGGTGTTTTTTCGGGTGGCGTGCGCGTTGGCTTTCGCTGTAAGCCATAGTCAGGAAAGGAGTAGATTTTTATTGGTGAGGATGCGAACGCGCCGAGCAGGCGGTTCGAAATGCCTGTTTCCATTGCTAGCTCGCTGCCGCAGCAGCCTGACTGGCAAGCTGGGCCTCGGCATGAAAGTTGAGGGTGGAAGTGCCTGAAGCGGACCTTGCTCGCGGAGAGGCAGCTGCCAGCCACCATCGGTTCATAGCGCCGCCTTTAGTTCTACAATCGAGGCATGGGTGCCAGTGAAGAACTCCACCGGCTGGTCGACATGGTTCCGGAGGCCGACTGGCCTCTCGCCAGCAGATTCCTGCGCTTTCTGACGGAAGGGGGCGGAGACCCGCCGTTGAGCGATGCGGATTGGGCGGCGGTCCGCGAGGGTGACGCGGAACTGGCGCGCGGCGAGTTCGTCACGCTCGAGGATCTCCGGCACGAGCTCGGAGTGTGAACTATCGCCCGGTGCTCGCGAAGGCTGCCGCGAATACGCTGCGCCGGTTGGACCGCGACCTGCAGCGCCGTATCGTCGCGCGGCTTGAGCGTTTATGCATCGATCCACTGACTCCACCGGCGAGTGATTGGGTGGAGGGCACCGAGGACTTGCGCAAAAGCCGGGTCGGCGGGTGGCGCATACTGTTCCGGCTCGCCGAGGCGGAGCGGGAGTTGCGGGTTGTGGCGATACGCCCGCGGGGCCAGGCATACCGGGAGTTGTAGCGCTCGGCGCGGCTCAATCCCGCAGGTTTCGCAAACGGCGGCTCTCCGGTGACTGTTTGCGGCAGTGGAATCGAAGTTTTGAGGATGCCGTGTTTTTCGAATACGACCGCATCGCGGGCGTCCAGTTGAGGCAGATCCACGGCGAAGGTTAGTTACCCTGTGCAGGCAAGAACGGCCCGGGTTACGCGGCAGACCTGGTCAGTTCCTTATTCCGCTCAGTCCCCTGTTTTTTGGCGCCTTCCATGGCCGCTGGGCGGCACCCTTGTGCACGTTGCTGAGTGAAATTCTCGCCTCCGCGGGACAGGATCCAACAATTCGTCCGCGAAATCGAATCTTATGCCGAATATCTCCTGATTGAAATTGCTTTTTGTTCGCCACATTGATATATATTGAGCCACGCCGCTGAACCAGGTTGTACACGACTGCGCTGACGCGCTTTCGATTCCATTGCGAGGTATCGCGTCATGGATGCACCACGTCTGGATCATATTTTGCTGTGGCCGCTGCAGCTTCGGAACTTCAAACAGGGCCATGTGGACAAATGGGCCGAATGGGTGGAAACGCAGCCGGAAAGCGCCTGGCGCAAAGTCAATCCATTAGAGGATGTGTCTGAAGACCAACGCTCTTCGGTACTGGCGTATTTTCATCCCTTCGTTCGAGACATCCTCCTGTGTCCGCGTCCGGGACAGGAATCGATGGAGGTTCTCCGGCGCGACGACATCCAGACCGCCGCGGTCCGCATGTATGAAGACTCTGAACCTGTTGTGCTGCGTGTTGTTCGGGCAGAGCTGTACCTGTTCGAGGCACGGATTGCAATCCTCGTGCTCGAAGTAGAGACGGACCAGAAACTCCCGTTAGTTGAGACTGAGCGACTGCTGGACCGGTTCCGCCGTACCTATGCACCCTACTTTGAAGGTGGCAAAGCACAGCGGTGCCCCGCGGAAGTCCTGTGGTCCTTCGCGAACGGAAGGACGCTGAAGTCGACGTATGAAACCGGATTTCGGCGCCCCACATCGGGCAACCAGAACATCCGCTCTGTTTCGGAGCACTGGTCCGATCTGCTGTTTCCGTTGATTCCATACCCTGCACCAGGTGGCGAGCCCGGCTGGAATGACCTTGCGGACGAGCGCATGACTGCGATGACGTACCTTGCGGTCGACAACCCAGAATCGCTGACCACTGGGGAGTGGATACGCCTGACCATGCTGGATCCTGGCGAAGCCCACACGCTCCCGTACAGCAAACGTTTTCTCGCGAACTTTCAGGCGAAGTATTGCTACGACCGTTTTTGGGATCCGAAAACGAAAAACCACGAGTGGATGAACACCAGGTTTTGTTGCTCGGGATACCATTTTCTGATGGTGGGCTCTGCCGTTTCGGGTTTCTTCACTGATGCCAGGAGTGGTGCGCTTTCGCATTTTCGCACGCATTATTTCTACATTGGCCTACTCGTCCACATGCAACACGTGCCTCTGTTGATGTTTCTTGAGAAGTTGTTACGGGCGACGCGTTTGAAGGACAAGGCTGAATATGCAGAATCCGTACAGCAAATCCAACGCGAGTTCGCGCACTTCACATCGGGTGTCTGGTTCATCGAGTTAACGCCTCAGGTGCAGGGCCGTGAATTGTATGAATGGTGGATGCGCCGAATGGGGACTCTCAAGTTGTACGATGAGGTCAAAGCTGAGATTGCTCTGGCGCATGATATCCTGGCCAGCCAGGAGTCATCAAAACTTAACAAGGCGGCCGGGTACCTTTTGCCGTTGAACCTCGTGCTCGCGTTGTTTGGAGTGAGCGGAATCGACTCGAAGTTCCACACCTCGGATGGTGTATACATCGGAGCGATCGCTCTCGCTTGCCTGTTAGCACTTCTGCTTGGCGCCTTGTGGCTCGGCGAACTGAAGTACTGGATCAAGAAGGGGTGGAATTGGCTGAAACGGCGACGTGGGTAATTCCTCTGAACGATGGCGAGGCGGCCGAGATTGTGCGGGTTCTGGTCGAGGGCGCGCAGCAGGTACTAGTATCCGAGCAGGGCTGGGGGGCGACATGGGCCGGGCTGGAAGGGTGGATACAGCAGGGGCTTGAGTGGCGGCTCGCTACGGGGGCTCGTGTTTACGGGGTGGAACTACAGGGCCGGAATCCCTGGGGAGCAATTGATATCGATCATCACCGGTACACGAGTGAGGACCGGTGGAGAGCGGACAGTTCTCTGGAACAGGTGCTGCGGCTGCTGGGCCGCATACCAAGCCGCTGGCAGGTGCTGGTAGCGGCAAACGACAAAGCCTATATCACCGGGATGCGTTCAGAAGATGCGACGGATGAGGAAATTCGTGCGGTACGACTGCATGACCGGCGGCTGCAAGGGGTAACCCGGGCGGATGAGGAACGCGCGGTTGCGGAAATTCAGGCTGCGGAGTGGCATGGAAGCAAGGCTCTGGTGCGGTGCCTGGGCAAGATCACGGCTGCGCACTCCGATCTGCTGAACTGGCGGGCGAAGGAATGGCTCCTGACTGGGCCTGCAACCTGGGAGTACTCAGGGCCGAGACACACGGCGATGGCGCGACTGTGCGAACAGGGCGAGAAGTGGTGGAGCGGCGGTGCGGCAAGTTCCGGCTATTTCGGAGTCGCCACGCCCGGTAGCGAGACACAAGCACGAATTCTGGAGTTCTTTATCAATGGAACGCTATTACCTGCGGTTTGAAGCGGTAAATCTTGGGAACTTCGTTTACGACACGGGTGACCTCAGCACGATTCGAGGTGGCAGTCAGTTACTAAGTGGCGCGGCGAAGAAAGTGAAGACCTTCACGGCTTTGAAGCCACTGTCCACGGGCGCGTCGGCCGCCTTGTACGAGTTCGACGCTCCGGACGACGGTGGCGCCAGGGATATGCGGAGGCGGGTTCACGAGAAGCTGCTGGAGGACGAGATGGCACAGGCCACGTTCGTGGTGGATGTGATTCGCGATCCAGGAGATTTCGGAAAAGCGAGAGAGAGCCTGCTTGCACTAAACCGTCACCGTCAGATGCAGGCGCCGAGCCTTGTGTTTCCGAAACTCGGGTCCGCGCGGGTTTGCCGGTATGACGGCGTCCGGCCGGCCGTGGGGGAACAGATAAAACAGCGCGATGCGAGCCACTCGGTGCAGGTCCGGCGTGACTACGGGCGGGCGGAAAAGCAGAAGATACTTCTGGATGCCGCGAAAGAGTTGGGCATGGATCTGGTGCCCAGCGATGACTTCAGTGACATTGCCGCAGATCCGAACAGAGATTTCGGGAACTGCGCGAACAAACTGGCGGTTTTATACCTCGACGGGAACGATTTCGGGGCGATTCAGAACAAGAGTTGCACGAGCCCCGAAGCACAGCGCGAATTTGACTCAGAACTGCGGCGGCGCGCGAAAGCAGCGATCCGCGCGCTGCTCGAACTCGCTCAGGGCGATCAAAAGCGCTGGTTTCAGGGCGAAATTCTGCGGCTCGAGGTCCTGATGCTGGCGGGAGACGAGATTCGGCTGGTGGTTCCCGCATGGTGTGGCTGGGCGGCGCTTCACGAGCTGTTCCGCGGCATCACGCCGAAGGAGCCTGTTCTGGGCCACACGCTGACGTGGAAGGCGGGGCTGGTGTTCTGCCACTATCACGTTCCCATTCAGAGGCTTCTGGAGAGAGCCGGGAGTCTGGCCGACTTCGCAAAGAGCAGCTGGAAGTCGAGGCCGATGGAGAACGTACTTTGCTATGAGGCTTTGGAGAGCTTCGACGTTCCGGGTGAGCTCGGCTCACAGAAGCTGCCCGGGACAACGGCGAAGGATCTGGTGCTGCGTGCGTGCGACATGGAAGAGATCGCTGGGCTTGTAAAGACCATCCGTAACCACTTCCCGAGGAACAAGGCGCATCAGATTGTTTCGCTGTATGAACGTGGCGACGAGCAGGCAGCCAAGGCTTTGGAAGACAAAGAGGTTGGCGAGTTGCATTCCGAAATTCAGGCGGCGATCTCCGGCCGTAGCGTGTTGCAGGGCCGGGCGGGCTGGCTGCACGCCCTCCAACTGGCGGACTACGCGGAAATGGGGAGGGAGTAAGGGTCATGCCGCGCATTTATGAAATCGACGTGAAACTCACGCTTCAGGGCCCGGTACTGACGAAGGGCACGGGCCCAGGCGGGTTCGGTCTTGACGCCGTGGCTGCGAAGAATCACGCGGGCGCGCTGTTCCTGCCACGAACCCTGATCAAGGGCAAACTGCGAGACGCCTGGATCGACTTTGGGCAGATGACAGGCCGTGCGATCCCCGTTGAGGAACTGCTGGGCAGAAAGACGGAAGACGAAGCGGCAACGGGTCTGAACCTGCGGCGCGGGGCTTTGACGGTTGGTGAATTCGTGACGGCAACTCCAGCCGGGGCGGCGAGGCGCTATCGTATCCGGCGAGATTCGGAAACGCGGTGCGCCGACAACGGCGCATACATCGTGTCCGAGATGCCGTGGGGCGCAGGCGAAGATGTTGAGTTTCGGGGAAGAATCGGTGTTGCCGCAAACGACGACGCCGAAGCGGAACGAATCCGCAATCTGGTGGAGAAGGGCTTACTGTGGGCGGGCAGTTACGGGAGCAGCCGGACCACGGGTTTCGGGCGCGTTAAGAGCGTGGTGGCTTCGAGGGCTCTGGCCGAGCAACCGGTCAAGGCCGAACCTGTCTCCAATGCCGTTCAACTGGGGCTCCGGCTACGCTTTGACCGCCCCTTCTGTTTTGCGGCGAAGCATCCGTCGAACTACCTGTTTGAGTCGGAAGAGGTAGTGAGTGGAGGCGCGATCAAGGGAGCGCTGGCGATGCGGTGGGCTCGCCTGATGCATGGCAGCGCGGTGAACGGACCGGTAACGATCAACCGGCAATTCGATCCAGGCCGTGGGGAACTGGGTGAGCATTTCTGGCGGCTGCGCTTCCTGCATGCGTTTCCTTCCGGCAACGCGGGGCACGCTGCGAGGTCCATTCCGCTGTCGACGGCGGCGCTTCGCAAGGCACCGGGGTATTTCGACGCGGCACTGAGCGGCAACCCATTTCTGATTGAGGGAGAGGCTCCGGCGTTCTCGCTCGACTGGAAGTATGAAAAGCGCGAGGAGGTTCGAGCGGCGTTTGGGTGGCCGAGTGAACTCAGGCGTGAACTCCGAGTTCGCACGGCGATGAACAAGGAGACTCGCAAGGGCAAGGACGGAAACCTGTTCGCGACCGAGGCGGTGGTTCCGGGAGACCGCGACTGGATCAGTGGTGTGGATTTATCGGATGTACCGGAGAACGTGCGTCCGAAGGTAGAAGGACAGCTTCGCGACCTGCTGCGCTATGGGCTCCGCGAGTTCGGTAAGACCAAAGCGGAAGCGACGGTTGAGGCGGTGGATGCTGGAAAGGCCGGGCGCTTCGGGACGCGGCAGGCCGAACCATTCCACGGCAACCTCTGGGTGGTCACGCTGCAGACTCCGGCGCTGCTGTTCGATCCGCGTGCGCTGCGGCCCAACGGCAGCCGGGGAGACCTTCTGGAGGTGCTGAAGAAGACGTGGCTGGAGTTTTGTCCGGACCTTAAGCTGCTGCACCACTACTCGTCTCAATCGTTACTGGGCGGCTTTTACGTGTACAGCCGGTTTCAGGGGAGCGGACGGCCGTACCATCCTTTCCTGCTTACCGATGCGGGGAGCGTTTTCGTATTCGAGGGCGAGCGGGAAAAAGTGGCTGATGTCTTGTCCGGCTGGGAGAGCAACGGGCTGCCCCATGGCGGATGGCTGCGGGAGTACTGCGGCGGTGTGGAAGCCGAGCGCTTATGGAGTGTCTGCCCGTACGTGCGTGAGAACGGTTTTGGAGAGATTGCGGTGAATCTGACGACGCACGCCGATCACAACTGCGAGGAGGCGAAGGGCTATGTCAAAATCGACGCGCTGGAAGATTGAAGGTGTTCTGGAGACCGCGTCGCCGCTGCATATCGGTGACGGGCTGGACCTGAAGGAACGGATGGCGAAGCACAAGAAGGGTGCGAAGTTGGCAGCCACGACGGTAGCGGCGGCAGCGACCGATGCCTCGGGCCGGGCGTACCTTCCCGCGAGCACATTGAAAGGGTGTCTGCGGTCGTGGCTGGAGGAGCGAAAGACCGGCGCAGGGGTGCTGGAATCGGTCTTCGGGTCGCGCAACGCGGGTGGCGAGGAGTCGGTTGGTGGCAAGGGCGAGTTTCTCGATGCGTTTGTGGTGGGGGACCGCGCAGGAGAAGGGCGCGGTGGCCGCTACTGGGACGCGGCGCGGAGCACCTGTGTGGCGGCGGGCGTGACGATCGACAGGATTACGCGGACCGCGACGGACGAGCAACTGTTCCATGCCGAGTATGTGCCTTCCGGCATTCGGTTCGGGGCGGAAGTACAACTCCGGGACGTGGCCGACGATGAAGAAATTGCGCTGGCGCTGGCTGCGCTGGAGGCGCTGAACCGCGACGACGGGGCTCGTGTGGGAGCGGGGACGAATGATGGACAGGGGCGCATGCGGTGGACGCTGACGCGCTTGTCCTGTGCACTGGCGGTGGCAGACTGGCTGGACGGGAAGGCGGCCACGCCCTGGGTTCCGGTGGACTCGCAGCCGTACGTGCGGCTGGCGTTGGGAATGCTGGGCCAGTCTCATTCGCCTCGGCGGTACCGCTTCGACGTGCGTTTGCGGTTCGATGCCAACTTCCTTGTGAACGATCCGAGCGTAAAGGAGCGCGACGCCGAAGCGGCGAATCACAATCCGGTGGTGGAGGACGGGGCCGTAGTGCTTCCGGGTTCGGCCCTGCGGGGAGCGTTTCGGAGTCAGGCTGAGCGGATTGTGCGCACCATGACGAATGGCGCGGTGAATCCGGACCGCAACCCGGCAAAACAAGACAAAGCCGTCAGCGGGATGAAGGAGGTTCGGAAACTCTCGCTGACGGGGAAGGTGTTCGGCGCGTCGGGCTGGGCCGCTCCGATTCACTTCGGCGTTTTTCGGCCGTCGACGGATTCGAAGGTGACGAATTCCTCGGGTGTTGACATGAGTCAGGAATTTCTGGCGATTGATCGATTCACCGGCGGAGGCGAGAACGGCAAGAAGTTTCGGGCCCGAAGCCGGTGGCGTCCGGTTCTGGACGGGAGCGTGACGGTGGACTGCGAAGCGCTGGAGCAGTGCGGTTCGGGCGAGGCGGGGTACGGTCTGCTGGCGCTTACTTTGCGTGACCTGATGGAAGGGGACATCTGCCTTGGTTTTGGCGCTGCCAAAGGATATGGCTCGGTCCGGGCGGAGTTGTTGCGCGTGAGTGGACCGGGAGTGGATTCGGCCGGAGTGCCTGAGTCATCCGCCGCGAGGCGCTGGGTTGAGGCACTGGAAAAGGCACTGGATGTGAAAGCGGGAGGGAAAACAGATGGCAACCAGGTTCTATAATCCCTATCATTTTGTACCGGCGAAAGACAAAGTTCCGACGAACCTGACGCGGGAAGAACTCGCGCAGGGCAAGTCTGTATCCGCGCGTCACGATCGCTACAGTCCAAAGCTGCATTCCGGACGTATTGTTTGCCGCATCGAAACCGAGGGTCCGCTGGTGATTGGGGGAACGCGCACGGGAGGCGGACGCGGGGCTTCTGTCGCTGAGCCGTTTGAGCTGGAGGGGCGGCCCGCCATTCCGGCCTCGACGCTGCGCGGTCTTTTCAGCAGCATTGCGGAGGCTTCCAGCAACTCCGCGCTGCGGGTGCTGGAGAAGCGACCGTTGTCGTTCCGCAAGGCCATGACGGAAGCTCTTTCCGCGATCGGTTGGGTGAAGCGCACCGAGGCAGGAGGGTACATCCTGATCCCTCTGACGCTGCCCACGATGGAAGAGGGCAAACCGGACTTCGCGCGTGACAGGAAAGGAGCGGACTGGAAACCGCTGTTCCGGGACGCGGCGAACCTGAAGGTTTTCATTGGGGACGTGCGATCCATTGCGTCGGACCCGTGGGCGACGTCGTCGATGACGCCGGACGGGAAATGGCGAGGCACGGTGTACATGCGACTACAGGGGACTGCGCCTCCGCGGCTGCAACCGGACGGAACGCTGTACATCGATGAGTGCTGCCACGAGAGAGACGGTACGGTTCTCGCTCAAAAGGCAGCCAGCCCTCTGGAGCGGCCGCTGAAGGCTGCCGAGGTCCCGCCCGAGCGAAGCGGCGAGTACACCCGCGGTTTGATTCGTGCCCTTGGCACAGCCGGGCGGGACATGCCGCACACCAAACACCACGAACTCTTCATCCCGCTGCTGTATGGCACGCCCACCCCTCTGCCCCAGGAGGTGGTGAACCGTTTCCATGCCGTGTGTGACGAGCGCACCTCGGAATGCACCAAGGGTGGCGAGACCAGGCTGGAAGATCCACGAGCGCTGCTCCCGTACCACCCGGTCGGAACCGCGCGAAATGAGGGTTACGATCTGCCGTTATGGGACAAACATGCGCAGTGCTTCCGTCTCAAGCCAGGCGATCTGGTTTACTTCAGGCCGAGTAAGGATGGCCGCGGGGTGGAAGAGATTGCGATGTCGGCCATCTGGCGAGGTCAGGCGGACGTGGATTCGCATGGGTTTTTCGAGAAGATCGATCCGAATTTGGTTCCGTTCCACCCGGGACGCAACGCCATCACACCGGCCGAGGCGCTGTTCGGACTGGTGGAAGACATGAGTGGGGTGGAGGGCGGCGGGCGCTCTCTGGGTCTGGCGAGCCGCGTGCGGTTTTCGCCGGCGCTGATGAGTTCCGGCGAGGCCGAGCCCTACCTGGTTCGCCAGGGGCAGGAGCAGACGCTGAAAATCCTTGGCCAGCCCAAGCCTCCCTGTCCTTCCCTGTACTTCACCAGCCGAAAGGCTGAGCAGGCCGGAACGTTTATCGAGAAATCCCAGCTGAGTTCGGACCACCATCAACCGCAGGGTCGCAAGATGTACCTGCACCACCGCGAGAGAGATATTGAGTCGCAGGCCTGGAAGACGCGTGAGCCGCATACCGACGCTCAGATGAAGACTTGTGTCCGGCCGGTGAAGAAAGGAACGGTCTACCATTTCCACCTCGATTTCGACAACCTGACCGGTGAGGAGCTCGGGATGGTGCTGTACGCGCTGCGACCGACGGCTGCGTTTCGCCACAAGGTGGGGATGGGCAAGGGACTCGGGCTGGGGAAGATCCGGGTGGATGTCGCCGGCATTTTCGGGATTGACCGGGAGAAGCGGTACAGTTCGGCCGAGATTTTGTCCAGTCGCCGATATCACAAGGCGCAGGCTACGAGTGAATTGTTCGATGGTTCGGCGAAGGCTCGGTATGCCCGGGAACTACAGGATGCAGAAGGAGCGGAACCTGTGGACCTGGCTGTGGTGCGGGCCGCATTCCGCAAGCATCCGCAGGCGGCGGCGGTGCTGGAGCGGCTCGGGGACCCGGCGAGTACTGCGCGTGACGTTCCGGTTCACACTCCGACCACGGAGAGCCAGCCGAATCCTGAGAAGGATACGTACAAATGGTTCGTGGCGAATGCCGACAGGAGGAACACGCAGAAGCAGCAGTTGCGGCCGGTGCCGGCGCAAGGCGACCTGCCATCGTTCAATCGGTGATTTGGGAACTGGGCGCATCGCTTCGCGGTGCGCCCGAACTCGCGATTCGTCAGAGTAGAGGCAGCAGAATGCTGATAATCTCACCGGGGTGGACGCCGAAAGCATGACAGGCTTCAAGGATCGCCTGAACTGCGGCTGCGATAGCCGCCATGCATTTCAGATACCAGTAAAGGTGTTGCAGCGCTGATGTGTTGTCAGAAGGTTTGGTATCGCGAGCGGGGCCGAGCGCCTCACCCTTTTCGGGTTGAGCCGAATCCGACTTTGAGCATCTCTCGCATTCCGACTGGCTGGTGATTGTGTGCCGCGTTACTCTTTTCGGCTTTTTCTTAGCCATCTTGCTTACTCCTTAGTGGGAAATTTGGTACTGCATCCTCAGATTAATCTGAGATGCGCAGCCGCGCAACAGTAGATTGATGGAATTTCAGCATCAGTCGAGCGCGTGAGCTCAATCTGATCCAGAAGCCGGAAGGTTGTCCTGCGCCGAACAAGAATCCCGGAGGGCGTCCACGAGTATGAGGGACCTTAACAGACATCAGCGTCTATCGTTGCTCTGCTGATGAGTACGCAGCCTTCAGGCAGTTACACGTGTGGCATTACCTTACCGTCGCGACACCGGAACGCCCTTGATCCTCGATATTTCGCGAGAAAAGGTATACTTGCTAGTACCCCGAAGCGAAGGGGATTGAGACCACTCTGCATTACGTCTTGCTGGTGATCGTCCCATAGCGACTGCCGGGCAGCAACAGTTCGCCCGGTACGCCGCTATGAAATGCAAGTCGCCGACTTCCATAGCTGAAGCACTGGACTGCCCTCATGAGGGCAGTTGCTTTGTGAACGCTGTTGTGATGTGTATATGAGTTGCACTCGGACCTGGATCCGAGTGGCTATTCTGGAAACTTATCTCATGGCGAGCTACTACTCCTTTGGAAGCTGGATATTTCATCCGTACAGCGACTGGAATGTCGCGAGGCGGGGGCGGAGGGACGGGCTGAAGAACCTTCCGTCGTGGAAGGATCCTCATCAGCCGCCGTTTCTGGTTGAGTTGAAGCAGGTTGGCGACTCGATGCTGCGGGAGATCGGCGAGGACTGGTCGCAGGTCAATCGGAAGATGAAGTCCGAGATCGATTCGCTCCGACAGGGGTTAGAGCATCGGAATGCTCTGGAGGCGGAGGCGACGGCGGAACACAGCGTCGCGCATGAGGCCTACAAGCAGGAGCATGACATTCCGCCGCCTGCCTCGCGTGCGTCGGCATTCTGGTACTGGCTGCTTCTGGCGATCCTGGTGGCATCGGAACTGCCGATGAATTCGCTGGTGTTCCGGCTTTTTGGCGAAAGCGAAATTCTGACGCTGGTGATGGCGTTCGCGGTGGGCGGAACGCTGGTGCTGTGCGCTCACTATCTGGGCGAGATGCTGAAGGAAGGGTATTACAAGCGGCGCACGAACTCGATCATGGTGGGGGTACTGATCCTGATTCCGGTGATCGTGGTCGGGAGTGTGGCGCTGTTCCGTGAAGTCTATCTGGAGAGTAGTCCGGATGCTCCGAAGAACCTGAGTCAGATGGCAGCATACATCGGCTTCTGCAGTTTCAACCTTGTGTTGTTTCTGGTGGGGGTGGTTGCCTCCTACCGCCGCCATGAGGAGCGGCTGAGCCGGCTGCTGGAGCGGAGGAAGCTGCTGGACAAGAAGCGGTCGAGCCGATCGGTGTTGCAGCAGGAGATTGCGCGTCTGGATGCCGAGCGGGTGAAGCTGTTCCAGGCGCATCATCTGCGGGGGATGCAGATCAAAGACACGGTAGAGCGTTTGACGGCGAAATACCGGACGCACAATCTGGAGTCGCGCACGGACAGGGAGCAGAATCCGGATGAAGGGCAGCCGAGGTCTTTCCTGAATGCGATCGAGGTAAAGGTGCCGGAGCATTTGCAGGACATTGATGCGGACGTTACGAAGGCTCGGACGGCTGGAGGCGGCACGGCATGAGGAGTGGCATGCGGGGTGTGTTCCTGTGCGGCGTGTTTGCCGCGGGGTTGAGTTTGACTCCGGCGCAGGCGGCTTCAGGGTGTCCGGAGAAGCCATCGCTGGTGATTGTGGCGCTATTCGATCTGTCTGGCAGCACAGGCTCCTCGCGGCAGAGATATTTGCAGGATTTCGAGTCCGTTATCGATCGATTTACCGCTTCGAGAGGTGGGCAGGTTCCATTCAATGGTGAGGTTCTGATCGCGGGGGACACGATTACGGAGAATAGCCTGGCCTCGTCGACATTTCCGATTTACGGGTGTTTTCCCGAGTACAGTATGTGGAAGTCGAATCCGCGGAGTCACGCGAGCGCGATGGTGAGGGGGCAGGATGCGTTTCGGGAACAGGCGAGGAAGCTGCTGGGCTCGGATTCATCGGCGAAGCAGACCGACATTCTGAATTCGCTCGCGCTGAGTGAGAAGGTTTTTGGGGGTGTTGCGGGGCGAGGTGCGAGTCACAAGTATCTGCTGATCTTTTCGGACATGGTGGAAGAGGGGGCTCGGTACAACTTTCTGAAGAGAGACTTGAGCGCGGCAGGGATTCGTGGCATTTTGGAAGCGGAGAGACGTGGCGGCACGCTGGCGAAGTTGGCGGGGGTGACGGTGTGGGTTAGCGGTGCGGCGGCTGGCGCAGGAACGAAGATGACTCCGACGCGGATCCGTGAGATACAGAACTTTTGGACGGCGTATTTCGAGGCGGCGGGAGCAAGTTTGACTCAGGACCGGTACTCGGGGACGCTGGTGAATTTTCGGTTGCCGGAGTGAGGAGGTTGTGGGACAGAGTGTTTCGTGGGGGGCGGCGATGAATCTCGCGGCGGAAATGCGCCGCGAAATTGGCGCGGCTGGTCCGGCAGCCTGACAAGGTGCAGGTCTTTGTGCTTTGCGGTGCGTGTGAGGCTCGGACTAGGACGCTGGGTTCGGCGGAGTTTGCCGCTGGATGGGGAGCATTACATTGTGTAGCTGGAATTACTATTGACTTTTGGGGCAGAATGTGATTTCCTTGTAAGCTATTGAGGGCATTGAGTTTGGTGCATTTGCAGTTTTCGGCCCTGGCGAGGGGGGGGTCGTGGATTCGCCGAAGTGGTTTAGTTTCTATATGTTGCAGGGTTGATGAATAATTCCGTGCGAGATTTGTGCAGCCACTTTCGAGGGGTCGTGGAAAACGCGCCTCTAAGCCATAGAGGCAGTTGGGCTTAAAATGGTGGCTGTCGGAATCCGCTCCCCGATCAGAAGGGGATTGAAATAGTTACCCCAACCCGGGCGGTCTTTAAACCCTTGCTAGTCGGAATCCGCTCCCCGATCAGAAGGGGATTGAAATACAGCGTACTCGCCCATATGTCTCTACCTCTGTTCTCGTCGGAATCCGCTCCCCGATCAGAAGGGGATTGAAATCCATTTTTGACCAGCGCTCGACCCATATTTAAGGTCGGAATCCGCTCCCCGATCAGAAGGGGATTGAAACCCACGATGGCGACACAGGAGACCGTCGATATGATGCTGTCGGAATCCGCTCCCCGATCAGAAGGGGATTGAAACTAAAATCGATCCCCCGGTTGCACCCGAGCTTTCTCGGGCTTGTCGGAATCCGCTCCCCGATCAGAAGGGGATTGAAACAGGGCGAGACGGTGCTCGCAACCACTGGGGTTGCGAGTCGGAATCCGCTCCCCGATCAGAAGGGGATTGAAACACTCCATCCGCAACCATCTTCCGGCGGGGATCAAAATCGAGTCGGAATCCGCTCCCCGATCAGAAGGGGATTGAAACATGACAACGTTTGGTGCTCGGCAGCCGGCGACCGGAGGGTGTCGGAATCCGCTCCCCGATCAGAAGGGGATTGAAACCGGATGCTTAAACCCTAAATACACCCAAGTATTATCAGTCGGAATCCGCTCCCCGATCAGAAGGGGATTGAAACAATAATTGTCCGCCAGAACCCCAAATTCCACCATCAGGTCGGAATCCGCTCCCCGATCAGAAGGGGATTGAAACATGGTGGCGTTGGCCTCGCTGGGCACGCCGTTAATGGCGTCGGAATCCGCTCCCCGATCAGAAGGGGATTGAAACTTTAATAGCTCCGTGGAACAATTCCCCTGGTCCAAGTCGGAATCCGCTCCCCGATCAGAAGGGGATTGAAACACGCATACTGCGTCGATGCAAATTTGCACTCGGGGGCTTGTCGGAATCCGCTCCCCGATCAGAAGGGGATTGAAACCGTCTTGGCCGGCGGCGCCGTCGAGGCCGTCGCGCGTCGGAATCCGCTCCCCGATCAGAAGGGGATTGAAACCATAAAAAGAGCCTCAGCAGCCGGCGGAAAACGAACCCCGTCGGAATCCGCTCCCCGATCAGAAGGGGATTGAAACAACCAGTTTCCGCATCTTACGAGCCGGCCACCGATGGCCGTCGGAATCCGCTCCCCGATCAGAAGGGGATTGAAAC
>JAWXCM010000022.1:0-3934 GCA_034408745.1 Bryobacteraceae bacterium
AAGAAGCTTCGCCCAAACGCGTCCTGGCCGTCAACCGCGGGCATTGGAGCATCGAAAGCGTTCCTTACATCATCGACTGGAACTACGATGAGGATCGCAACCGAATCCGAACCGGCTTCGGCCCCGAAAACATCACCCGTCTGCGCCGCTTCGCGGTGGGCGTCCTTAAGTCATTTCAGAAACCCGCTCAATCCATCGCCGCGATGATGCGCAAACTCACGTTCAACACTCGTCTCGTCTTCGACTACTTGCGAATGACTCAAAATTCCAGCGCCCGGGGTTTCGCCTATTGAGAACACATTTGCCGTCGGCCGCGGCCTCCTCAGCTTGTACTCCCCGGTCAGTTCGGCCGCTGCATCCTGAGTCTTGGTCAGGAGCCTCCCTCAATTTGCCGGGGCCATCCTGCGATTAGAAATTGAGTACTGCTCCCACCTGCATCAGTCGTGATCCCCGGGTGCCCAGAAGCCGGCCGAAGAAAACATCGTTACGGCTCGTACGCAGTCCGGAAAGATTCGTGTGATTGAGCGCGTTGAACATGTCTGCCCGGAACTGCAGCCGCATCTTCTCTCGAAGCGGGATCGCGAACGCCTTGGCGAGACTGAAGTCCAGATTCCACAGGCCCGGCTCCCGAATCGACCCGCGGCCCACGTTGCCCGGGCGGATCGGCGCTCCGGAGGCACCCGAGACGGGAATCAGCGTAAACACGGCCGGATTCAGATACTGTAGCGTATCGCGATAGTTGTCCAACTTCACTGGCCCGCCTCCTACATATTCCCCACGCTGCCCCGGAATGGAGGATGTCTGCGACACCGTCACGGGCAGCCCGGTGTTGGCCCGGAAAATCCCCGACAACTGCCATCCGCTCAAGGCATTACGCACGGTCCGGTACTGCAGGCCCGCCAACACTGGCACTTCGTAGACCCATCCCGCAGTGAGCAGATGCGTCAGATCGTAAGAACTCGGTCCGTAATCCGACCGCAGATCGAAATACTCCTGATTCAGCGAATTGCTGTTCTCGCCCGCAAACCACGCCCCGAAATCGCCGCTCGCCGTGCCCAACCCCTTCGACCACGTGTAATTCACATCAAAGCTCAAGTTATTCGAAAAGCGCTTTTTGAGCGACGACTGCCAGGAGTAATAACTCAGGGTCTGCGAATTATCAGTGTAGATCGGCTGCGACAGGTTCGGATTCGGTCGCAAGCCAGTGATCCGGTCCACGCGGTTCGCCGCACGGAACAGGATCAGCTTCACACCGCGCGTTCCCACAAAGCCGGTGTTCAGGACCAGCGTCCGACCCAATTGCCGCTGCACGTCCAGACTGAACTGCATCGTGTAAGGCGCCTGCAAATCGCTGTTGAAGATCTGAAACACGTTCCGCGGGCTCGCTCCGGCCTCCTGCGCCAGTTGCTGCACCTGCTGCAGGAAGTCGGCGTTGAACATCGGGAACCGCACATTGAAGCGGGAGATACTAGCCGGGCCAAGTTCCTGCCGCGACGGAATATTCGGTGCAATCGCCGTCGCAAACCAGCCGATCTCGGGGGTGTTGGGCGAAAACATCATCCCAAACCCTCCGCGAATCGACGTCTTCCCTTGGCCGTCCGGATTGTAGGCGAACCCGACCCGTGGACCGAGGTTGATCGGATCGTGATTGAAGGGCTTATCCACCGGGTTGAACTGTCCAACGCGGAAGGCCCCATCCTGGCTCATGAACGAGGGATTGTGCAGTCCGGCAGCCGGAGTACCCTTCTTCCCCACCGAGCGGAAGTTGGAGTAGAAGTCGTAACGCAAGCCGAGATTCAGCGTCAGCTTGGGCATCACCCGGAAGTCGTCCTGGAAGAAACCGCCAAATCCGTAAGTGCGCATGTCGAAATCGCCATTGCCAAAAGTGACCGTGCCAGAAGCCGGAGCGTTCCGCAGCATCGAGTCCAGCGTCGGATAAAACAAGCCCGGGTTCTCCGGATTATTACGAGTACCGATCAAGTAACTGTAGTTACCGCCGAACTTTAGAAAGTGGCGCCCCGAGGACCGGGCAAACTTCTGCGAGATGGTGGTCATCGGTCCGCCGGACCGATTCGCTTCGGCTGTGGGACCTCCGATTCCAAAACCCGTCGTGAACCTCGGGATGCTGCGCGCTCCAGTGAACTCCTCATCCGGATGGTTGGGATCCTTCTGGTTGAAGAACGCATCCCCGCGCACCTGGATCGTGCGGGTATACCCGAAACGCGTCTCGGAAACCCAGGTCGCCTTGTTCACCGTCTGGCTGATACTGAACCGGTTCAGGCTGTTGGTCCAGGACCGGTCGTTGTTCAGAAAGAGCGAAGGAATCTCCCGGATCGGAGTCCCATGATTGAACGTCACCGCAAGCCGGCTACTGGACGAGAAAAGGATGTCGCCCTTCACGTCGATGTGATTATCGTCGCGCCGGCTCGCCTGCGCCCCACTGTACAGACCCACGATTGCGTTGGGTGCGGTGGGCTGATTGGGAGACGGATACGCATCGAGAGTCATCTTGTATGCCGGCACTGCCGCCAGTAACTGTGCACGCAGGCTGTCGGTGGGCACATTTCCCTGAACAAACGCGCCCTCTCGCTCCCTGTAACCTTCATACACTCCGAACAGAAAGATCTTGTCCTTCTTGACTGGCCCACCCAGCGAGCCGCCAAACTGATTGAATGTTAGAGCGGGTTTGGTGGCGAGCGTCTGCAGCCGCGCGTTGAGCGAACGGTTCCGGTGATTCTCGAACAGGCTCCCGTGCCATTGGTTCGTGCCCGACTTAGAGATCAGATTCACCTGTCCGCCAATGGCGTTCTCATACTCCGCCGGAATCACGCCTTTGACGGCGCTTACTTCCTGAATGCCTTCGATGCTCATGATGTCTACCAGGTTCGGAGCCTGGTAGGCGCCCGGGCTGTTCGCGCCCGTATTCCCGCTCGCGTTGGTTCCATCAAGCGACCACTGGGTGCCGTTCGTGCCGACGCCGTTCATATTCACGCCAGTCGAACTTCCCGTGCTCGGCACCGCTCCCGGCGTCAGAATCAGGATCCGCGTGAAGTTCCGGTTCTGCAACGGCAGTTCCCGGATCTCGCCCGGCCCGAACGTCTTCAGTTGCTCCGACGATACAGTGTTGACCAGCGAGCCGGAGCCCTCCACCTTCACGCTTTCCGACACCTGACCCAGATCGAGCCGGTAGGTCAGCCTCGCCTGCTGCCCGGCCGAGAGGGCGATCCCCGCCGCCGCCAGCGTCTTAAAACCGGCCCTCTCGATGCGCAGCGTGTACACTCCCGGCGGTACGAAGGCAAAGACAAATTCCCCACCAGTGCCCGATCGTTGCACAGTAACCGCCTGCGTCCCTTCGTTGGTCAACGTGATGCTAGCATCGGCGATTGCCGCTTCGGATGGGTCCGTCACCGTTCCGTGAAGAGTAGCGGTATTCGCTTGCGGCTGCGCAAGCGGTGGATACAGCAAAGCAAGGCCGATCAGTAAGAAAAGCGGGATGCGACCGGGCGAGGAGAAATCTCCAATCATTTCGTCTGCTCCTTTTGACTTGAGGAATGGTACACCACTACTGTCCCCAAGTCAATCTAAGCTCGGTCCTTTTACAGGGTGGATTTGCTCTTCTAAAGACTCCTTCTAAATTCAACGGTTTAATCTAACAAGCTGGACAACGCCAAAAATTCCTGGTATAAATCTTTGGATGGAATCGACGGAATTCACAAGCGAAGCACTAAAGGAAATCCAGGTACGCCCCGTCGAACGAAGCGAGGAAGGGCGCTATCAAGAGCAAATGGCGAGTCACCACTATCTGGGCGCACTGGCAAAGATTGGGGAGACGGTATGGTATGTCGCGATTTGGCGCGAGCAGTGGGTGGCGCAACTGAGTCTATCGGCGGCGGCGCTGAAATGCGGCGTTCGTGATCGTTGGATAGGCTGGGAC
>JAWXCM010000023.1:0-51585 GCA_034408745.1 Bryobacteraceae bacterium
GTCGGTCTTCACCGGCGCTGCCGCTGCCGGTGCCGCTGGAATAGGAGGCGGCGCCACACTCAGCGTGGTCTCAAACGGAAGGCTCTGTACTACCAGCTGGTCGCCGCGAGCCGGAACCAGCCCGACGTTCGCCGACACCAGCTCCTTGATTGCCTGCACGCTCTCTGGCGTGGGAGGCACCAGCACCCTGTTCTGCCTGCCGTTCTGCAGCTCCCACCGAACACTCTGGTCGAGCAGTACCGATGCGGAGATTCGCCGGATCCCGCCCTGAGGCAGGCGTGTCCGACGTACGGTATGGCTTGTCTGATACGTAACGTTCTCAGTGCGGCGGGTCATTCCGCCTGAAGCACTTGAAGACCGCGTGGAAGGCCGAGGGAGATTCGATCCGGTACCGGGCACACCACCGCTTCCGGCGGTGCCGGTAACGTCTTCGGTCTTCTGCGAGGTAAGCATCACCGACTTTTCTGGATCGTAGAGTTCTTCGCTCTGCTCGCCGCTGGTAAAATCACAGTCCACTGACATGCCGACGCGGAAACGGCCCGCACCCAGCAAGGGTTCCAGTGTGGCGTTCACCTTCGCCGTCAGATCGCGCTCCAGCTTTTGCCGGAACTCAATTAACTCGTCGGACGCTTCGCCCTCAGTGTGAGGTTTTTTGGGCTTGTTCAACAAATTTCCTGTCGAGTCCGTGACGGAGACTGCTTCCGGTGCCAGTCCCTCCACCGCGCTCGAGACCAGATGCACCATCGCGCGGATGTTGCCCTCCGTTACGTTTGCGCCGGCGCGAACCGTCAACAGCACACTTGCTTTGGCGGGCTGCTTCGATTCGGTGAACACGGAGTCTTTCGCGAAGCTGAGATGTATGCGCGCCTGCTCCACTTCAGAGATGCTGCGGATGCTTCGCTCCAGTTCTCCCTCAAGCGCGCGCCGGTAGTTGACCTGCTCGGCGAAGTCGCTGGTTCCGAGGTTCGTCTTGTCGAACAGTTCGAAGCCAATTCGACCTGTCCTGGGCAGTCCGGCAGCGGCCATCTGAAGCCTTACTTCGGCGACTCGCGCCGAAGGCACCATCACCGAGCCACCGGTTTCGCTCAGTCTGTACTCAACGCCGGACTCCTTCAGCTTCGCCACGACAGAACCGGCATCCTCGCCCGACATCCCGGTGAATGCAGGGCGGAAGTCCTGCTCTTTCTGCCGGTTTGTGAACCAGGCAAGCCCAGCCGCCATCGAAATAATCGCGATCGCGATGCTGAGTTTTTGCGGCACGGTCAACGCCGACCAGACCCGCCCGAATTGTGCCGTAACCGGCTTGAAGTTCACCTTGATTCTCCGGTTCGGTTACAGCTGCAGCCGCATGACTTCCTGATACGCCTGAACTACTTTGTTGCGTACCTGAATTAACATCTCGAATTGCAGACCCGCTTTTTGCCCTGCCAGCGCGACAGTGTGCAGGTCGACTGGCTCGCCTGCCATAAATTTGTCCATGAGCTGGCTGGCTTCGCTGCCTGACGCTTCCACGTTCTGAATGGCGGACTGAAGCACTGACGAAAAACTGCCACCTGCGGCGGATCCGGCTGCCGGGCTGGAGAGTGGTGCAAGCGGGCTGACTGGGGCTATTCCCGAGGCTGGGTTGATCATTTGCGTTTACCGGAACAACTCGATGGAGCGCGTAATCATGTCTTTCACCGCCGAAATGGCTGCGATATTGGCCTGATAACCCCTTGAGGCGCCCATGAGATCCACCATGTCCTCAGCGGGGTTGATGCGGGGCATGGCGACATAGCCGTCTTTGTCGGCGTCCGGGTGACCGGGAAGGTAGCGTTTCGGCGCTTCGGTGTCGTCGACGCGGATCTCGCTGACTCTGACACCCGTCAGTCCGCCGCCCGCTTCATCGAGATGACCCCGGAACGACGAAGATGCATCCGCAGTTTCGAATACGACATCTCTGCGGCGGTACGGACCACCCTCGGGCGTTCGAGTCGTATCGGCATTGGCAAGGTTTTGCGCCAGAATTTCGGCACGTGTTCGCTGCGCGCTGAGGCCGGTGGCGCTGACTGATATGGCGGAAAATAAGCTCATCCGCGCACCTCCGACATTGCCGTCCTGGTGGCCCGAATCTGGTTCTGGAGATATTGGGTGGCGATCTGAAAGCGAAGGCTGGTCTCGGCAAGATTGCGAGCTTCGCGATCGAGGTTCACATTATTTCCGTCTGGTTTTGCCACCAGCCCGTCAACCTCCGTCGCCGCTACCGGAGATCCGGACGCGCTCTGGAGTGCGCTGGCGAAATCGACGTCTTTAGTTTGATATCCGGGTGTGTCTGCGTTCGCGATATTGGAGGCTGTCAACTTCTGTTTCGCTGACAGAACATCGAGGTAGTGCTCCACCCGGTTTGCGACTGGATTCAGCATGCACGTTTACACAAGCATGCGGAGTGCCAATCCAGTCCCTGCAAATACAGCAACTTGCGGTGGCACCCTGTCGCTTTTCTGACGGCCGCACCAGGTCTGGCGTCAGAAAACTGTCGGTTACCCGAGGTAGTCGAACAGGCTGGTGCGCGGCTGCTGTCCTTGCGCCCCCAGGGCTGCTTCCCGGTGCAATTTGAGTGTCGACAGATCGACGATCGCCTTCGTCAGGTCGGTATCGCGGCGATCGGACAGCTCTTTTATGCTGCGAACACTGGCTTCACTTGCCAGAGTGATGGCCTGAGAGACACGATTCTGGGCGTTGCCAAAAAACGTGAGCTGCCGGCCCAGGTGGTCGAGGGACGATACCAGCAAAACCGTTGCGTTCTGAACGCCAGTCTCATCGTCATTTTCCAAAGCCTTGCCCAACTGGTAAACCGCGTTGAAGACGTTAGTGGAGTCTGGCTGGTCCAATGCGTCGCGGGTGTCGAAGATCTCGCCTGCCGTCCGAGTCACGCTGAATGACGTGCCGTTGATGTCCTGAATTCGGCGCGTGTTTCCAGGCTGCGCCTGCCGAACTACGCCTCCGGCGGCCTGCGTCCAGTCTGCGCTGTACAGCTGAGTCTGATCGGCATCACCGCTGTAGACATATCTGCCCGAGGATACTGTCTTCGTGATGTCGATGAGCTGTTGGTGGATTTCCCTGACTTCCAGCGCGACGCCTTTACGATTCTCCGCTGTCCCGGTGGCGGTCTGCGCGGCGATCGTTCGCGCCCGTTCCACAAGCTTCACGGCAACTTCCAGCCCGGCTTCGGAGGTATTGACTTCTGCCTGAACTCGGCCGAGCGTCTGCGTAATTGCGCCAGAGCGCGCAACGTCGGACTTCAGCTGCACGATGTCAATCATGTCCTGCGGAGAGTCTGAAGGCATGTTGACCCGGTACCCGGAGGAGATCTCACGCTGGACCACTGCCTGGCGTTTGTCTACGCGCTCCAGGTCAGCCAGAAATCTCGCCGACTGCGCGTTCGTGTAGGTCTTCATGAGTTATCAGTTCCTTCCCAGATTCACAGCGATTTTGGTCATTTCATCAATGGCTGCGATCATGCGCGAGGTCGCCTCGTACGTGCGCTGAATCGCCACCAGCGACACCGCTTCCTCGTCGAGGGAAATACCGGAAATCTCTTCCCGGACACTCAACGCCTGGGCGTGTAACTGCTGGTGTGAAATCAGAGCCTGATCCGCCTCGCGCGACAGCCGTCCTACTCCAGCGGAAACATTGCCGAAGAAGCTAACGTAGCTCAGCCCGTCGATTTCGTCCTGCGCGCTTCCTGGATGGGCCAGAGCTGCCAGCTGGAGCGCTTTTCCGTTGGCTGAAGCGGGTAATGCGGACGGATCGGCGGCAGATAAAATTGAGGTTGTCATTCCCGCCGGAACCTGCATCGACTGAGCGGCCGAACCCAGGCTCGAATACGTAAACAGCTTCACCGCATTCGGGTCGCCCCCGGTCACTATCTGGTTAATGCGGTCGGCAAATCCACTGGCAAGCCGGTTCAAATCGCCTGCCTGGGTCACACTGCCGGCAAGGTCGGGAATGGTCGAATTGCGGAATTCGAATAAGGCGCCCAACTGACCGGATTTCATCGTGGCCGTGACATCGGCTCCCGTGTGATCGATGATCTGCAGCTTCGGCGTCGCGCCTGACAACCCGGCCAGCGGTGCGGCTGGATCCGGCGAGACCCTGAACTGGAACTTCTGGTCTCCCGTAACCAGTGCGGTCTGGCGACCGATCAGCACCGTTACTGTGCCGTCGTTCTGCCACAGCGTCTGAAAGTCGACGTACTGCGCGAGTTCTTCGAGGTCGGAGTGGACCGTAGCTTCACTGCCGGCCTCTGTTTTTCCGTTAACCCGTACTTCGACGTTGTGAGAGCGGATGCGCTCTGCAATGTCATCAATGCGGTCGAACGTCGACTGAATGCGGACCTCGGAGCTGCGGGCGGATTCCTGCAGGGATTCCGCGGTTGTACGAAAGGCCTCGGCCACGTTCTGCGCTGCGCTGATAACGGAGGTCTTCTCAGACACGCTAAGCGGGGCAATCGCCCAGGAGTTGAACGTGGTAAACAGGTCATCCATGCGGGCGGCAATTCCGGTGGCGTCGTCGAGAGCGAAGTTGCCCTCAAGGAAGCTCATCTGCGCGGCCTTTTCACCTGCCGAGCCCAGCGCGGAAGTCTGATCGCGCACAGCCTGTTCGGCAAACTCGTCGCGAGTGGTCACCATTCGCGTCACTTCGACGCCACCCGACAACTGCTGCCCTGGGTCGTACGGCATCGCGGTGATCAGCACGCGCTGTTTGGCGTATCCAGGCGTGGAGGCGTTAGCGACATTATTCTGAGAAGCCGACGCAGCCTTTTGGAGTGCGTCCAGCGCGGTGGCGGCCGACCGCATTGTGGAAAACATATTTGGCATGGGTGTTAATCTCCTCAGCCCATCCAGAAAAGCGATGGAGTGTCGTCGGTGGCAGAGCCTTTCGCCGCGCGCCGGCGCTCCCAAAACTGGCTGGTGTTATCGGCCATCTGCCGGCACAGCAGAAGCTCTGCCGCTGGCCAGTCGTCCGGTCGCACGCTCCCGTTAGCCACCAGAGAGCGGCTGAGCTGCAGAGCTTCATCGATCAGCGTCTCAGCCCGTTCCACGCATGCGGCATCCATCCGGCACAATGCTTCGGCAGCATTGCAGAGAGCCGTGCGAATCTTCTCGATCAAATCGTTATTGCTCAACTGGGGCCTCCGTGTCCAAACCGCGGGTCAGGATGGCGTCGGCGACCTGCTCCGGTTCGCACGTGTACAGTCCGTTTTTCAGTGACTGCGAGAGCGCGGACAGGAAGCTCTCTCGTGCCGGGTGATTCGCCTCTGTCAGGGCCAGAATTGACGGCATCGACAGACTCTGGAAATCGGTGGGGGTGTTCTCTCTGGCCTCAGTGCTTCGCCTGCGCTGTCCGGGCACAGAATCCAGAAAGCTGGCGTGAGTGCTTTCCGAGATCTTCATATTCGCGTTCCCTTCACAACTACTTATCGAACCGCGAGGGAATTTTTAGAGGGGAATTTTAACTTGCTTTCATCAGCAGCCGCTGAATTTTCAGAATGAACCGGACCTCGCCCTCAGGCACTCCAAGTGCGGAGGCAATCTGTCCTGAGGTCTCTCCGGCCAGACTGCGCCGGATTACTTCCGCGCGGCAGGAAATGTCCCACCGGCCCTTCGGACCGATGCGTCGCGAGCGAATTTCCAGGAGTTCTCGCTCCGCAGACGTCAGACGGCTCATGATTTCCGCGACGCTGGTGTCCGGTGTCCTCGCCTGGAACAGGCCCGTGTTGCGTACTTCAGTGGCCGGTGACGGAGAGCTTCCCCTTGCGCGGCGCAACAGAGTACGTGCATAGGACACCGATATACCAAGCTCCGGCGCCACCTCAGCTGCCGTGACATCCGGGCGAGACACGAGAACTTCCACGAGACGGACCATGGCGCCCGAACGCGGGTGTTCCCGCCGCTGCGGCGCGATGGGAACCGCCACCTGTGAGCCCGTCACGGCCGGCGGTCCGCCGAGAATGATGGTTCCGAACAGCCGCTTTGCCACCGACAGCATCTGCGCGATCATGAGCCCGCCCTCCCGTTATCCGATTTTCCGATGCGCAGACCCAGCCGCTCCTGCCTGCCAATAATGGACTGGATCCTGACCGCATAGTTGCCGTCCACAACTACCACTTCGCCTCTTGCGATCACGCAGTCATTCACGATAATGTCGACCGGATCTTCAGGCTGCCGGTTCAACTCGACCACAGTTCCGGCCGTAAGTTTCAGCACGTCTTTCAGCGGCATACGCGCCTGGCCGAACGATATGCTCACGGGAAGGTGGACGTCCAGCAGTGCGTCCATTGTGCGGCTCGGCGGACCCAGTCCCCAACCGCCCGATTGTTCGGTGGAACCGGCTGTTAAGGCCGGCCCGCCTCCAGCGCCGGCCGCGGCCGCCATGGTCGCCGGTTGTTCCTGCTGCCTGATGGCGACAGACCCATCGGCTTGTGCTACCAGTTCGATGGCGAACGTGTGGTCGCCCAACTCGACCGTGACGCGATGCCGGGTTCCCTCAGGTGCCGCTGCTTCGGCACCTGACTGGCTCTCGACTCGCTGGCCGGGCTTGCTGAGACTGCCTGCCACGGCGCTGGCTGCCTGCTCCACCAACTCCAGATAGGTGCTCCGGATCTCGGCTTCGTCGCTGCCTTCCACCCCGGCAGCTTCAAGCACCGCCGACCCAATGCCAAACCACGCCTCACGGCTGGCGCCCACAGAAAGGCGAAGCGGAGGATCTCCAGTAAGCCGGTTCTCCCACCAAAGTGAGGAGGCGGCTGGTCCCGGCTCAGCGGCAACCCGCACCGCCGATCCAGTCATCATTTCCAGGGACCGGGCAAAATCAGCCGGCCAGCCTTCAAGCAGTGCGCGTTGCGAATCCATCCTGATCCCTTGGTGCCGTTTCGGTCGGAATACTCTCACATTTATGTTCCAAAATGGAACAACGAACCCGACCCGCTATGCCAGCCGGACCGACCTTTCGAGTTCCAGATCCGAAGACACCGACACTCCACATCCATGGCTGTAATAGCCTTCCAGAATTCCTCCCGCGTTCAGTTCCTTACCATTGGGGAGTGTGACGAAGAACATCGGCTGGTTTGAAATGAACGGGCCACCTCCCCAGGTGCGCGAAGCCAGCTGTGCACCCGGTTCATGCTGCTGGACCAGCCGTAACGCCTCCTGAGCTCCTTCCTCAGTCGAGTAATAGACCGGGTTTGCCGGCGTCGACTTGTTGTTCGGCCCCAGAATCGCCGGATTGTTCAGAAACCAGTTGTTGAACCCCTGGACATAGCCCTCCCGCAGAGGGTTGCCGGGATTGGTGAAATAGGGATTCTTTGCTCCCGGACCGACGTAGTTGTACTGATTCCGGGCGGCTGCCGCGTTCTCCACGATCTTCGGCGCTCCGGAAGCAGTGGTGATACCGCCGCCGATCGGAAGCGCGTCACGAGAGTCCCGCGGACCATCCCACAGGGACCACGATGTTTGAGTTGGCTCCGCAAGTTTTGCCGCGGAGGCTGCCGGCAGAGCCGGGGATTGTGTCGCGAACGGATTACCCACGGTCCGTGTCTCCGGAGCTGGTGTTGTCGCGGCTGGAGTTGGCGTGGCCGGTGTCGACACAGGCGGCGCCACAACCGGGTTGCCGCGTACAGGTTCTGTGGATTGCCTCATATTGAGGCGAAGGTCGCCGGAGGCGCGGGCGCTGCTGCGTGTAATTCCCGACACCGCGTCTGCAAGCTGGCGATCGAAGCCGGAGGCTCCTGAGCTGGTTCTGCGTTGCGCCGACTGGGTAAAGTCGACGGAAGGGGCACTGCGTACCGGATCTGCTGTGATGCTCATGGCGACTCACAGCCTTGCACGTTCCTGACCAGCACGCTCGGGCTACGTAAAACCTGCCAAAAACCCATAAGAGAATTTCCGGCCCTCCACTGCACTATCTGTTTTCAGTCAGCTTTTTGACAGCGAATGCTAAAATCCTGCCGCGAGGGTAATGAACCGATGAACGTACTTTGCCTCCACCTCTGTGAGCCTGGCCGCCACTGGAAAGCGCCACACAGCGCCTCCCGACTGCACTGGATCCATGTGGGGACGGTGTCAGAAGCCCTCCTTCTTGTCCGCAACGCGGGCGTGAACGTGGTCGTTATTGATGCCCCGGCGCCAACAGACCGGGCCGACGACATCCTGCTGGAACTCCTGCGCGCCGACCCCGGTGTGCCCGTTGTCTTCGCGTGTTCTGAAGCCGGAAGCGACGACATCATCCGCCTGATTCGACTTGGCGCCTGGCACGTCTGGAACGGCGACTCGGATCCCGAGCGGATCACTTCCACTATTGAGGCGGCTGGTTTGTCGAACCTCGAAGCACGGCAGCGCCGTCACTCCTCCAGTCGCGAGGAGCCATGGAGAAACCTCCTGGTCGGGCAGAGCGAGGGCATGCAGCGAATGCTCGACGTAATCCGGCTTGTTGCCGCCCGCCGCTCCAGCGTGCTCATCACCGGCGAAACCGGCACAGGTAAAGAGGTGGTTGCGCGCGCGATTCACCAGGCCGGCGGCCGTGGACACATGCCCTTCGTTGCCGTGAACTGCAGCGCCATTCCCGCGACGCTTATTGAAGCCGAGCTGTTCGGGCATGTCCGGGGCGCCTTCACCGGAGCTGCCGTCAGCCGCGCAGGCCGATTTGAACAGGCCAACGGGGGCACTATATTTCTGGATGAGATCGGCGACCTGCCCCTCGAACTCCAGGCCAAGCTTCTTCGCGTCCTTCAGGAGCGCGAGGTGCAGCGGCTCGGATCTTCGGAAACCACACGCCTCAACGTCAGGGTCCTGGCTGCCACTAATATCGACCTTGAGCAGGCCGTTGAACAACGGCTGTTTCGTGAAGACCTGTATTATCGGCTGAACGTTGTGCCGCTTCACATCCCGCCCCTCCGCGAGCGGACCGCCGACATTCCCGCGCTGGCCGACCATTTCACCGCCCGCGTCTGCCACAACGAGGGTCTGCCGCTTAAGCGCCTTGCCGCCGGAGTCGTGGACCGCCTGAGAGCCCACCCCTGGCCGGGTAATGTCCGGCAACTGGAACACGCCATTGAAACCGCGGTAGTACTCAGCGGCGACCGTGACGTGGTCGAGGCCGGCGATTTCCCTGTTCTCCGTGCGGGAACATCCACCCCTGCTGCCGCCGCGTCCCTCACAGCAGAAACGCTCGTCTCAGACAAAGGTCTCGATTTCGAAGCCACGGTCAGCCGTCTCGAGTGGTCACTCATCCAGCAGGCTCTGGCCCTCTCCAACGGCAACAAGGCACGCGCCGCAGAACTGCTTCGGATGAAGCGGACCACACTTCTGGCCCGGGTTCGAAGCCTGGAGGAACGGCGCGAGTCCGTAGTTATGGCCGCCTGCGCCTAGCCCCCAGGTGCTCCTCTTCATGGCCCCTTCGGCGGTGCCGCACGTTCCTGTACCGGCTCTCGGCTGTAAGAGTTCTCGTTAAGTACCATTATGTCGACCCTGCGGTTTCGCGCCCTGCCCTCCTCCGTCTCATTCGTGTCGACGGCGACTGTGTCCGCGTATCCTACGGCCGCCAGGCGCGCCTCCGGGATGCCGAACTTTTCTGTCAGCAGATCCAGCATCGCGATGCTCCGGGCAGCTGACAAATGCCAGTTGCTGGGAAATCTCCCGTTCTTAATCGGTACCGAGTCGGTGTGACCTTCCAGACGCACAGGATTGGGTATGCGCGCCAGGGTTTTTGCCACGGTGGCAAGTGCTTCGTAACCTGCCGTGGCGACCAGGGCATCGCCGGTGGGAAAAAAGGCAGCCTGCCGAAGACTGATCACCAGTCCGCGCTTTTCCATGCGTACTTCCAGCCGGCCACTGGCGATGTCCCCGCGCAGTGCGTGTCGAAGCTCATCGAGAGACGGCTCCAGTTTGTCGAGGTTCGTGGGTGGACGCCCTGGAATCAGGGACCCGCTCTTCACCTTCCCGTGCATCATTTCATTGATTTTTGGCGGTACGCTACCCTCACTCAGGGCCTTCTCCACCGCCTGCGACAACTGCCGGGCCTTATCCTTGTCAGACTGCGATGAGGCGTACATCACTACAAAGAACGCAAACATCAGGGTAATGAAGTCTGCGTAGGAAACCAGCCACCGCTCATGGTTTGGGTGTGGTTCTTCCCGCCTGCGAATGCCCTGCATCACACACTCTCCCTGACAAATCCGTCAGCTCTGCGGAACGAACCGCCCGGGCTAGGTTTACCTGGCGCAAACGCCTCCAGCCGGCTTTCGATCATCTTCGGGTGGGCTCCCTGCACGATGGCGCACACGCCTTCTACCACCAGCGCCTGAATTCGCAACTTCTCGTCGACGCGGGTTCTAATCTTGCTGGCAGCCGGCAGCAGAAGCAGGTTGGCGAGCCCAACACCATACACAGTCGCCACGAAGGCCACTGCGATGCCGTGCCCAACTTTGTCGATCTCCTGTAGATTCTTCATCACCTGGATCAGCCCCAGCACAGCGCCAATGATGCCGATGGTCGGTGAGTAACCGCCGGCCGCTTCGTACACGCGCGCCTCAGCTTTTCCCTTCTGCGCCTCCAGCTCCATGTCCAGTTCCATCATGTTGCGCAGTTCCGCTGGTTCGGTCCCGTCCACTGCCAGCGTCAGTGCTTTTCTCAGGAACGGATCGGAAGCCATATCCGCCTCTGCTTCCAGCGAGACGATCCCATTGCGGCGGGCCTTGTTGCTGTATGACAACAGCCCAGAGATCACGTCGGCCGCCGAGTATCGGGGCTCCATCAGCACCAGCCACAGCCGGGCTGCCGCACCCATCAGAATCTTTGGTGGGGTGGTTACCATGACGGCGCCGAGGGTACCCGAGATGACGATCAGCGCTCCGGTCAGTTGAGCAATATCGGAAAGCCTCCCGCCCTCCAGCACCAAACCACCCAAAATTCCACCAAAACCGACCACCAGTCCAAGGATTGACGCAAGGTCCGGCACCAGCCGGACCTTGCCGCTGCCATTCAAGAGACCCCCGGTCGGTCAAGCAGGCGCTGCCGAAACTTTACGATCTTGTCGATGACTTCTTCCGGTGGCTCGAGCACCAAATAATTTCTGCCACTGGTCAGGCCGATGATGGTGTCGGGTGTCGACTGTATGTTCTCGATCAGATCCGAATTCAAAATCAACGGCGTCCGGTTGATCCTTGTGAGGTAGATCATCGTTGCCTCCTTCTCTCCACTCTTCACTGCTCTTATCGGCAACCCCTGCCCGCCCACGAGTTTTTCTTCGCGCTTTTTTCGCGCAGCCGCCTGGTTCGACTTTCTCGCAGTGACGGCTCCGCAAGTCTGCTAACCTTAGAGAGAATTTACGAAAACTGGAGTTGTACGGAATCCCATGATTCGCCTTGCCTTTGCTCTGCTCGCCGCCTCTGTCCTTCTGCCCGCCCAGGCGAAGATCGCGGTCATCAATTCTCAGCAGGCCGTTCTGGAAACGGCCGAGATCAAGAAGGCCCAGGCTCAGCTTGAAGCTACCTTCAAGCCGCGCCAGACCGAGATCGAGAGAATTCAAAACGAGATTGCCGGACTACAAAGCAAACTGCAGAGCGGTCAGGGCAGGATCACCGCACAGGAAGAGCAGAATCTGACAGCGCAGGGCCAGCGCCGCCAGCGCGAACTCACCCGCCTGACCGAAGACCTGCAGGCCGATGTCGACCGGTCCCGCAACGAAATTCTGGAGCGGGTCGGCAAACGCATGCAGGAAATCGTCAAAAAGATGGCGGACGAGCGAACCCTCGATCTCGTGATCGACATCTCGAACACCGTCCACTTCAAACCCGCGCTCGAGTTCACAAAAGAGGCCACCGCGGCCTACGACAAGGCCTATCCTGTTAAGTAGGAGAACAGGATATGAGCTACCTCGACAGCTACGGCGTCAGGGAGGCTCGGCGGGAACGGCATCTCAAACTCGGCATTCTGGCTGCCCTGTTGGCCGTGATTGCCGGCGTTGTCATCTTCTTTTGGCTGCGTGACCACTCTGAGAAGCAACAGGTTGCGCATTTCCTCGCCGCGCTGAAAGGCGGCGATTACAAGAGCGCCTACCAGTTCTGGGGGTGTTCGTACGAGAAGCCCTGCCGGGAATACCCATTCGACAGATTTCTGGAGGACTGGGGGCCGTCCAGCCCTCAGGGCAACCGCGCAGCTGCCCGGCAGTCCACCGGCCAACACTGCAAATCCGGCCGGATCGAAGTCATACAGTACCATGGCCGGGAAGTGCAACTCTGGGTCGAACGCAAGACTCAGCTCATCGGATTCGCACCCTGGCCCATCGACACCAGCCAGCCCGCCAACCTGACCGTTCGACTTCGCCGCATCATGCACGATCTGGCCGGTGACTGCGCGCCGCCACCGATGAAAGTGCCGTAAACGCCCGACTTGTCAGCAGGCCTTCTGGATCGCGACAGCCTTCCGGCCTGCGTTCACCTGCACGCGGCCGCGCCACTTGGGCAGCTTGTTCACCATCAGCGACACCATTTCGGTGGTCCGCTGTTCGAACTGCAGGATGTCGCCCTCGCTCAGTTCCAGCAGATCGTCGAAGCGCACCACGGATCCCTCAATCCGCGCCTCCAGATCCAGCATTGACATCTCAACATGCCCGAGCGTCCTCTCGATCTCATCGTCGGTCGCGTTGGAGCGCCGGGCCGTCCATTGCTGGTCGGATTTCTGACGGAGCAGCTTGACGATGCTCGACGGCATACCGATCGTCATCATGCCCGACGTTTCGCCCAGCTGAATTTCGGTCGCGATGCTCACAACTGCTTCGTTCGGCGGCAACACGTGTACCAGCCCCGGTTCCGTCTCGTGGCTGTCAACGGCGAACTCCACCGTCGCCACGCCCTGCCATGACAGCGCCAGGTTTTGCAGAATCAAGGCCAGCAGACCGTTCAGAATCTGCTGTTCGATGAGGGTCATCTCGCGTTGCACAACCAGCGGCTTGATTTTCCCGCCTCCCAGCAGCAGTTCAATCATTGGAAACGCCAGTCCCGGGTTCATTTCCAGGATGGCGATACCGTCAAACGGCTTCATCCGCAGCACGGACAGGCAGGTCGGCGAAGGCAAACAGCCCATCAACTCGCGAAACGAAAGCTGCTCCACGGAGATGAGGTTGACCGTGACGTACGTCCTCAGGTAGGCCGACAGGCTCGACGCCAGACTGCGCGCGAACGTGTCGTGGACCGCACGCAAAGCTCGAATCTGTTCTTTGGGAATGCGGTCGGACCGCCGGAAATCGTAGCGCTGGGCGAGCGCCATTCGGGAAGCATTCGATTGAGCACCGGTTTGGGATTGAAATAGTGCATCTATGTCTTCCTGTGAAAGCGCGTGTCCGTTGGTTTCCATAATCAGCCCGTGACGGGCATCCTCCGCTTCTTTAGCCGTGATTCGATAAAACTTCGAAGTCGCAGGACAGCCTGCACCTTGATTTGCGAAGCCCGCGTGAAATGCATGTTGAGCACCCGGCCAATTTCCGCCAGAGTCAGTTCCTGACGAAAGTACAAATCGAGTACCAGCTGTTCCTGCTCCGGAAGCGAGCGAATTCCCTCGGTCAACAGTGCCCGCATCTCATTGCGTTCAATGGCAACAGCCGGATCTTCGTAATGCGGGTCGGCCAGAAAGGCGATCATGCCGGATTCCGATTCCGTGCCCGAACTGTCCAGACTGCCCAGACTCACTCCGCGCAACTCCGTCAGCCAGGTCTGATACTCGGTCAAACTCAGTCCCAGTTCTGCCGCGATTTCCTCTTCTGCCGGAGCCGATCCGTTGCGCTGCTGCAATTTTGTGATCGCGGTCTCCACCACCCGGACCCGCTTCCGCTTGTGCGGGTCAATCCCGTCAAGTCCGCGAATACTGTCGAGAATCGCTCCCCTGATGCGAATCTCAGCATACGTGCGCAGGGAAGCGTTTCGAGCCGGATCGAAGCGGTCGATCGCCTGGATCAGCCCGACGATGCCGGTCGAAACCAGGTCCTCCTGGCTGATCGATGCGGGCAGGCGTTCGTGAATGCACGCCGCAATCCACCGCACCTGAGGCAGGTGATCGAGAATGAGCTGTTCCCGGGCCGCTTGCATAGATGTCAGGCGGCGGACACCGCGCTCCTTGCCTTCGGCTGAGCCGCCGCGGGACGGAGCAATCCGCTCACAGAAGCCTCGTCGAGGTCCTCCGGCACCGACGGCCCGGTGCTGACAAACGACAGTGGTAGTTCGTGGGCCATCGCCAGTCCCACCGCTGCCCGGCAGGATACGGCCGCATCGGTATGTGTGACCACAATGCGTGACGGCAGCAGCGGCCGGAAGCGCTCGAACGTTGCCTTCATGTCGGCCGGAGACATCGTTGCAGGGATTACAAGCTGCACGTCAATTTCGGGGTGCCGGGCCAGCACCGTCGTGAACTCCTGCGCCGCGCCCATGTCCGACGGCGACAGACCTGGCGTATCGATCAGGATCAGACCGGCTTCGGCCTGAGTGTCCAGCGTTTGCGCCAGAGCCATACCGGTCTCGACGACCTCCAGCGGAGTAGCCATGCCGGACGCATACCGCTCCAGCGCGTCAACGCCGCCCACCCTCGAGCCGTCGAGGCTGACCAGCCGCATCGGCCGGCGACCCGTGAGGCCGTAACGAACAGCCAGCTTCACCAGCAGGCTCGTCTTGCCCGCACCAGGAGGGCCAACCAGAGCCGTGATCCTGCGCTTGCCCGAACCTCGCCCCAGCGAGGCATCCAGCCTGGTCCTCGAGACCAGCTCGTCCATCAGAGCCACCTGGAAATCCAGCCCACGTGACCGGCGGCGAACCCCGGTGACGACTTCGTTGGTGAGGTCCTCGCCAAAGCCGTCTGCAATCAGGCTAAGCCAAAGCTGATCGAGCAGTGTCTCGGCGGGGTTGCTCGGAGTTCCCGTCAGGGTGTCCCGAACGCCGTCGAATTTGCGACGCAGTTTCGACATTCCGGACTGCGGCTCGGCCACAGGTTTGGGCACTGGCTCAGGCTGCGGTGCCGGCCGTTCGGCTGCAATGCGGCGGGCAACAGGCGGACGGCCCTGCCCGTTCTCCGCCGCCGGCCCCTGTTTACCAGATCCGATGCTGGCGGGAATCACCCCGCAAACCACTTCGTAGCGTCCTGACCCGTCCTCGGTCTGACGCGATGCCAGAATCGCCGCTTCCGGACCCAGCTCTTTCCGCGCACCCTGCAGCGCCTCGCGGATCGACGAACCGTAATAGGATTTGAAGTCCAAGCAGTTTCTCCTACTGAATCAGCCCGAGCGACTGTATCTTCAGCCCACTCGGAATCTCGTTATGCGCCAACACGTGAAGGTTCGGAAGGTTGGCTTCCAGATATTGCCGTACGAAGTACCGTGCTCCGGTGCTGACAATCAGCACCGCCGGGGCCTGTGGATTCTCCACGGTCCTCTGCACCTTCCCAATCAGGTCTCTTGCCGTTTGCGGTGCGAGTGCGGCCACACTATTTAGTTCAGAATGCTCGACAGTCTTCTCAACGGAATGTTCAAGCGACGGGTCCAGGAAGAACGCTTTCAATTCACCGGTCCCTGAGAGTAGCGGCTTCACCAGCGTGCGCCGCAGTGCCTGCCTGACATACTCGGTCAACAGCACTGGATTGCGGGTAGTTCCCGCCGCCTCGCCGAGCGCCTCCACAATCGACAGCCCGTCGCGAATCGAAACCTGCTCCCGCAGCAGATTCTGCAGCACGCGCTGCACCGCGGGCATGGTCAACAGCTTCGGCACCAGTTCCTCGACAGCCTTGGGCGAATCCGCTCCCACCCGGTCGAGAAATGCCTTCGTGTCCTGGCGCGTGAAGATCTCGTGGGAGTTGCGCCGCACCAGTTCAGTCAGATGCGTGCCCAGCACGTTCAGCGCATCCACCACCGTGTATCCGGCCTGACGCGCCGAGTCGGTTCGGTCCGCTGTAATCCACAGCGCCGGAAGACCGAACGCGGGCTCTTTTGTCTCGATACCATCCATCCCCGTCGCGCGAGGCGTCGGGATCGCCATCTCGCAGCCCTGCTTTAGTTCGAAACGTCCAGCCTCGCCGCCCTTGATCATCAGCACATATTCGCGAGGCTTCAGCATCACGTTGTCGGTCACGCGGACTGGAGGCATGAGAAAGCCGCTTGTGCCCGCAAAATGCCGCCGGATGGCGCCGATCTTCTGGATCAGTGGTGAGCTCGCCCCGCCAGCCACCAGGCTGGCCAGTCCGCCGCCCACCTCAATCGACATCGCATCCACCTTCATCAGCGCTTCCAGATTTTCCTTCGGATTCGCCGTAGGAGCCGTGGCCGCGGCCGCCGCCTGCTGAGGCTTATTCTGCGCCTGCTTCATGCGATAGCCGAGCCAGCCAAGGCCAGCACCGAAACCCAGGAACGGAATGGTCGGCAGTCCTGGAAACAGCCCCAGTATCCCCAGCACGCCCCCGGCCAGCATCAGCGGCTCCGGCTTGCCGAATACCTGCTTCTGGAACTCCGTCCCCAGGCGCTCCTCAGACGTAGCGCGCGTAACAATCAATGCGCCTGCGACGGAAATCATCAGCGCCGGAATCACGGTCACCAGGCCGTCGCCGATCGTCAGAATCGTGTAGGTCTGCAAGGCGCGGGGCAGTTCCATCCCGTGTTGCAGGACCCCGATCAGGAAGCCCGCGACAATGTTGATGGCGGTAATCAGAATCGAGGCCACAGCATCGCGCTGCGTGAACCTCGAGGCACCGTCCATCGCGCCGTAAAACTCAGCCTCGGCTGCCAGCTCCCGCCGCCGCTTCCGAGCCTCGGTCTCGTCGATCAGACCCGAGTTCAAGTCCGCGTCGATCGACATCTGCTTGCCGGGCAACGCATCAAGGGTGAACCGCGCAGTCACTTCCGATATGCGGACGGCGCCATGGTTGATCACCACATACTGAATGGCAATCAGCACCAGGAAGATCACCACGCCGACGATGTAGTTGCCGCCCACAACAAAGTTGCCGAAGGCTTCAATGACATGTCCGGCGGCACTCGTACCAGTGTTGCCGTTCAGCAGAATCAGCCTCGACGAGGAGATATTGAGCGCCAGCCGAAAAAGCGTCAGCAACAGCAGAGTGGTGGGGAAGACGGTGAAGTCGGTCGGCTTCAGGAGGTACATCGATACCATCAGCACAACCACCGACAGCATGATGTCGCACACAATCAGCAGGTCGAGCAGGATGGACGGCAGCGGCGTGATCATCGCCAGGATGATCGCCAGCACGCCCATCGGCACCAGCATCTCGGCCCAGTTGTTTACCGGTAGTTTGAGTGTGGTTGAGTTGCTTTCTGCCAAGTCCCTTTACCCCGCAATTGAGCGATTTCCCGTAATGCGATACACATAAGCCAGAACCTCCGCCACAGCGCGGTAAAAATCGGGAGGGATATCGCGTCCTACATCCACAGATCCATATAGTGCGCGCGCCAGCGGCGGATTCTCTACAATCGTTACGCCATTTTCGCGAGCCACTTCGCGGATCCGGGCCGCCAGGTAGTTCCGACCCTTCGCCACCAGCTTCGGCGCGCTCATGCTCGCCGGGTCATAGCGAATCGCCACCGCGTAATGCGTCGGGTTCACGATAACGGCCGTGGCCGTCGGTACATCCTGCATCATGCGGCGGCGCAACAAATCGCGCCGTAACCTGCGGATTCGACCCTTAATCTGCGGGTCGCCCTCGCTCTCCTTGTGCTCGTCCCGAATCTCCTGCTTGCTCATCTTCAACTGGTCGGTGTACAGCAGCCGTTGCCGCATCCCTTCCACCACACCGAACAGCAGCAGGATCATCGTCGATTTCCACAGCACCCCGGAAGCCGCGGCCGCGATCTGCACAATGCCCGTACGAACCGGCGACAGCGGCAGCATCAGCAGCATGGGAAGCTGCTCCCGCGCCACCGCCCAGATGATCCACAACAGCACCATCAGCAAAAGCAGCGCCTGGATTGCGTGCGGAAAGTTCTGCTTCGGAATCTCCTTCAGCCGGTTGAGCGGGTTCAGCCTGTTGAAGTTGGGCGACAGCGCACCCAGATGGATGCCGAAGTTGGTTGTCCCCAGCTGCAGCAACAGCGTGAGGCCGGCCACGATCCCCGCTGCTGCTCCCAGAGGCAGAAACGCGCCCATCACCAGCCGCCGGGCATGGTGAATCAGGTCCACCTGCGTCCAGTCGCGCCGAAAGCTGGCCAGCAGCACCTCGCGCATCCCCTGCTGCGACAGCTCCCACCAGCCCGGCATCGCGCGGCTGACAATCAGCACCACAATGAAAAACTGCAGCGCGCCGACCAGCTCCTTTGCCGCGGGGAACTGGCCCTTTTCGCGCGCTTTGTGCAGCTTTTGCTGGGTGGGTTGCTCAGTGCGATTGTCGGACATATTCCTGAATCACTCCCACCACACGGGCGCTTTGTTGTACGTACAGCTGTGGGAAAACGGTCAGCAGAGAGCTCAGCAGCAGCAGCGCCGCCAGCATCTTTAGCGGAAACGAAAGGCCGATGATCTGCATCTGCGCGCTCACCCGGCCAACCACGCCCATCACCAGGTCCACAAGAAACAGCAGCCCGATGACCGGCAGGGCAAGCCGGGCCGCCAGCACGAACGACTCCGCCCCGAGCCGGATCAGCGCCTGCGCCATCGACGGATGCAGGATAAATGTGCCAACGGGACACGTGTCCAGACTCCGCGCCAGCAGCCGTATCACGATTCCATCCATGCCCGTCGTGAAGAAGAGCAACCCGGCCGCGAGTTGGGCGAAGATCTGCAGGATGCCGGAATCGGCCTGCGTGTTGGGATCGAACGTCGACGCAAAGGAGTAGCCTGCCTGCACGCTTAACGCCTGCGCGCCAATCACGAAGATCTCGGCGAGCCACGCTGTTGCCAGTCCGACAAACAGGCCGAGCGCGGCCTCGCCTACCGCCCACGCCACCAGCTGCGACACCGTCGGCACCGCGTCGATCCGCGGCCAGTGCGATTGCAGCGCGATAGTGCATCCGACTGCAAACGCGACCCGGGCGACCGTAGGTCCTGCCTGCGCTCCCGGCCACGGCAGAAACACGAACATGCCCGTGAACCTGAGCAGTGTCAGGCCAAACCCCATCAGCAGCGTTAAGGGAATGCTCAGCTCAGCGTGCATGCTTCGCCAAATCGCCGAACAGCACAATCGTGTAAGCCACCAGCCGCGACGTCATCCACGGCAACAGGATTAATAAGCCGGCCAGGAACACCGCCAGCCGCGGAATCGTGCTGAACGCCGAATCCTGCAGCGACGTGACGATCTGGATCAAATTGATCACAACACCGACTACGAACGCGATCAGCAGCAGCGGCGCGGAGATCCACATGGCGGTCATCAACGCGCCTCGGATGAGTTGAATGGCGGATTCGGGTGTCATGTCAGTAGAAACTCTTCATCAGCGAACCCACAACCAGGTTCCAGCCGTCCACCAGCACGAACAGCAGAATCTTGAAGGGTGCGGAGATCATCACAGGCGGCAACTGCACCATGCCCACCGTCAGCGTGACCGATGCGACCACCAGGTCGATGATCAGGAAGGGCAGGAACAGCACGGCGCCGATCTGGAAGCCGGCCTTCAGCTCGGACAAAATGTAGGCGGGAATCAACACAGTCAGACTCAGCTCCGAGGCATTCCGTGGAGTCGGAGCTTTGGTGATCTCGACGAACAGCCGCACGTCTTTCTCGCGGACGTACTTCACCAGAAACGTTTTCAGCGGTGCCGATGCGGCGTCAAAAGCCTGCTCTGCATTGAGCTGCCCCTTCTCCATCGGCTGCCAGGCTTTTGAGTAAATCTCCATCCCGACCGGCTGTACAATCACCATGGAAAGGAACAACGCCAGTCCGACCATTACCTGATTCGAAGGCGCGGTCTGAGTGCCCAGAGCCTGCCGAAGAAAGTGCAGCACGATGGTGATCCGCAGGAACGGCGTAATGCACAGAATCGCCGCCGGAAGCAGGGTCAGCAGTGTCAGCGTGAGCGCGATCTGCATCGTCGTGCTCAGCGCTGGGCCGCCTTTGCCTCCCAGCTGCAGCGTGCCTTGTGCTGCCGCGCCAGCCGTCAGCAGCAATCCCAAAACCGCCGCCCTCACGACTCTTCTCCCAATACTTTCATCGAGCAGCCACCCGGGCCGCTCGATACCAGCATCATTTTTCCATCGACACGAACCAGGTGCAGCGAAATGCCCGGAGAGAGAGCGATCCTTTCCACTGCTTCCATCCGCCGCGGCCTGCCGCGAGAGAGCGCAGAAAAGCCGCTTACCCGCGCCCATCCGCGCTTTTGCAGTACTACCAGCGTGCCACCAAGACCCGCGACAACCAGCAGCGCAACCGTCAAACCCTGGAGAACATCCATATTCCTGTAAACCCTCAAACAGGAAAGTAGGATTTATCCGTAGTTCTTCTCACCAAAATCTGATAGGCGGGCGGCGAGCATGTTGTCGATGACGATAAGCTCGCCCTGAGAGATGGGTTGGCCGCTCACGCTGACGTCCACGCTTTCGCCCGCGGCACGGCACGTCCGGAGCACCGTGCCGGCTTCGAGCCCCAGAATTTCTTCCACCGTGAGCTTGACGCACGGTATTCGAGCCTCCAGCAGGAGAGGCACATTCGACAAATGCGCCAGCTCCTGCCGCAACAGATCGTCCATTGTTTAGCCTCCTACCGCTTCAGGTTCAGGGTTTCCTGGGTGAGCTCGTCGGTGGTCGTGATCACGCGCGAATTCGCCTGATACCCGCGCTGGTAAACGATCAGATTCGTGAATTCGCGGGCGATGTCGACGGTCGACGCCTCCAGCGCGTTCGCCTTTACCTTGCCGCGGCCTCCGGTTTCCGCCGTTCCGTACACCGGAGAGGCGCTGCCTTCGCCGACCTTGAAGTTGTTGTCACTAGCCGACGTCAGGGACGACGGGTTCAGCACCAGAGCGATCGCGAGCTTCGCGATTTCCTTCTCCTGGCCGTTGGCAAACCGCGCCATCACGCGACCGCCATCGGCCATACCCACCGACGTGATTTCCGCCGCCGCATACCCGTTCTGATCGGTCCTGGAGACAGCCGAGGCCTGAGCGAACTGGGTCATGGTCGGTGCCCCCGCGGTGTCGTACAGATTCCAGTTGATCTTGATGTCGGCCGCTTTGTTCGCCAGCGGCGTTACCGTCAGCGCGATCGGGCTGCCCGCCAGTGCCGGCGCGGTCAGTTTCCCAGACGAATCGAAGTCGAACGTGGTGCTGGGTGCGCTCGCGAAGATCGATTTCGGTACGCCGGTCCCGCCAATGTCCGTGGCCGGGACCAGGATGTCGTAGTTCCACTTGTTATCGGTGTTCTTGGTGAACTGGAAGGTCAGCGTGTGCCGTGCTCCCAGAGAGTCGACAACTTCGACTGGTGTCGAGAATTTGTCACCGACAGCGGCGGTCGCATTCAGATTGGCGATCACGTTGACCGCGGTAGTCGGCGTGGCGGCTACGGCGCCAGTCGGCACCTGAATCGACGAAAGACCTGCGCTGGTGTATTGCTGGACCTTCTCACCGGTCACGGTCACGACGTTGCCGGACGCGTCCAGCTGAAAGCTGCCATCGCGCGTAAACATCTTGTTGCCCGCCGCGTCGGTAACGACGAAGAACCCGCTGCCCTGCAGAGCAGTATCCAGCGGACCCGACGAACTTTGAATCGCACCCTGGCTGAAGTTGCGGACCGTCGCCACGCGCCCAACGCCCATGCCCGTTTCCGAGTGTCCGGACATGGATTGAGCGACGACGTCTTTGAAAGCAACATCCATCGCCTTATAGCCCGTCGTGTTAACGTTCGCCAGATTGTGGCCGACCGTGTCCACGGCTGCCGAGTGTGCTTTCAGTGCGGACAGTGCCGCAGAGAAGGAATTAAACATTTGTTTCTCCTGGGTTCGATGTGGTGGTTTCGGTCGGCTTTAGTGCCGCCGCGATGTCTTGTAAGTCGGTACGCATCCCGATCGTTTGCTCCAGTTGGGTAAACTGCGCAAGCTGGCTCAGAAACTGCACTCCGTCGGTCGGATTGAGCGGATCCTGATTCTTCACCTGCGCGACCAGCAACTGCAGGAACGCGTCCTTGGTAACCTCGGAGTTCTTCTTTGCTGCTGCGGCACCGGTAGCGGCATCTGCGCCGTACGTGCTGCTGGCCGCGCCTGTCTTGTCAATCATCTTGTTGTCCTGGCTCCTCTTCCGGCCGGTGTCGTGACCGGCGATGTTCCTGCTGCTGATTCATTTCCTCGAACGTGCGCTGCTGCTGCTGTTGCTGCTGCGGGTGGCGTTCGCGAGACTCGGGTTCGAACTGAAATCCACGTGACCCGAGCGACTGCTGCAGCTCGGGCAAATCTGTCCGAAGTCGCTGTGCGATGTCGGCGTTTTCGGACCGCATCGACATTTGCGTCTCGCCTTTGCGATGGACAAAACGCAAATCGATTCCCTCAGGGCCGTCGAGGCGGACTGAGATCACTTGCGTGCGCGACGTACTCTCCGCTGCTTTTGCGGCTGCCGCCATCATTCGTTCCAGTGCTCCCGCTGAAGATCCAGCGTTCGATGGAGGCTCAGCGGTTTGCCGGACCTGGCCAGCGTCGGAAACGCCCCGTTCCACCGTTGTGGTGGACGGGAATGCCGGTGTGTCGCTCGCCACCGTCCGGGACGGGGCGTTGCGGATCGTGCCTTCCACCGCTGGCTCGCTCATACGTTCGGGTAGCGCAAACGATTCCGCAGCATTTTCAGGGCCTTTCTTAGGAGCCGATTTGGGAGCACTGTCCTGGTTGGGTGTTGAGGGCTCGGCGAGGTCCGCTGGTGCCTGCTGCGGCTGCACGTGGCGTGGGCGAACACCGAAGGGAATCGACTCGGACTGATCCTGAACCTGGGGCGTTTCCACTGCGCGCGCCGCCTGCCGGGGAGCCGCTGCCGGCGGAACTGGACGCGAATCTTCTGACGGATGATTGACGGGGCGCGGCATTTCTTCGTCACCTGTGGTCTCGACCACCGCCGTCGGTGCTGTTGCGAGGTCCACCCGGCCGTCTCGTCGCGCAAACGACGCCATCATCCGAAGTACGTCTGGCACCGGCGCGAGTTCAGCCGTCTGCGTTCGTACTGGCGAATCGAACTCAGGGACGGGGACCGGCTCGGCGGCAACATCTGTACGCACGTCCGGTCGAGTCGCTTCCCTGGGCGACACAGCCGGATTTCCCCACGCGATCTTAGGCAATGCGTCTTCTCTGCGCGCAGCCCCGGGTTGGTTCGGGACTGTTCCACCCCAGCCCACCACCGGCATCGGTCTCTTCTCCGAACCCTCTTTACCGGTCATGGGCGTCGGCGGCATGGCGACGGCCGAGGGGCTCACGTTTATCACGGGCACTGCCGCGTCGATCCGCGGGGCCGTGGCAACTGGCACTGCCGCGTCGGTCCGCGGGGCCGCGGCAACTGGCACTGCCGCGTCGGTCCGCGAGGCCGTGGCAACTGGTACTGCCGCGTCGATCCGCGGGGCCGTGGTAACTGGTACTGCCGCGTCGACCCGCGGGGCCGTGGCAACTGGCACTGCCGCGTCGGTCCGTGGGGCCGTGGTAACTGGTACTGCCGCGTCGATCCGCGAGGCCGTGGTAACTGGCTCTGCCGCGTCGATCCGCGGGGCCGTGGCAGCGGGCACTGCCGCGCCGGTCCGCGGGGCCGTGGTAACTGGCACTGTCGCGTTGGTCCGCGGTGCCGTGGCAGCGGGCACTGCCGCGTCGGGTTCGACGGCAATGTCGACGTGCGTGGACCCATCCTGCCGGGCAGTATCCGGAGTTGCAGCTCGCACCCGCGCCTTCACCTCGTCCGTCTCAGAGCCCGGGGCCTTTTTCGAAACGAAGCCATTTTCGACCACCGGAGTTTCGGCCGGAGCCGGCCGCACCGCGCGTGTCCTGACCACGGCCTCCGGTGCCGCCGCACGTGTCTGGTCCAGGGCTGGAGCAGTCGCAGTCGAGCGCTCGGGCATTCGTGCGGGCCTTCCGACCAGTCCAGCCGGAAGCGGCCGGGAGTCGACCTGCTCCTGCGTGTCAACCAACTCCTTCTTTACTTCCCTGCCTTCGGACTTTGGAGCATCGCCCCTAACCTCAGGAACAACCGCGTCCAGTGGAGAAGTATCGGTGGACGGAAAGTCCACGTCAGTTCTGGTAGCGTCGCTTCGGATTGCAGCGGTCCGTACCGCGGGATTGACCGGTGCTGCAGGAACTGCCCCTGCTACCAGTGCCGATGGAGCTTGCGAGAGAGGAGTATGCGCCGGGACTGCGGCAGTTGAAACAGCCGTCGAAGAATCCGGAACGGCAGGAGCTTCGGGATCCGCGGGAACAGTTCGGGTAATAGCCAGAGGAGCCGGGATCGCTACCTCTACCGCGGATTCGGGCTGCGTCAGGGGACGGATCTCGACCACCGGGACCGCGCCGCTCGCCGCCAGCCCTTCCTCTTCCTTTTCTTTGTTACGGGGACGAACCGACGGACGGACTGGTTCGGCCAGGTCCACCGCGGGTAACAGATCAGCGGCGGCGACGCTCGCGGTCTCAACCGGAAGCACTGGCAAATTCCTGACGGAATCGACCGCCATTTGACCAGATTCTGGCGACGGGCTTTCTGCCGTCCGAACCGGTTCAGCCGGGGCGCGATCCCCGGTAAAAGCCATTGCAAAGTCGGGATTACCGGCGCTCAAATCCGCGATAATTTGGCGTAAATCCTCTGCAAATATCTGATTTGTCGCAGCCTCACCGGAAGTTGCCGGGGCGGGCTGTATACGGTCTGCGAATACGTTCGCCAGATCTGCTGAAAGTGCAGGGAACACGCCGGTCTACTTGCATTCAGGGCACCAAACCAATTGGCCACCTGGATGCTATTCACCTGGCATGGACCCGTTGACTTCCACTGTCGCCAGCGGCCTCAGGGCTCGGCTCGAGGCGCTCGACATGCTGGCCAATAATGTCGCTAATGCGTCGACAGCAGGATTTAAGAAGGACGGCGAATTCTACGGAATTTTCCGGGGCGAACTCGATAGTGGCGCGGACACAGACATGCCGGTCATCGAGAAAAACTGGACTGATTTTTCGCAGGGCACTCTGCAAACGACAGGTGGAGCCCTGGATTTTGCCCTTTCCGGGCCAGGCTGGTTTACTGTCAATTCGCCGGGCGGCGGAACCATGTATACCCGCAACGGCAATTTCCATGTCAACTCGACTGGCGCGGTAACGACGCAGGAGGGCTATCCGGTTCGACTCGCAGGTGGGGCGCCGCTCAAGATCCAGCCCGGTGCTCCCGTCTCAGTCGCAGCCGACGGTAGTCTGACACAGAGTGGCGCCCCACTGGGACGCCTCAATGTAGTGGAATTCGCAGCGGGCGAACTCACCCGCAATGGTGCCAGCTTCTTCCGGCCCGCGAATGCGGCCACTACCGGCAAGCCCGCCCCTGGTACAGAAGTCCTGCAGGGCAAGCTCGAGAACGCCAACGTTTCCGCACCCGAGGCCGCGGTCCGGCTGGTGGGGCTCACACGCACGTTTGAAAGCCTGCAGCGAGCTCTCCAGATCGGCTCGGAAATGAACCGTAAATCCATCGAAGAACTGGCCAAAGTTTAAGGAGAAATCATGATTCGAGCCCTTTATACCGCTGCCAGCGGAATGACCGCCCAGCAACTGAATGTGGACAACATCGCCCACAACCTGGCCAACGCCAACACAGCCGGATTCAAAACCCGGCGCGCCCAGTTCCAGGACCTTCTATATCAAAACCTCGTGCAACCCGGCGCGGCCGCCGGTCAGCAGACCACGGTCCCGACAGGCCTGCAGCTCGGACTGGGCGCGCGAGCCTCTTCCAACGAAATCATCTTCACGCAGGGCAACTTCGTGCAAACCGAGAACCCCCTCGACATGGTGATCCAGGGCCGCGGCTTTTTCCAGGTCCGCCGACCTTCCGGCGAACTCGCCTATTCCCGTGCAGGAGGTTTCCACCTTGACCGCGACGGCAATATGGTGACGCAGGATGGCGACCCGCTGGAGCCGCAGATCACGCTCCCTAAAGAAGCGCAGGCCGTCACTATCGCCCCTGACGGCACAGTCAGCTACACCCTTCCGAATCAGACTCAGTCCCAGCAGGCCGGACAGATCCAACTCGCCGACTTTCAGAACCCTGCCGGACTTAACAGCATCGGCCGCAACCTCTACCTGGCTACCGCCGCTTCCGGCGACCCGGTCGCCGGCATACCCGGCGGGCAGGAAGGCCTCGGAGCACTGCTCCAGGGCTACTCCGAACAGTCGAACGTGAGCGTTGTCGACGAGTTCATCAACCTGATCATCAGTCAGCGCGCCTACGAAGCGAACTCTAAGGTTGTGAAAGCCGCCGACGAAATGTATCAGCAAGTCAATAATTTGACGCGATGATTTCCTTCGCTGCGCTCCTCCTCCTTTCGTGCATCGGGCCCTCTGGCCCGCGCATTACGGCTGGCGACCTCGCGCCCGCGGTTCCGGCGTTGCGCCAGGTGCCCGCCTCTGCCGTGCTCGGCTATGCGCCACGGCCCGGCGTCACGCGAACGTTCACATGGGCCGAACTCAGCCGCCATCTTCCACCGGACCACGGATCGAAGCCAGCACCTGAGCCGGTCTGCGTCGCGTGGCAGATGGCCCGCCCCGACCCCGAAGCGTTTCGCGTGGCGATGCAGAGCGCGCTGGCGCCCGAGGCGCAGCTCGCAATTCTTGAGACCAGCCAAAACCTAATTCCACCCGGCCCTATTCATTTCCCGGCGAGCAATCTGCGGCCAGCTACTTCAGGCCAGGGCGCCACCTGGAGGGGCTATGTCGAATATGTCCCCGGGCTTCGATATGAGATCTGGGCGCGAGTGGACGTTCGAGTTGCGGCCGACCGTGTCGTTACCGTGCAGGACATCTCGCCAGGCACGTTGATCGCACCCGACATGGTGCGCCTCGAACCGTTTACCACCTCAGCGGCACAGGCGGGCTTCGCATCACGACTGGAAGACGTCGTGGGCAGGCCAGCCCGGCGAGCCCTGCGCGCCGGAACCGCGGTTCCAGCCAACGCGCTCGGAAAGCACACCGACGTCCAAAAGGGCGACACAGTGCGCATTAAAGTGAACGCGGGTTCGGCAACCATCGGTGTTGAAGCCACGGCGCTCGCGCCAGCCGCCGCCGGAGAAATTATCCCGGTTCGAGTCAATGACACAGGCCGAACCGTCCGGGCCCGCATCTCCGGCCCAGGCGAAGCCACCATCCAGTTAACCGGAGGGAACTAAATGCCCATCTTTCTGCTTGTCCTCGTCCTCCTGCCCGCGAGCATTTTTGCCCGTGAAAAGAAAAAGCCCGAGGTGGTCTTGTCGCCGCTCGACCGCTTTCTCTCGCAGTCCGGCGCCACAGCACCGATCCCCGTCGCTCCGACAGCGGGTTCTCTGTACTCTCCTTCCGCCTCCATGCTCGATCTCACCGGCGATCTTCGTGCGCATCGCGCCAACGACATCGTGACGGTAATCGTCTTCGACCGCGCCTCGGCGGTCGCCAAAGGTTCCACCAAAACGGCAAGGACGTCGTCGGCGAACGCGTCCATTACTGGACTCGCCGGCACACCTCCTGCGGCTGACCGGCTGGCGAACCTGATCAAACTGGGTGGCAACTCGAGCCTCGATGGCCAGGGCGAGACAACGCGCGAGGTTACGCTGAACACCACGATAACCGCGCGGGTCACACACGTTTTGCCAAACGGCCTGGTAGCGATTGAAGGCTTCAAAAGCGTGCGGGTCAACTCCGAGAATCAGCAGATCTCCCTTCGCGGGCTGGTCCGTATCGTCGACCTTTCCCCCACCAACCGGATCGCGTCTGACTCCATCGCCATGCTGGAGATCGTCGTCGATGGCAAGGGCGTCGTGGGTGACGCCGTGCGCCGTCCGAATTTCCTGTACCGCCTGTTGCTCGGTCTGCTCCCGTTCTAAAGAGATATCCAATGCTTTTTACCACCGCGTTTCGCACCTCCTTATACATCCGCACCGCACTTTTCGCCGCTGCACTTCCGGTACTGACCACGGCAGCCGCTGCGCCACCGGGCATTCCGGGAACGCGACTCAAAGAGATCGTCAGCATTGAGGGCGTTCGCGCCAACCAGTTGATTGGCTACGGCATCGTTGTCGGCCTGAACGGAACCGGAGACCGCCGTCAGACTGTCTTTTCAGCCCAGAGCCTGGCCAATTTGCTCAACCAGATGGGCGTGTCCGTGCCCGCCACCGCGATTCGCGTCAACAACACGGCCTCCGTTCTGGTCACGGCAAATCTGCCGGCGTTTGCCAGACCCGGTGCGCGCATCGACGTGACAGCGGCCGCCATCGGCGACTCCAGCAACCTGCAGGGGGGCATCCTGGTACTGACCACGCTTCGTGGCATCGACGGGCAAATCTACGGCATCGCTCAGGGACCCGTCGTCACAGCTGGCTTCATCGCCGGCGGCGGAGCAGGGAACAAGCAGACCGTCAATCACCCGACCGTGGGCCGCATTCCCGACGGTGCCACCGTCGAGCGCGCCGCTCCCAGTGTGTCTCTCGACGGCGAAGTGCGCCTGCAACTGGCACACGCCGATTTCACCACCGCATCCCGTGTTGCCGAGGCGGTCAACCGCCGCTTCCCTGGTCCCGAAACAACCCCCTGGGCCATCGCCGAAAACTCTGCATCCGTCCGCATCACCACGCCTCCTGAATGGAAGGGCCGCGCGGCGGACTTCGTCTCCGAGCTCGAGCGCCTGACCGTTCACGCCGACCGGATCGCCCGCATCGTGGTCAACGAACGTACGGGTACCGTAGTGATGGGCCGCGAAGTTCGAATCTCACCAGTCGCTATTCTGCATGGCAATCTCACCATCCAGGTCACAACCACGTTTGAGGTCTCCCAGCCAAAACCGTTCTCTCAGGGCACCACCGAAATCGTGCCTAAGGTCGAGGTCGGCGTGAAGGAGGAGAAAGCCCGCAACGTCCTGCTGAAAGAGGGCGCCAGCGTCGAGGAACTGGTACGCGCGCTGGGTGCGGTCGGCACCACACCTCGGGACATCGTCGCCATTCTGCAAAACCTCAAGAGCGCCGGAGCGCTCGAAGCCGAAATCGAAATCCTCTAGGAACTAGCCAATGACAAGCCCTGTATCCCTCAACACCTCTTCGTCCGCGACCTCCGTCCCGGAGTCGAAAACCCGCGATATCGCCGGAGCTGCCCGTCAGTTCGAGGCGTTACTAATTTCCCAGCTGCTCAAGTCTTCATGCGATGCGGCGACCCTTATCGGGGGCGAACCCGGTGCCGCGGACACCACCGCCGTCGAGATGGCCCAGGAGCACTTCGCCAACGCACTGGCCGAACAGGGCGGCCTTGGGCTCGCCCGTATGATCACTACCACCATGGCGGCCCGGGCTGGCAGCAGTTAAGCTGCCGCCCCGGCCATCCGGGTGTCGGCCGTCATGCTGACCTGTTGCCAGGATTCCAGCAGCGTCGTCAGCAGTCGGGCGGCCTCAGCGAAATGCGTATCCGACTGATTGCAATGCCCAAGTACGATCTGGTTCGTGATATATCCGTACAGCTCCCCGAGGTTTCGGCTCAACTCCCCGCCGTTATCGAAGTCCAGACTCAACGACAACTCAATCACAGCGTCAAAGGCTCGGTTCACTGGGCGAACGCGCCCCTCGATATCTCCGCAAAGCAGGCAGCGCCTGGCGTCAGCGATACCGTCCAAAGCACATCGGTACAGCATCGTCACAAGTTCCAGGGGCGTTGCGGTCAGTACGCTGCTTTCGAGGTATTGATCGTAGGGGTTCATCGTCTGTCTCCACAGTTCTTATCGAACCAGAACGAAACAATTAGAGGAAAAAATTGAGAGAAGTCAGACCTTTGTTTAACTTCCATAATGTGAAGCGAAGCAATCCGCTGTCCGCTGTCCTTCTCCTGGTTTTCAGCTGCAGCCTCAGTGCAGCGGCCGATGCGGCGGCGGCTAAGGCGGCGGCGAATCTCGAAAAGCAGCGCGCGTCCATCGCCCGGCAGGCTCGGCGCGACGGTCAGGCAGGCTTCTTCACCACGCCATGGCTACTCTCAGGCGGACCTTCCGCACCATTGGCGCCCGTCAAAGCCGATTGTGAGCCTCTTCCGGAAACCCAGCTGGGCGACCTCATCACGGCGGCAGCCACGCAGGCCAGCATCAGCCCCCAGCTCATTCGCGCCGTGGTCCGGCGAGAGTCCGGCGCGCGCCCTTGCGCAGTCTCCAACAAAGGCGCGCAGGGACTCATGCAGCTCATGCCCGCCACGCAGCAGACCCTCGGTGTCACCGACGCTTTCGATCCCGCCTCAAACCTTGCAGGCGGTGCCAGGTACCTCGCCGAACTGCTCAGGCGCTACAAAGGTGACCTCCGCCGAACTCTCGCCGCCTACAATGCCGGACCGCAGCGCGTCGAGCCCGACGGCGACATCCCCGATATCGCGGAAACTCGCGACTACGTGTCCGCCATCATGGCCGAACTGGAACCGTCTCGTACTCCCTGAACCTCCCCTTGCGCCCACCCTGCGCAGTGTGTAATTATTCATTAGGCTGAATAAAAATTCAGTCGAGCATTCCCGTCTCTAAACAGACGGCCCGGAGGTCTCCATGGCAGCGACTCTCAAGCAATCCCCGATTCTGCGAATGCACGCACGCGACCTTACCAGCGACCTGGACTTGTCCATCGCCGAACTGAATGAGTTGCTCAGCCTGGCGTCCGAAGTGAAGCAGACGCCCGCCCGTTACACCTCCGCTCTGACCGGCCGCTACCTCAGCCTGCTGTTTGAGAAGCCGTCGCTCCGAACGCGGCTAACGTTTGAACTTGCGATCAAGCAGCTCGGCGGCGACTCCGTCACTTCCACAGGACCTGTCGGAGGCCGGGAGCCCCTCAAGGACATTGCGCGGAACCTCGACCGCTGGACCAACGGAATCGTAGCCCGGACCTTCGCTCAGGAGACCGTCGATGAGCTGGCCAGGTGGTCTTCCGTCCCGGTGATCAACGCGCTGAGCGACCTGTATCACCCCTGCCAGGCACTCGCCGATATGCAGACCTTGCGCGAACGCTTCGGTGGCCTGCGCGGCGTGCATCTGGTTTTTGTCGGCGACGGTAACAACGTGGCGCACTCCCTGATGCTGTGTGCTGCCCGGCTGGGCATGAACTGTACCGTCGCGACGCCGCCTGGTTATGAACCGAATGCCGCGATTACAGCCGAAGCCCGGCGCTTCGCTGCGGCTTTGGGCGCCGAGATCGCCGTCACCAACGATGCGTTTGCCGCAGTCGGGCGCGCCGACGCCGTGTACACCGATGTTTGGGCCAGCATGGGCCAGGAGTCGGAAGCCGAGGAACGGCAGCGAATCTTCCGCCCGTATCAGGTGAATGAGCGATTGATGGCGGCCGCACAGGCGCACACGCTTTTCATGCATTGCCTGCCCGCTCATCGAGAGGAAGAAGTCACCGATGCCGTCATCGAATCCGCCAACTCGGTGGTCTTCGATCAGGCGGAAAACCGGCTCCACGCGCAAAAAGCACTGCTTCTCATGCTGATCGACTGAAGCGGCCGGCGGCATACACTGGTCTACGGAATGTATCCACAAATTGCCACTCGTCCGGCTCCAGGGCGGCGCTAAGCCATGAAACTCTGGGGCGGACGATTTGAAGAGGGACCGTCTGAGGTCTTCGAGCGCTTCTCGGGATCCCTGCACTTCGACAAGAGACTGACAGACGCCGACATCCGAGGCTCGCAGGCCTTCGCCCGAGCGCTCGGCCGCGTCGGACTTCTGACACCGGCGGAGGTGGATCAACTGGTGGACGCCTTCCATGCCATCAGCGAAGCTGCGAAGCAGCCGGGCTTTTTTGAGGGCGCCACCGATGAGGATGTACACACGCTGGTCATCCGCAAGCTGAAGGAAACCGCTGGCGCTGTAGCTGACAAAATCCACACCGGGCGCAGCCGCAATGAACAGGTCTCGCTCGACACTCGCCTGTGGTTGCGCGGTGAGATTGATGCCGCCCGTGAGGACCTTCGTGCGTTCCTCGCCTCTCTGCTTGACCTGGCTGGGCGTAATCCCGACGCCGTAATCCCCGGCTACACCCACGCACGTCGCGCTCAGGCGGTCCTGTGGCCGCACTACATCCTGGCCTATTTTGAGATGTTTGCCCGCGACCATGAGCGGCTCGGAGATGCACGCCGCCGCGTCAACGTGCTGCCGCTGGGTTCGGGTGCGCTCGCCGGCAGCGGCTTCCCGTTTGACCGCGAAGCCATCGCGGCGGAGCTCGGTTTTGAGAGCATTACCAACAACAGCATGGACGTTTCGGGCGACCGCGACTTCGTCCTCGACTTCCTGTACGCCGCCTCCACCACGCTCCTGCATCTCAGCCGACTGTCGGAGGACTGGATTCTGTACTCGGGCGAGGAGTATCGCTGGATGGAGCTCGGCGACGGTGTCACCAGCGGCTCCAGCCTGATGCCGCAGAAGAAGAACCCCGATTCGCTGGAGCTGATCCGGGGAAAGTGCGGCCGTGTGTTCGGCGCCTACAGCTCCCTTTTCGTAACGATGAAGGGTCTGCCCATGACCTACAACCGCGACATGCAGGAGGACAAAGAGCCCCTGTTCGACGCGGCCGACCAGCTGCGAGGATCGCTCCAGATGGCGCGTGTGGTGACCGAGTCCGTGCGACTGAACCCAGCGGTTCCCGCCGAAGCGGCAGCCGGCAGTTGGGTGGTTGCCACCGACCTTGCTGAAGCGCTCGCCCGGGCAGGTGTGCCCTTCCACACAGGTCATCAGATCGTGGGCCGGCTCGTCCTTGAAAGCGTTCGCTCCGGCAAGCGACCCTCGGACTGGACAGCCGACGAACTGACCGCCTTCGCACCCGAGTTCACGCCTGAAATGGCACGTTTGTTCGAGCCCTCGGAAGGTATGAAGACGCGCACCGTTCCCGGCGGCACGGCTCCCGATACAGTGGCTTCGGCACTCGCCGGCGCGCTGCGGCGGCTCAGGGATATGGGGTGAACAAAACCTATCGTCAGGGCCAGATACTTCGGCTGATTCGGGCTCACAGGATTCATACGCAGGAGCAGCTCGCGCAGGAACTGGCCGGACTCGGTATCGCGACCACTCAGGTCACTTTGTCGCGTGACATCCGGGAGCTTGGCCTGGTCAAGATGCCCGACGGGTACCGTCAGGTGGAAGCACCCGCCGGCCCGGGCATTGAAGCCATGGCGGCCGACTTCCTTTGGGACGCGGTGGCCGCACAGAACCTCCTGGTCCTCAAGACTGCGCCCGGGCACGCGAACTCGCTCGCCATTTCGCTGGATCAGGAGGACTGGCCCGAGATCGTCGGGACCATAGCCGGCGACGACACGATCCTGGTGGTCTGTCCCGATACAGCGACCGCGGTCCAGCTTCAGCAGCGTCTGCTGACCTTCGTGCGCGTCTGACGTATTATTTGGATACTTTTTCCTCCTCCACGTTCGGGCTGGCGCGCGTATGCTGCCCGGTAACCCCGTGCCACAACGCCAGCAGGCCGCCTGTCGCTTCCACAGGGTCTACCAGCACGCGAATCCCTTCCACTTGCCGAACACTCCTCACAGACTTCTTTTCCGCCCTCACCGCTGGCCGGTAGGCTGGCAACTGGCAGACTCCTGCCAGGAACGTCCAGCCGCAGCAAACACAGGCATACGGCCACGCTCCAATCAGGCCGAACAACCGGTCGAGCACCGGCCTCCTCAGAATTCGAATGACATCGGGGCTCTCACAGCGCGCACAGGTGAACATACACCGTCCTGCCCTGCTTCTCGGCAATCCGCAGCGACGTAATAGGAAAAATTTCGATGAATTTTTTCACCTGGAAGCGGCATACTGGATCGGAATCCAGCTCAGCACTCGGGAGAACGAAAGTGAAATTGTTTCAGGCGTTCCTGCTCGCTCTGGTTTTGCTGATGCCGGCTGCCGCGAAGGTCTCCTCGCGATCCAGCCACCAAACGAATCCGCGCATCGCAACGCCTCGCACGCCGAAAGCGAGCAGAGCAAAGACACGCACAGTCCGCAGTTCATCCGCGCGGGCCGCATTTCGAAAGAAGCACCCCTGCCCCGCCACCGGCAAAAGTACCGGAGCCTGCCCCGGCTACGTGATAGACCACATCCGTCCTTTAAAACGTGGAGGCCCCGACACGCCAGCGAACATGCAGTGGCAGACCCTTCAGGCAGCCAGGGCAAAAGATCGAGTGGAGTAGTGCGAGGAAGGTCGAACGGGTCGTACAGTTTTCCACAAGATTCCCTGCTTCGCTCCTGGCTTCAAGGGGGAAGCCTGAAAGCTGGGCTGCGTTCACCTGCCCCTGCTCTTGCAAAGATCCTGTGACTCGAAGGCGAGTGCTAATACTGGGTAATCGTGGACTACTCGTATCGATGGAGTCGCCTGAACGACCTGCCGGGCCACGGCGCCGGGCCCGGGGATACTGAGCTTCACACCTTGCGCGGCGTTTGGCTGGAGCAGAAAGAGGAACTCGAACAGCGAGGCCTGGTCGCCACATTCACGGAAAGGCTCATTCGCGAGTACGCCATCGAAGGTGGAATCATTGAGCGCGCGTATACTCTTGACCGCGGCATCACCCGTCTCCTGATCGATCGTGGAATCGATGCCAGTCTCATCCCCCACAACTCCACAAACCGCGATCCCCAGCAAGTGGCGCTCATCATTCACGCTCACAAGGCGGCGGTGGAGAGCGTGTTCGATCTGGTGAAGAAGGAGCGCCCCCTGTCCCACTTCGTGATCCGCGAACTTCATGCCGCGCTCCTCGAGCATGAATCGCTGACACTTGCGCAAAGCCCGGACGGGCAGCTTTTCGAAGTGCCGTTTGTTAAGGGTGCCTACAAGACCCTTCCGAACAACCCGAAGCGTAACGATGGCAAAATCCACGAGTATTGCCCTCCGGAACACGTCACTTCGGAAATCGACCAGATGCTGCGCCTTCATGTCGAGCACGAACAGAACGGTGTTCCCGCCGAGGTGGAGGCTGCGTGGCTCCACCACGTGTTTACACAAATTCACCCCTTCCAGGATGGCAACGGCCGAGTAGCAAGGTTGCTGGCCAGCTACGTCTTCATCAAGGCCAGCTATTTCCCGTTAACGCTCACTGACGCCCAGGATCGTGAGGCGTACATCGCTGCGCTTGAGACGGCTGACGGCGGAGATCCAGGTCCGCTCGTCCGCCTTTTCAGTGGTGTACAGAAACGAACGTTTGTGAAGGTGCTTGGGATCGCTGGAACGATCCAGAAGCAAGCCTCTGTGGATGCGGCTATCGCGGCGGCACGCCAGACCATTCTTTCAAGAAAACTGGCGGAGACTCAAAAACTCGAAATCACAAAGCAGAACGCGCGTGCCCTTCACGTTTATACAAACGAGAAACTGGAATCAATTGCAGCAAAGTTGCGTGCCGATGTTGGCAGTCTTTCGCCTGACTATCATTTTCGTGTGGATTCTGAGATTAACGAGGGAAACCGACGCCATTATTTTAAGGGCCAGGTCATCGAAGTTGCGAAAACGCTCGACTACTGGGCCAACGCCACGCTGTACCATGACTGGACCAGGCTCATCCTGAAATCCGACGATCAGTCCGAAATCCTGATCTCCCTTCACGGCATCGGTACCGAGTACCGGGGCGTTCTGGCAGGGTCTGTTGGCATCTTCAGGCGGATCGAAACGGAAGAGGGCGACCGCGAAACGACGAAAGCGGTCGCAGCATGCGACGCCTTTTTCCAGCTCAATTACCTCGAGGACTTTGACGATATCAGGGCGCGATTTGAGAGCTGGCTCGAATCGTCGCTGGCGCGGGCGCTAGGCATCTGGCGCAGCGGGCTTTAACCTGCTTATGCAGAAGTTTTTGAATAACTTTGGTGGGCCCTCACGGATTCGAACCGTGGCGCTCAGCCACGATGCCGAAGCGGTAGATCCAGCAGAGCATTAAGCAGACCAATGCCATCGGTTGGAGAAGTTCGTCGGGCGCAGATGGATCAGGCAGACGCGGGCCGTGATGCTAGACCGGGAGCAACAATTAGCAGAAAACGAACCTTAAGCATACCTCAACGGCACCGCGCAACGGGTGGCTCCGTTTGTGAGCGTAACACGCGGCTCGTCGGGTCCGACTGCGCTGCACCGCAACTGAACGTGACCCATCTGACCCATTAGCGCTCGACGCTTAACTGATAATTCTCGGAGAGTTTTCTCAACAGGGTTAACCCTTCGTGGCAGGCTATACTTGGCGAGATCGCTCGTGAGGAATAGCTGGTCTGTTCTGAAGGACAGCCGGGCAATGTCGACCTCACGCGGTAGCCTTGATGGCGAGTACGGCGTCACAATAGCCACGGGTCCCGGAGGCATAAGCGTCGTCCAAGACTCCGGACAGTCCGCATTATCGGAGCCATGGTGAGGAACTTTGAAGAATCCTGCGAGACCATTCGGGCGCTCATCAGACTTTATGATGGCTTGCCATCCTTCCGTTGTTCCGGATACGTGTTCTAGGTCTGCACCAAGCAAAGCGTTCAAGCTACCTACTTGGAGCCACAAGACGACACAGATTTGATTTGGAGCCAACCTGACAGGTCGTCTCCCGCTCTTCATAGCAGTTAAGGCATTTCGCAGTTCGGCTTCAGCGAGATTAAGCACGCCGTCTGACGGACTCAGCGCGAAAACTTCTGAATCTACCGTGCGATTTCTGCCGCTTAGAGTGAGCAGCTTTTTGTTCGCATTCGCCTTTATTGGGCCTACAGAGTCGCGGCGTTCACCGACTTGGCGACGGTTCAACAACACCTGTATGATGTTGTGATATTCCCTTGTTGCTGAGGACTGAGGCGCAAAGTCTCCGCTTAGTACCGCTAGACGCGTTAAGTCCTGCAGGGAGTGCGCAGCGGACGTTACGAATTTAGCGTTTTTGGCCGCGGCCAGCACAGCTGAAAGACCTCGAATGTGATCGTCGTGCCAGTGAGTGGCGATTACCAGTCGAACCTGCGATGCGACATCTACTCCTATTTTCTCCAGATACTCAAGAGCAATCGGTCGCGCCGTTTTGCGCTCCACGCAGGAATCTACGACAATCCAATCGCCGTCTCCGAGGTGCACTAATACGCACTCGCCTATTCCTGGACCGAAGACGGATATCTCGAACTCATTCGATGCGGGAGCCTCACTCACCGTCTAACAGCGCAGCCACCCTGTCAGCCTTTTCAAACACCTTGTTAATGCGGCTTTGGGACAGCCTCGGCAGTCGTGCAAAACGAAGTGTTGACACCCGTTCGCGCTGACCTCCCGGGGTGTCGCAATAGCCGATGGCCCAATAGAAGATCGCACCAACGACCAAGAGTGGCAGGTCACTCGGAGAAACTTCCACCGAATCCAGTTCTACTTCCTCCGGCGCGTTTGTTGGGTTAGTCGCATCGCTCAGGACGGCGACGAAGTTGTCGTCCTCAATACGTTCCACGCGGCCGACCCACCGTTGAAGGACAAGCACCTTCCATTTCGACTCTGCGATAGAAGGCAGACGTACTAGGCCGCTGTCCTCTGACAGTGGAACTTCGTAAAGACTTTCCCTTGGCAGCCTGTTTATTGTCGGGGCCATCTTGGATGACACTGAGTGATCGCGCAGGAGAAACTGCTCGTACTTCGGACGCGGCGCGAGGACATCTGCTTCTGGTCTGTAAGGTGAAACGATCACATCTCTAAAAGCAAGCATATTTAAGACTCGTGAATGCCGACAATATGTTCCAGCATGGTTTCTGAGTAGTCCATAACGTTATCCCAATGTTCAGCAAGGCACTCCGGCACCCACTCCGCACCAGTCATTTCATCATCGGTCCTTTGGAACTCGACATTAACTTGAACAAACACTCCGTGTTCTATGTTTGCGGACGGCTGAACCTGCACATTAAGAGTACCAGCGCTGTCGCTCTTACGACGACCGACGATCACGAGCGATTTCATCCCGGGTTTGTCAACGAGGTCTTCCCAGTAACTTTTTGGGGCTAGTAAGTGACCAAGCGAGTGCCAGCCTTCAACAGAGGGCATTTGATAATGAAACTGACGGTTGATACCTACGGCCTGGACTGGAGTGTGCTGAAGGACCGCGAAAATGCTGCCCGCTAAGTCGCGTAAGGCGGGATAGTGACGCGGGTCTGAGGATACCATCTGCACCCTATCCTGCACCGCCTGAAACTGAAACCACTCCGTCGAGAAGTCCGCCACCTCGGCTTGAATCGCACGAATCGTAGCATTATTTGCTTCCTCCGGCCGAATCAATTTTTGGGAGCCTAGCCAGCGCGGCTGAAAGATTGCGGGGTTGAAGGACCCGATCATCACGACCGCCGCAGCCTCACTTTTGGGCATCATCATTGCACAGAACTATATCTCAATGCGGCGGTCAACCTGAGTTGCGGCGCTGCGACATCGAACATGGCCTGCCAACACTCAGATTGTCTCCGGACGCATACGATTGGTGGGCCCTCACGGATTTGAACCGTGGACCAAGGGATTATGAGTCCCCTGCTCTAACCGCTGAGCTAAGGGCCCGCCGACTGTAATCATCTTAAACTACAGCCGCGCAGCCAACCCGTTCACACGCTGAACCCGCCCGCGACATTCCCCGCCTCATCGAACTCCCAGGCCCGAGCCGGCCCTGCACGCTCCACGCCGTCCACCACCCCAAGATTCTCCGTCACCAGGATCCGGCTCAGTTCCAGCGTGTTCCGAATCCACACGCAAGTCACATCCTGAACGCGATCGCGGCCCACCACCCGCGCCATCAACTCCAGCGCCTCACGGTCGGAGCCCACACGCACCGGAGTCCGAATCGCGGTCAGGTTCGAAGCCGTCACCGCGTTCACCTTCGTAGCATGCCAGTCGATCTGCTCATACAGCCGCTCCGGAATCACATCGGCCATCCCGATACCAATCGCATTTCCGTAAGAAAGCGGACTCAAATTCCGCACATAAATCCGAAAGATCCGTGGAGCCCAGGGCCACAGATTGCCGCCGCCGTATGGATGCCGGTTCACCACCTTGCTGTCCATCCCAACGCCGCTGATGTGCTTGCCGACCTCTTCCACCAACAGCACATCCACCTCGCGATACAAAATCCGGGGCATCCACTCCAGCACCCGCCGCAGCAGTGCCGGCTCCTGCGCGTCGATCTCCCCGGCTCGCAGCGCCACTACGTCCGCCGTCTCGTGATGCGCACCTTCCAGCACAGCAAGCCCGCCCAGCACCTTGCCCGACGACGCAATCACATGCCGTCCCACTTCCCGCATCACCGTGCCGAACCCCAGCCGCACAGCGTTGCGATGATACGTGCCCGCCCCATGCAGCTTTCCCAGCCCTACGGCAGCCATCTTAAGCAGACCGCTCTCCGCCTCCGCCTCGAACGTAGTGTGCCACTTCACGCGGTTCACCAGAAACACTCCGTCGCTTTCAAACGCGTTCCGGTCCATGAAAGCGGGAATGCCGTGCTCCGGAGTCCGGCCCAGTTCCACCACGTCCAGCGAACTCACAACAGGGCAGCCAACCGTCGCTTCCGTAATTCCGTAATGCGCCAGCACGTCGGCCTGACCCTCCGCCGTTCCGCCGCCATGACTCCCCATCGCTGGAATCACAAACGGCAACAGTCCGAGTTCCGCGAAATGCGCAGCTACCGCCCGCGTAATCAAAGCAATGTTCGACACACCGCGGCTGCCCGCCGTAATCGCTACCCGAGCTCCAGGCCGCAGGTCCGAACCGATCCCGCGCTCACGCAACTGGGTTCGTACGGCATTCTCAATGTCTGCGATTCCACGGTTCGGGAATTCCTGCACAACGGGAACAAGGGGGGAAAGCTCCATTGCGATGAGTCTACCGCGCGAGAAAGTTCTGTAAAAACTGATGTCTCCTGGTCCACAGGTGGCCGCCGGGCGGTTGACGTGTGCCTCCTGGTTAACGTGTAATAACTGAAAGCAGCAACAGCTGGCTTCATTTTAGGGGGACCTTGCATGTCATCCAGGCTCTTCGCGGGAGCTGTGATCGTCGCTGGTCTGTGCTTGACCTCCGCCGTTTCCTGGGCTCAGGAAGCACGCGGCGCCATCACAGGCCGTGTTCTCGACGCACAAGGAGCGCTCATCCCGGGCGCTCGAGTTACCGCAACCAGTACCACCACAAACGAATCTCGCCGTGCCACTTCTAATGACACCGGCTACTACGAAATCAACTACCTCGACCCTTCGACGTGGACCGTATCTGTAGAAGCTCAGGGTTTCAAGAAAGCCGTTCGCGGCAACCTGCAGGTTAGTGTAGGTTCCCGTCTCGACATCGATCTGACGCTCGAAGTCGGCGCCGTTTCGGAAACGGTGGAAGTGAGGGGCGAAGCTCCGTTGCTCGAAACCACCACCGCCAGCGGCGGCCGCGTGCTCGATCAGCAGGCTATCGTTAACCTGCCGTTTTCGGATTTGAATCCGTTCGCTCTAAGCGCTCTCGCCCCAGGTATGCAGTGGACCGGTCAGCCCGAGTATCGCCGCCCGTTCGATAACGGCGGCACCTCGGCCTTCAACACCATGGGCGGCGTTGGTCAGAACGAGTACACTATCGACGGTACGACCGTCACCGGGTCCGGCCGACGTGTCGGTTATACTCCTCCCGCCGACGCAATCACCGAATTCAAACTCGAAACTTCGAATTTCGACGCCAGCCAGGGCTTCACTTCCGGCGCGGCAATCAACGTGGTATCCCGCACCGGGACCAACAGCCTGAATGGCTCCGTATTCAATCAGCACTGGCAACAGCGCTGGAACGCGACGAACCACTTCACGCGAGAGAACTGGAACCAGCAGGTAGCCGCCGGAAAGATCTCCAAAGACTCCCAAAAGCAGGCGACAGGTCGTTCTAACAACTACGGCCTCACCGCGTCGGGTCCCGTCTGGATCCCTAAGATCTTCGACGGCCGCAACAAAATCTTCTGGACCATCACCTGGAACGGCATTCGCCAGTCCAAGGCCGAGACTACGAACTCAGTGAACGTCACTGTGCCCACCATGGCAATGCGCCAGGGCGACTTCTCCGAGCTTCTGAATGCTCCCGACGGCGCCAGGCGCTTCACCATCTACGATCCGCGCAGCGCACGTCTCGAAGGCGCCAACGTAATTCGCCAGCCTTTCCCCGGCAACAAGGGCGTGCCGATTCTGAACCCGGTCTACAGCTACTACGTCAAGCTGTTCCCGACACCGAACAACGTCCCGGGCCTTGTGACGCCAGAACAGACCATCAACTACCTCGCGACCGCGATGCCGAAGGATGAGAAGTTCAACTCGATCATCAATCGCTACGACTACATGCTCAGCGACAGGCATCGCGTAAACTTCCGCTGGCAGTGGAATGACCGTCTCGCCGACGAGTACGACTGGACCTACGAGACCGCTCGCGGCCTCCACTCCAACGGGCTGACCCGCATCAACCGCGGCGGCAACATCGGCTACCTCTGGACCGTCAGCTCGCGAGATATCCTCGACTTCAACTTCGGTATCTCCCGCTTTGAAGAAGGAAGCCGCAACACCACGCGTACTGCCATCGGCCCCAAAGACGTCGGCCTCCCGGATTACATCCAGCAGCGCGCCGGAGCCAATCAGGTTCTGCCCACGCTCGACTTCGACACCATCACCGACGTCGGTGGCGGTTACCCCGTGGTCGGCAGCATTTCCACTCAGGGCGAACTTCGCCTGCAGATGACGTCCGTCCGCGGCAACCACAGCTTCAAGTACGGCTGGCAGGAACGCCGCAGCCAGTGGGCCGGCCTCGGACCAGGCAACTCGTCCGGCACCTTCTCATGGCGCAACAACTGGACTCGCGCCGGAAACCAGGACAACTTCGCATCGAACCATGGCCACGACTGGGCCTCGTTCATGATGGGTCTGCCCAACGGCACCTCCATCGACACCAACGACTCCACGTTCTTCACCATGCCCAAGCGCGGCCTCTACTTCCAGGACGACTGGCGCGTTTCGCGCAAGTTCCGCCTCAGCCTCGGACTCCGTTATGAGCGTGAAGGCGGCATCGCTGAGCGCTACAACCGTGCGCTCTCCGGCGTCTTCCTGCCGGACATGCAGCAGCCCTACACCGCTGCGGTCCAGGCTGCTTACGCGGCCGCCCCAGTTGCTCAACTCCCGGCCAGCCAGTTTAAGGCACTCGGCGGAACCACCTACATGGGGCAGAACGGGTACGACACCGCAACCAAAGGCGTCCATCAGTTTCTTCCGAAGTTCGGTGCCGTCTACGAGCTGAACAACAAGACCGTCGTTCGCGGCGGCTGGGGCATGTACATCGACACCCTCAACGTGTCGAACACCCGCCCGGACAGCTTCGGATACAACCAGTCCACCAGCACCCCGATTTCCAACGATTCCGGGGCCACCTTTTGCTGCGGCATCGGCGCTGCCGCCAGCATCGCGCAGGGTCGCACGCCGATGAACGATCCGTTCCCGGTTCGAGCCAACGGCACCCGCTTCGATGAGCCGCTGCAGTCAGCCCTCGCCGGACTTCCGCGCGTCGGCCGCGGCTTCACCTCGCTGCCCTGGGACTTCAAACCCGCGCTGCAGCACCGGTGGCGCCTCAGCGTCCAGCGTCAGTTGGCCAGCAGCCTGGTGCTCGACGTCTCCTACAACGGAGCCTTCTCCACCATCCCTGTCACCCAGCGCCTCGACGCTCTCCCGGGCCAGTACTGGAACACGACCAACACGCGCAACACAGCTCTCGACAGCACGCTCAACGGCAACATTGCGAACCCGTTCAACATCCGCAACCTGACCGCGCTCCAGACGTCCAACCCGGTCCTGTATAACTACATGTCGGGCCAGGGCTTCTTCACCGGAGCCAACCTCGCGCTCAATCGCATCCTGCGGCCCAACACCGCCTTCAGCACTCTGAACGGCATCAACCCGAACGGCAACAACAAGTACCACGACATGCAGGTCCTCATCGAACGCCGCTACGCAAAGGGCATCACCATGAGCGGCATGTATACCTGGGCCACTTCGAAAGTTGCCGACGTCTTCGCTAACGAGTTCGATGCCGCGCCCAGCACGCGCATCAACAACAACGTGCTTCCGCACCGTCTGGCATGGACCACTGTGTGGGAACTGCCCTTCGGCAAGGGTCGTGCGTTCGCGAAGCAGGGCTTCGTGGGCCACGTAGTCGGCAACTGGAACGTAAGCTGGATCTATCAGTTCCAGAGTGGTCCGGCGACTGACTGGGGCAACCGTTTCTTCTACGGCGACGTTAACAAGATCGGCGATCTCGCCCGGTCCGATGAAACTCGCGCGAAGGACATCCGCCAGTGGTTCGATCCGTCATTCGCCTATCGCGGCACCGGCGCTGTTCCGGCTGACTTCACGGGCTTCGAAGGCCGCGCCGGCAGCCAGCCCGGCAGCTATCAGGTCCGCATGTTCCCGTTCCGCCTCGATTCCATCCGCGCCGATGGCATTCGCAACTGGGACGTGAAGGTGGAGCGCATCTTCCCGATCAATGCAGAACAGGGAATTCGCGCCCGCCTCTCCGTCGACCTGCTCAACGCGACCAACCACTCCAACTTCGGCGGTCCGAACACCGACCCGTCGAATGGCAACTTCGGCCGTGTCACATCACAGCGCGGACTCCCCCGCGTAATCCAGCTCAACGCGCGCATTGAATTCTAATTCGCGCTCGATTCAGTAATCACGAAGCCCCGGTCCCAAAGGCCGGGGCTTCGTCATTTTTGCGGCACTCGGAACAGAGCCGGATCGGGCTCACCGGGCGTATACGAGGTGACCGCAAAACGCCACCGCGACGACGGAAGCCTAAATCGTCCGTACCATGTCTTAACCTGCTCCATTACCTCACAGCCAGCACCAGGCGCCAGTTCGACTACCTCCGACTCATCTCCATCCAGCACCCGCCATCGAATCACGCGTTGCCCCGCCCTCCAACTCAGTCCAGACCTGACTGCCGTCCGCCCCAGAATACGTTTAGCAGTAGCCGAGCAGGTGGGCGTGCGGTCAGCGTCCCGTTTCTCCCAGGCACACGCACACACCGCCTCGTGAACGGTCTTGCTTCCCGATTCGATGACATAGGTCGTGTCTTCGCCGGCCAATGTACAGGAGATCTACGCTCGCTTTGAACTCGGGCCAGACGTGGAAACGATAACTCTGTGCGTTCAGCCGATTCAGCCGCGATCCGCTCCCCGACACAGCGACCATTCCGGTCGTTCGGCTGCCATGAATCGAATGAAATCCCCAACTCGTGTTCTGCCAGTCTTCCTTCTCGAATTGCAGGGTCGCCGGCACCGCCCCGCTCAGCGGGAGCCACGCAAAGAACGCCATTGCACATCCACACGGCATATCGCCTCAGACACAAACCCGAGTGCGGAAGTTCCCCTCGACTCGCTACACTCCTTAGAACGGCCTATGCCCTTCCGCCAATCCCTCGAGACCTACTTCGAGTTCGCACGCCTGCGCACCACCTGGCGCACTGAGGTCCTCGCCGGCTTCACCACGTTCATCACGATGGCGTACATCATCTTCGTGAACCCGGGCATTCTCGCCGAGGCCGGCATGCCGTTCACCGGCGTTCTCGCCGCCACGTGTCTCTCAGCAGCCGTCGGCAGCATCCTCATGGGTGCCTTCGCCCGCTATCCCATCGCGCTCGCGCCTGGCATGGGCCTCAACGCCTACTTCACCTTCGCTGTGGTCAAAGGGATGGGCGTTCCCTGGCCAGTCGCCCTTGGGGCCGTGTTCCTCTCGGGCATCGCCTTTTTCGTCCTTACAGCCGTCGGCATCCGCAAGATGATCGTCACCGCGATTCCAACCGAACTCTACGCCGCGGTAGCCGCGGGAATTGGGCTCTTCATTGCGCTCATCGGGTTCCGAAACTCAGGCATCATCGCCGCAAGCCCCGTCACCACGGTGACCCTCGGCAACCTTCGAAGCCCCACCACCCTGCTCGCCATCTTCGGCCTCATCCTCACCGCGGCCCTCCTCGCCCGAGGCTTCAAAGCGGCGATCCTCATCGGCATTCTCGCCACCACCGCACTCGCGGCACTCACCGGACTCGCTGCCTGGAAGCCGCTCCCAGTCTCCTTTGCCGATCTCACCGCCACCATGGGCAAGCTCGACATCATGGGTGCAATTCACCTGGGCGGTCTCGAAATCATCTTCGTATTTCTGTTCGTCGACCTGTTTGACAACGTCGGCACGCTGGCAGGAGTCGGCAAAAAGGCCGGATTATTCAATGAAGCGCACGAAATTCCCCGCCTTAACCGCATCCTGTTCTGCGATGCCACCGCCACATTAACCGGATCGCTGGCCGGAACATCTACCGTGGTCAGCTACATCGAAAGCGCAGCTGGCGTCGTAGCCGGAGGTCGAACCGGAATTCCAGCCATTGTCACCGGAATTCTTTTCCTGCTCGCCCTGTTTATCGCGCCGCTAATCGGAGCCATCCCCGCGGCAGCCACGGCGCCCGCCCTCATCCTCGTCGGCTGCATGATGATGAGCCATGTCGCCGAAATCGACTGGACCGATATGACCGTAGCCGTGCCTGCGTTCCTCACCATCACCACCATCCCGCTCAGTTTCTCCATCGCCAACGGGCTGGCTTTCGGCTTCACCGCTTACACGCTGCTGCGGGTACTCCGCGGCGAATTCAGTAAACTCAACTGGTTCATGTATATCCTAACCGCACTATTCCTGATCCGATTCTGGTATCTGGGAGCAGGCTGAAAATTTCGGTGTCGCTAAAATAGAAGGGAACCGGTTTTAGCAAAGCATGCGCTGTATCCGATTTCTGTTCCTCTGCCTGCCCCCTGGTTTACTCGCGCCTGGCGTCGATTTCAGTGGCACCTGGCGTCTGAACGAATCTCGAAGTGAAATCCGGGCCCTGCCCATCCGACCCGCGCCCGAGCTGCGTGTCGAAGAGAAGAACGGCACGGTCGAGTGCGAAGCCATCGCACCCGGCCAGCCTGCCCATCCCTGCTCATTCGCCACCGACGGCCGTGAGATCCGCAGCAAAGGACACGACTGGACCGTCAGCACCAAAGCGAAATGGGAAGGCTCAGCCCTGCTCCTGAACTCCATCAGGATGACCGCGAAGCACCAGCACACCGAGATAGATCGCTGGAAGCTCTCGCGCGATGGCAAAACCCTCATCATCCGCCGTGTCGTTGTCAGCATCGGCGGCGGCGAAATCGAATCCACCCTGGTCTATGAGAAGCAACCATAACGATTCCTCTCACGACCCAGCCGCTGGCCATCGGAACTCGACCCCATGGCGCGACTGGAACTGCACGCTTTTCACCACCGAAAGTCCGCGTCAATTTCCGCCTGTACGAAATAACCGCTAACCTGCGGCCACCGTGACAAAAGGCTAGTTTTCAAATCCAACAGCGTCTTCTTTTTCGTTGACCTGTCAGAGGCTGAATAATCGCCTCAACAGAATGGAAAGGACCATCCGCTTGAGCAAAATAAATTCCCTAAGCAGCGAAACCAGCGACCAGTTTCGCCGAGACTTCCTGCGCGGCGTTACAGTAGCCGCCGGAGCCGCCGTGACCGCCGCAGTCGTGCGCGGCCAGACTCCCACCACACCGCCTGCACCTTCGCCCGCCAATGATATAACCATCCTGAATTACGCCCTCACTCTGGAGCTCCTCGAGGCAACCTTCTACACGCAGGGTCTCACCCGCTTCAGCTCGGCCGATTTCGCATCGTCGACTGCTTTTGCCAACCTCCGCACGGCGTCTGGCGTCAGTTCCGGCGCACCGCTCTCCGGCGCCTCGGACACTGGGCTGGTGCAGGATATCTACGCATACCTAACGCTGATCCGCAACCACGAACAACAGCACGTCCGCACCCTCACCAACACCATCCGAAGCCTCGGCGGCACTCCTGTAGCCACACCAAACTTCCGCCTGAACTTCACCACGGCCGACGCCTTCCTCTCGCTCGCGGCAACGCTGGAAAACACCGGCGTGGCAGCCTACAACGGCGCCATCGCGCAGATCTTTAACCCTGCGCTTGTCACCGCCAGTGCCACCATCGCCACGGTCGAAGCTCGTCACGCTGCGTATCTCAATCGCATCAACGGCACAAATCCATTCCCCGACGCCTTTGACGCCGGCAAAACCGTGGCCGAAATCCTCGCAATTGCGGCACCGTTCCTTGGATAATCCGACGAAATCAGCAGGAGATAAACACCAAATGCAAAACGAATCCAGTCAGAACGTCGGAACCCGCCGCATATTCGCACTCGGAGCCGGACTCGCAGGACTTGCACTCGCCGGAGCCCGAACCGCTTCCGCACAGTCCACAGCCAACCCCGACATCGCCGTCCTTAACTACGCCCTCGCCCTCGAACACCTCGAAGCCAACTACTACACCGTTGGCCTCGCCCGATTCGCGGCATCGGATTTCAACCGCGCCAACTTCCCGCAGGTGCTGGGCAGTGGGACCGTCGCCGGCGTTTACACCAACCTGACCCGCATCCGCGACCACGAAGTGGCGCACGTTAAAGCGCTGCAGGACGCGGTCACCAGCCTCGGCGGAGTCCCGGTTCTCGCCTGCACCTACAGCTTCCCGTACACGGACCCCGAGTCCTTCCTGCAGGTAGCCCTCGTGCTCGAAGAAACCGGCGTCATGGCATACGACGGGGCCATCGCCACCCTCACCGCCGCCGCGCTCAAGAGTGCCGGAGCCAGCATCGCCACGGTTGAGGCACGCCATGCAGCCTATCTCAACGTGGTCACCAGTAACATCCCCTTCCCCAGAGCGTTTGACCAGACAAAGATGATGAGCGAGATCCTCGCCATGATCGCTCCGTTCCTCGGAAACTGCCCCACCGCGCCGGCCACTCCGGCAACTGGCACAAAAGCAATGCTGCTGCCGAAGAACGCCAGTGTCGTCACCACGCCCTACGCTCTCGACGCCTCTCAGTCGGTCGCCGCCGACGGTAAGGCGCTCACGTACATGACACGCGCGACAGGCAAGCCCGCCGCAGTTACCAACGCCAACACCGCCGCACCTATAGTGCAGTTCAATGGCGTGGGTACCTACACCTTCGAACTAACGGTCACCGACTCCACCGGCGCCACTGCCACCGACACCACTGTCATCCAGTACGTCGGCCGCTAATCCCCCTGCGTGCAAAGACAGCGGCCCGAGTGACTTCGGGCCGCTGTCTTTGCGCACGCAGCCACCCCGCCTACAATCAAAGGGATGAAGATCCTGATGGTCGCCTCTGAAAGCACGCCGTACGTCAAAACCGGCGGGCTCGCCGACGTCATCGGTGCTCTCCCCCACGCCCTCGCCGCCAAAGGGCACCAGGTCGCCGTGGTCCTGCCCCTCTATCGGTCCGTCCTGCCTAAAATCACTTCGGCGAACCGGGCCCACGATCCCCTCACCGTCTGGTTCCACAAGGATCGCTCCTACCGGGCAGGCCTCCGATCCCTCACGGACAGGGGTGTCACGTTCTATTTCGTCGACATTCCTGAACTGTTCGACAGGGCCTCACTGTACGGAGAAGATGGCGGGGATTATATCGATAACGACATCCGCTTCGCCGCGCTTAGCCGAGCATCGGTCGGCATCGCCCGGAGCGTATTTCGCCCCGACATCTTTCACTGCCACGACTGGCAGACCGGCCTTGTCGGCGCGTACCTGCGGACCACGTTCCGCACCGATCCCACGTTCATCGGAATGCGAAACGTGTTCACCATCCACAACCTCGGCTACCAGGGCACCTACGGCCGGGACACGCTCCCGGAACTCGGCCTTTCCCGCGACCTGTACCATCCTGACTGGATGGAGTTCTGGGGCAACATCAGCTTCCTGAAAACTGGCATCGCCTACGCCGACGCGTTTACCACCGTCAGCCAGGCGTATGCCCGTGAAATTCAAACCCCCGAGTACGGCTTCGGAATGGACGGCTTTATCCGCGACCGCGCCTTCAAACTCACAGGCATCCTGAATGGCGCCGATTACGGCGAGTGGAGCCCAGAGGTCGATCCCTTCATCGCAGCCCATTACTCCGCCGACGACCTGACCGGCAAAGTCGCCTGCAAGCGCGACCTTCTCCGCACCTTCGGTCTGCCCGACGACAACCTCGACCAGCCCGTCATCGGGATCGTGTCCCGCTTCGCCTCCATGAAAGGGTTCGACCTGATCGAGCAGACCGCCTGGGAGTTCCTCAAAGGCGACGTGAGGCTCACGGTCCTCGGCACCGGCGAGCCGCACTACGAAGGCCTCATGCGCCGCCTCGCCGAGGCTTTCCCTGGAAAAGTCGGCGTGCGCATCGAGTTCAGCAACGAAGTCGCCCACAAAGTGGAAGCCGGCGCCGACATCTTCCTCATGCCGAGCCGTTACGAGCCCTGTGGGCTCAATCAGATCTACAGCCTTCGCTACGGTACAGTCCCCGTCGTACGGGCCACCGGCGGCCTGGATGATACGATCAATGAGAGCACAGGATTTAAGTTCGCCGAATATAACGGCGGTGCTCTGCTTCATACCCTGAACGAAGCCCTGCTCGCGTACACCGACAAGGAGCTTTGGACCGGACTCATGAAGAACGGGATGCGCCGGGATCACTCCTGGGCAACGGCTGCGGACGAGTACGTCCGCCTGTACCGGAGCCTTTTGCCTGCCGGGTGAATCCTTTTGGCGCGGCTCGACATCCATCAGGGGGAGACAAGAAATATGGCCGGTGCAAACACTCTCGAATTTTCCGATGCTTCTTTTGACCAGGACGTGATTAACTCGGACGTCCCCGTTCTGGTGGATTTCTGGGCCGAATGGTGCGGACCTTGCCGTCAGATGACGCCGACCATCGATTTGCTCGCGACGGAGTACGTGGGCAAAGCCAAGATTGGCAAGCTGAACGTCGACTTCAACAGCGGCACTGCCGCCCGCTACAACATCCGCGGCATTCCCACCATTCTCCTGTTCAAGGGTGGCCGCGTAGTGGAGCAGAAGGTCGGCGCAGCCCCCAAAGGCGACCTCATCAAGATGCTCGACGCCCACCTCAGCTAAGCTCCCAACACAAACTCGACGTCCCCTGAGCCCGTATTCATCGCGGGCTCAATGTGGATGCTCGTCCCGACTCAGCAGTGTTAGCCTGATTGCGTGAAGCTCCTCGTCACTCTTCTCCTCACAATCGCCTCGACCAGCGCTCAACTCGTCGAACTCAGGCCGGACATCCTCGACCTCCTCAACGCCACCGCTCAACCCGTCACCCACAAGGGCGCGTTCGGCCTGCGTTTGACAGAGGCCAAAAAAGCCGACTCCGCGACTGCCGCCACCGCCTTCGGTCTCGCCATGTTGCGTGGCGTCACCATGCAGAACGGCGAAATCGAACTCGAAGTGGCAGGCGAGCCCGGCCCCACGGCCTCTCCCGACGCCCGAGGCTTCGTCGGCATCGCGTTCCGCGTCAAAGACGAGCGCCACATGGAGGTCATCTACCTGCGCCCCACCAATGGCCGTGCCGACGACCAGGTGCGACGCAATCACACCGTTCAGTACGAGTACTTCCCCGACTTCCCGTGGGAACGCCTGCGCAGAGAATTCCCTAAGAAATACGAAACGTACGTCGACCTGGAGTCCGGTGCCTGGACCAGAATCCGCATCGTAATCGACGGGCTCAAAGCCCGCCTCTACGTCCACGGCGCCGCCCAGCCGACCCTCATCGTCAACGATATGAAAGGCCCCACAGAAGCCGGGGGCATCGGTCTGTGGATCGGCCCCGGAACCGTCGGCCATTTCCGGGGCCTGAAAATCACAAAGAAGTAGCCAGTCCCCTTACTTCGCCGCCAGCGCCCCAGCCACCCCAAACGTGAGCTTCGGCCTCGACGTAATCGCGCCCTCAGCCGCACTGCCAACCAGTGCCACATACTTTGCAAACACCCCGGTCGTGTACCGGGGTGCCGGCGGCGACCACCTCGACATCCGCTCCGCCACAACCTCGGCCGCAACTTCCAGATCGATCTTCTGGTTATCGATCTCGATGTTGATGATGTCGCCCTCTTCCACCGCGGCGATCGGCCCGCCCATCACCGCCTCCGGAGCCACATGTCCGATCATGAACCCGCGAGTCGCCCCGCTAAACCGCCCGTCGGTCAGCAACGCGACTGAGTCCCCAAGGCCAGCGCCCATAATCGCGCCAGTCACTCCCAGCATCTCGCGCATTCCAGGCCCGCCCTTCGGCCCTTCATAGCGGATCACCACCACATCGCCAGCCATGATCTGCCCGGCCAGCACCGCCTTCATCGCGTCCTCTTCGCAGTTGAACACGCGAGCCGGACCGCGCTGCCCCTTCCGCGCGATGCCCGTCACCTTGATCACGCAGCCTTCCGGAGCCAGCGAGCCCCTCAGAATCACTAGCCCGCCCGTCGGCTTAATCACGTTGTCCAGCGGTCGGATCACCTTCTGACCCGGCGTTTCCTTCGCGTCGGCAGCCTCTTCGGCGAACGTGCGGCCCGTAACCGTCAGGCA
>JAWXCM010000024.1:0-3694 GCA_034408745.1 Bryobacteraceae bacterium
GCAGAACACTGAGCTACAGGCCGAGTGGGCGCTGGTCTCGCAGGCGGGCCAACTGCTGGCGCGAGCGGCACAGGTCGAGAAGGATCGGAAGACGGGGCCATTTTCCTGGGCGGAGATCATCGAATGCTACACCGGCGAGGCGAACTGGGCGGAACTTGACACGTTGCATCGGCGGCTGGAGCGCCGGGCGAGCAGCCTGGAATTCGCTCTCGCGACGCCGGCGGCCGAAGTGGAGCAACTCGTCCACGCCGTACGGCGTCGTCATCAGGACGTTTCGGGAGCGCTCGCCGAACAGTTCGTGCGGGCCTGGCGCGCCGAGGGCTTTGCGGCTAATGGTCATGTCCGGCAGACAGAGATCTTTGAGCGCTACATTGCGCCAGAAATTGCGCACCTCCGCACCGCCTACATTCGGGTGGACGCTCTGCGATGGGAACTCGCCCGGGAGTTGCCGGAAGTGCTGGGCGGCGACTTCGAGACGCGAATGGAATTGGCGATCGGGACGGCGCGCAGCATCACGGAGGTCGGCATGGCGGCGCTGCTGCCCTCTGCCTCGAGTGGACTGCAAATCGGCGGGACGGCCAAGGTCCAGGTGAGCTTGCACGGCCGGCTGCTCAAGAATCGCGCTGACCGAATCGCCTATTTGAAGGAACGTGCCGGCGTGCCGGTGGCAGATCTGAGGCTGGAAGACCCGCGCGGTTTTCGGCGCAAGCTGAAAGACCTGGGTGCGGGCGCGGCGCTTGTGGTCGTTACGTCGCGTGAGATTGACCAGAGCGGCGAGGACGAGATGACCGGCGCACGAGAACACATGGAGCGCGTGTTGACGCACCTGGGGCTGGCGGTGAGAAGGTTGGCCGAGGAAGGCATCGAACGGTTCGTCATCGCCGCGGATCATGGATACCTGTATGGCGAGGATCTGGCCGAAAGCGAAAAGATCGACCCGCCAGGCGGAAGGACCGTTCTTTGCCATCGCCGCGTATGGGCCGGCCAAGGCGGCGCTGCCAGCGAGAACTACCTGCTGACCGAAGTGTCGCGATTCGGCGCGGCTTCGGATCTGGAAATGGCCGTGCCGTGGAACCTGGCCGGCTTTCGGACTTCGGGACCAACGGCCTACTTTCACGGCGGACTGTCGCCGCAGGAGATCCTGCTGCCGGTGGTGGTGGTGACACCCAAGGTTACCGTTGCCACCAAGGGCGCGAGGAAGCTGGCTTGGGAGGTGTCGCTCGGCAGCGCCAAGGTCACAGCGAGGTTCCTGAGCGTGCGCATCCAGGCACGTTCGCAGGGTTTATTTGCCGAGTCTTGGCCCGTGGTGCGCATCGAGGTTCGCGCAGCGGGGGAGGTCTGCGCGATCCCGGTAAGCGGGTCCTACGGGTTCCAGGAAGCGACTGGCGCGGTGGCATTGCGGTCGCTGGAGTCGGAGCAGACTGTGACGGAGGTCAACACGGTGGCCTTGATGTTGACGGGCAAGGCTCCGTCACGGGGGATGCTGAGCATCCATGTCGTAGATGCGGCGACGGGCGTGGAACTGAAGAAGCTAGAGAATGTGGAGGTGTCGCTTGCCATCTGATGCCGGGTCGATGGACGCGCTGGACCGGAAGGTCAGCCAGGTCTTTGCTGGAAAGGTGGTGCGCAAGGAACTGGTGCGCAAGCTCAAGTTCGGCTCCACGGTGCCGGTCTACGTGCTGGAGTATCTGCTGGGGAAGTACTGCGCCACCGATGATCCGCTTGCTGTCGAGGCGGGGCTGAAGATTGTCAACTCGACGCTGGTCGAGAATTTTGTGCGGCCGGACGAGGCGAACCGTGTGCAGTCGATGGTGAAGGAGAAGGGCCGTTACACGCTGATCGACAAGGTCAAGGTGCGTTATCTGTCCGACGACGACAAGTATTGGGCCGAGATTGTCAATTTCGGGCACAAGTTCGTGCACGTGCCGGACCGCTACGTGCGGCAGTACGACCGCTTGCTGGTGGATGGCGTTTGGTGTGAAGTGGAGCTTCGACACGAGTACGACGATCAGGCCTCCGGCAAACGGAGCCCGTTCTGGATTGAGGATCTGCGACCGATCCAGGTGGCGGCTTTCGATCTGAACGAATATGCGGACGCGCGGCGAGGATTCACGACGGACGAGTGGATCGACCTGTTGATCCGGACGATCGGGCTGGAACCGGCCGGCATGGATAAGCGGCTCAAGATGCTGTATCTGCTGCGCCTGGTCCCGCTCGCGGAGCAGAACTACAACCTGGTGGAGCTGGGGCCGCGTGAAACCGGTAAGAGCTTCGCTTATCAGCAGCTTTCCCCTTACGGGATTCTGCTCACCGGGCCGACGACGGTTGCGAATCTCTTTTACAACATCGCCACGGGCAAGATTGGCTTGGTGGGACTGTGGGATGCCGTGGCCTTCGACGAGGTTGCGGATCTCCAGAAGATGCCCAAGGAAGTCGTCACCACGCTGAAGACATATTGCGAGTCCGGTACCTTTGCCCGCGGGAAGGAGCAACTGTCCGGCACCGCCTCCATCGCGATGTTCGGCAATACGAACCAGCCTGTGGAGGTGATGGTGCGGTCGTCCCATCTGTTCGCGCCCATGCCCGAGGTGATTCGCGAGGACATGGCGTTTCTGGATCGCATTCATTTCTACATTCCGGGCTGGGAGATCCCGAAGATGCAAATGGCCATGTTCACGTGCGGCTATGGCTTCATCGTGGACTACCTGGCCGAAGCCCTTCGAGAACTGCGCCGGCGGAACTACACGGAAATCTTAGACCGCGACTTCGGTTTGGGCTCGCAGTTGAAAAGCCGCGATGTGAAGGCCGTTAGGAAGACTGTGGCCGGCCTGGTGAAATTGATCCACCCGCACGGCGAAGTAGCCAAGGAGGAACTGCGGGAGTTGGTGGAACTGGCCATGGAAGGTCGACGGCGGGTAAAGGAGCAACTGAAGAAGCTTGGGTCCTTCGAGTTCTTCCAGACATCCTTCAGCTACATCGACAAAGAAACGGGTGAAGAGCGGTATGTCGGCGTGCCGGAAGAGGGTGGCCGGAATGCGATTGCTAGTGACCCGCTGGAGCCTGGGTCGGTATACGCCGCAAGCGTCGACGACCAGGGCAAGGTGGGGCTTTGCCGTATCGAAGTCGGATGTGCGACGGGCACCGGCAAGTTGAGGCTGGCCGGCGGGATTGACGGCACCATGAAGGAGTCCATCCAGAGGGCTTTTGGTTACCTGCAAGGCGGAAAAGTCAAGCTGGGCATTGCGCGGGAGTTCGACACAACGGACTTTCACGTTGAAGCAATCGATCTGCTGCAAAACCGCGTCGCCTGCGAGTGCGGAGTGGCACTTATTGTCGCGATCATCTCGGCGCTTAAACGAGTTTCCGTACAGCCGGCGCTGGTGATTCTAGGTGACATCAGCATACAAGGAAACATCAAGGGCGTTCGTACGCTGGTTGAGCCATGCCAGCTTGCGATGGAAAACGGAGCCCGCCGAGCGCTCATCCCGATTGAGAACCGACGGCAATTTCTCGAGGTCTCCGGCGACGTCGCAGAAAGGCTGGACCCTATCTTCTACGGTGACGCGCCAGTGGCTGCGAACAAGGCACTCGCGATTAGCTAGCTAGTTTCTGTCGCAAAATGGTGCGATCTGTCGCGGCGAAGCGTAACTTGTATTACGTTACGATCCAGCCGCGTGAGCAAGGAACCGGTCAC
>JAWXCM010000025.1:0-4577 GCA_034408745.1 Bryobacteraceae bacterium
TCCTGTGCGCCCTGGGGTTCCGACTCCGGGCGCGACGCCTGTGAGCGCGACCCCGGCACCGGCGCCCGGAATCGTGGTGACGTCGCTGCCTCTGGCCGGACCTGGCGGCCTGCCCGATTCGTTCGCTTCGATTTCTACTCCCGGTATCACGCCGGTTCAGATCCCCGGGTTGCCGCAGAGCAGCGTTGTGTTCACACCCTCAGGCAGTTCGGTTGGAGTCGAGAATAGCGGACCGTCGGGAGCAGGCAGTGTGAGTACCATTGGAACGGGCATCACGCCCGGAAATTTGACTTCCGGGGGCGACACTGACCAGGAACTGTTGCCAGCAATCGGCACGCTTGTGACGGACACCGGGCCGGTGCGCGTGGCCGATCTGCCGGGAGAAGCGATGGTCCCTGAGGCTGGGTCGCTGCTGCTGGTGTTGACGGGACTGGCTGCGGCGCTGGCGGGCCGGAGGTTGCGTCGCCCCTTGCTTCGGCGAGTGGACTGAGTTTTTCGGCTACTCAGCCGTCAGCATGAGCATCCAGGTAAAGAAGAGACCTTGGAACCGATCCTGCTGGTGCTCAGTGCGTATGGCGTTCTGCTGCTTGCGGTTGGTCGATCTGTGTGGATTCACTGGCGCGACGAGTTGCGGGAGCGGCGCCTGCGAGGGTACTGCCGGGAACTGATCGGACAGCGGAGCGAGGTAGCGCGCGAACTGTTCGGGGAGCCGTTTGGAATGTTTCCAGGGCGGGGAAAGACGCTGGTGGAGTGGAAGTCACCGCCCTCAGACCACTTTCCGACCGGATCGGGCCTGCTCATTTTCTATGTGACTGTGGATGCGGGCGGGCGAATCGTTCAGGCTTCGTGGCAGACGCGTTCGGAGGGGAAGTGGAGGTCGGGCGGAGAACCAGAAGGTCCCCCGCCCGCTGAAGTTTCTACGAGTTAGGCTTTGTTTCGCTGACGGCGGCGGGCTACCGCGATGGCTCCGACCAGAGCGGATGCGCAGAGCGCCATGCTGCCCGGTTCGGGCATTTCCGCCTCGATCACGTCGCTGGCATTGTCGGTGATGATAAAGCTGCCAGGCATGGACGCGGTGGAACCTGCTCCGAGGGTGAACTGGAGGGCGCCGATCAGCTGCTGTACGCCGCCATTCGGGTCATTCTGGAAGTTAGCTGCCCAGAAGCCGACCGGCGCACAGCAGAAGTTCTGCACGAACGGCGCGACGGTGTTGAGCGTAAAGCCTGCGGGAGCTGCAGCACCACCGATCGGCGTGGTGAGGAAGTTCATCTGGCCCTGAGCCTGGGCGAAAGCGATATTTCCACCGCCGATCTGACCGAATGCACCGACGATTCCGACGCCGACCGGACCGGCCACGGAAGGTGCGAACTGGTCCGTGATAACGAAGAGAGTGTCAACCACCGGAGCTGCAGTGGGGTTCGCGATGAGCAGGTTCGTGATGGTGATCCATGCCCGCGTGGTATTAACGCCGTTGTCACGTATACTGATACCGACGTCAAAAACCGCTTGCGCGCCGTTGAAGAAATTAACTGTGAGGCCTGCCGCCGAGGCATCGCAGCCGTTGGCAGCGATGTTGCCAGGATTGTTGCACTGGCCACCGATGAACTGCCCGATTCCGGGTCCAACGGCAGTCCAGATATTATTGCTGATGGCACCGACGAGGGCGCCTTCGGCTTTCTGAGGAGCAACGGCCATCGCCAAAGCAAGCGTGGCCAGGGAATAGAGTGCGGGTTTTATCAAGGTATCCTCTCGTAACAAATCACTGTTACAGAAAGATCTTAGGACGACGCACAGTTCCGTGCAAGGGTTAAATGCATTCCTTTTACGATTGGTCGGATTTCCTCACACCCCCTGGAAGTTGTGGGCGGTAGTCTTTACCTGTTAGTACGCACAAAGCCCTGGAGCGCGAACTCAGTACCTGGCGCGAGATGATTCCTCTCAGGCCCCGGCGAGTTAAAGGCCGGGTGACCTCTACTACATGTAAAGACCGCCGTTGACACTGAGCACATGTCCGGTTATGTAGGCGGCTCCGTCACTGGCGAGGAACCTGACCGCGGCGGCGATGTCGTCCACCTGACCCATTCGCCCCAGCGGGATTTCGCCGAGCATCTTTCCTTTGAGTTCGTCACTGAGGACCGACGTCATATCGGTCTCGATAAACCCCGGCGCGACGGCGTTGACCGTGATGTTGCGGCTGCCGAGTTCCTGAGCGAGCGACTTAGTCATTCCAATCAGCCCGGCTTTGGACGCGGAGTAGTTCACCTGGCCCGCGTTTCCGGTCTGACCCACCACAGATGTGATGTTTACGATCCGGCCCCAGCGGGCGCGCATCATTCCTCGCAGGACATGTTGAATGCACAGGAACGATCCGGTGAGGTTGGTGTCGATGACGCTGTTCCAGTCTTCGCGGCTGATACGCACGGCCAGTCCGTCGCGCGTGATTCCGGCGTTGTTGACCAGGATCTCGACCGGTCCAACGTTGGCGGTAACGGAGTCGAACGCTTCCTTGATGGAGGATCCGAGGGCGAGGTCGAGTGCTACGACGTGGGCTTCGCGTCCGGCTGCGCGGATCAGCGCCGCGACTTCTTCGAGCTTTGCGACATCGCGCGCGGCCAGGACGACTCGGGCTCCCGCTTCGGAGAGTGCGAGGGCGCACGCACGCCCGATGCCGCGGCTCGCGCCCGTTACCAATGCAATCCGGTTGTTCATGAGGTCTCTGAGATCATGTTAGTTTATGGCGTTTGACGATCTGCGGCAGTTCATACAGGCTCTGGACCGGGCGGGGGAACTGAAGCGTATCCCCTTTGAGGTTGACCCGCACCTGGAGATGACGGCGTTCGCCGACAAGAGCGTGAAGACGGGCGGTCCCGCGCTGTTATTTGAGCGCGCGAAGGGCAGCAACATGCCCGTGCTGATCAATGCATTCGCTTCGATGAAACGAATGCAGATCGCGCTTGGGGTGGATTCAGTGGAAGATGTCGCCGAGCGCATCGCCGGATATCTCCAGATGCGTCCGGCTGAAGGCCTGATGGGCAAGCTGAAAATGCTGCCGAAACTGGCGGAAATTGGCTCTTTTTTTCCGAAAATGGTGGCCGACGGGCCGTGCAAGGAAGTGATCCGGCACGATAACTTCTCTTTGCTCGAAATCCCGGTCCTTCATTGCTGGCCGCTGGATGGCGGTCCTTTTGTCACGCTGCCAATGGTGTTTTCGAAGAACCCGGAGACAGGCAAGCGCAACTGCGGCATGTACCGGATGCAGGTGTTCGACGGCCGGACCACCGGGATGCACTGGCAGACTCAGAAGCAGGGTGCCGAGCACTATCGCACCATGCGGCGCGAGGGCCGGCGGCGAATGGACATTGCTGTGGCGATCGGCTCGGACCCCGCAACCATGTATTCGGCGATTCTGCCATTGCCACCCGAGCTCGACGAAATGATGCTGGCGAGCTTCCTCCGGGGCAAGCCGGTGGAAATGGTGAAGTGCGAGACGTGTGATATCGAGGTTCCCGCGAATGCCGAGATCGTGCTCGAGGGCTACCTGGATATCGGGGAGCTTCGCACGGAAGGGCCGTTCGGGGATCACACGGGATTCTACTCGCTGGAAGGTGAGTATCCCGTTTTCCACGTGACGTGCATGACGCATCGAAAGAATCCGGTCTATCCGACCACGGTCGTGGGCCCGCCCCCGATGGAAGACTTCTACATGGGCAAGGCGATCGAGCGCATTTTTCTGCCGCTGATGAAGATGCAGCTGCCGGAGGTTCGCGACATCTGCATGCCAGCCGAGGGCGTGTTCCACAACATGATCCTGGTGTCGATTAAGAAGCGCTATCCGGGACATGCGCGCAAGGTGATGCACGCGATCTGGGGTCTGGGTCAGGCGATGTTCAGCAAGTGCATTGTGGTGGTGGACGAAGATGTCGACGTGCAAAACGTCAGCGAGACAGCCTGGAAGGCGCTGAACAACATCGATCCGCAGCGGGACATCGAGTTTGTGCTCGGCCCCGTGGATTCACTGGATCACGCCAGCCGTTTGCCGGATTTCGGCTCGAAGATGGGTGTGGATGCGACTCGCAAATGGCCGGCTGAAGGATTCCACCGTCCGTGGCCTAAGGTTATCAAGATGGACGAGGCAGTAGAGGCTCGGGTGGAACAGCTTTGGCGGAAGGCGGGGCTGAAGTAGGAGTTTAGACCCCCGCGGCTGTGGCGGCAGCTGCGGCAGGGCCGCGCGGGGACTGTGCCTGCTGGAAACTTGCGGCGGTCCACAGGTGGACGGTGGCGAAGGACCGCCACGGACGCCACATTTCGGCGCGGCGGAGTACGGCGGCGGGTGTCGGGCGAGTCTGGCCAGGCGGCGTCAGCATCCGTCGAATCACCACATCGGCAGCGGGGAATGAATCGGTGTCGCGGAGCGCCCGCATGGCAATGTACTGTGCGGTCCAGTCGCCCACGCCAGGCTGGGCCTGAAGGCGCTTCAGCTTGCCTTCGACCTGCTGAAACAACTGCGAATCATTCGCCGCCAGCTGTGCAAGCGAGTGGAGAGCTGCCATCCGGGCCTGGGGCATACCCATATCGAA
>JAWXCM010000026.1:0-6535 GCA_034408745.1 Bryobacteraceae bacterium
GCCGAGGGGCTGATCTCGGTCGAAGCGCTGCCGCTGGTGCGGCAGGAAGAGCCGAACGCGGTGAATGTGGCGGGAGTGGACGCAGGCGCCGTGCGGCGGCGATCTGTTATGGCGACGTCGTGCGGGCTTTGCGGGAAGGGAAGCATCGAGGAGATTCACCGGTTTTTTCCGCCGCTGCCGTCAGAAGACGGGGTGCTGGTTTCGCGGGCGGTGCTGGCAGGTCTGACGTCTGGTCTGGAAGCGGCGCAGAGCGGGTTCGCCCGGACGGGCGGGGCTCACGGAGCGGGGCTGTTCGATGCGGGATCGGGCGAAATGGTGGTGGTGCGCGAGGATGTGGGTCGGCACAACGCGGTCGACAAGGTGATCGGGCATGCGCTGCTGCGTCGAATGCTGCCGTTGTCTCGGCACGTGCTTCTGGTGAGCGGTCGGGTGTCGTTTGAGATCGTCCAGAAGGCGCTGGGGGCTCGAATTCCGGTGATTGCGTCGGTATCGGCGCCATCGAGTCTGGCGGTGGAGTTTGCCGAGGCCAGCGGACAGACGCTGATTGGCTTTCTGCGGCCGGGCCGGTGGAACGTTTACGCCTGTCCGGAACGTATTGGGCCGTAATTGTCGCGTGTTATTCTGGATCTGGATTGGGTCGGTAGCTCAGTTGGTAGAGCAATACACTTTTAATGTATGGGTCGCGGGTTCGAATCCCGCCCGACTCACCATCCTCCTGAACGGAATGTGATCTACTGATGGGCGATGCTGAATCGCCGATCTTTCCTTGCCAGCGCCGCGGCGGCGGCTGTGTCTCCCGCCGTGCAGGCGCAGTCCACTTCTAAGCCGAACATTCTGTTCATACTCACCGACGATCAGCGGTGGGACATGATGAGCTGCGCTGGTCACGCGTGGATCCAGACGCCGAATATGGACAGGCTGGCGGCCGAGGGCGCACGGTTCGTGAACGCGTTTGTGACCACGCCGCTGTGCTCGCCTTCCCGCGGCAGCTTCCTCACCGGCCAATACGTGCACAAGCACGGCATCCTCGACAACTCGAATCGCAATGAGCAGAGCCACACGCTCAAGACCTGGCCTCAGATCCTCCAGCAGCACGGCTATGAGACCGGCTACTTCGGCAAGTGGCATATGGGCAATGACGACGCGGCGCGCCCGGGCTTCGACTACTGGTTCAGTTTCAAGGGGCAGGGGCGCTATAACGATCCGGAGATGAATCGCAACGGAGAGCGGAGCGTCGTCAAGGGCTACGTGACGAAAGTGCTCACGCAGGAAGCCATCGAGTTCATGAGCCGGAAGCGGCCGAAGCCATTCGCCGTGTGCCTCTGCCACAAGGCGATTCACGGGCCGTTCGAGCCTGAGGAGCAGTACAAAACGCTGTACTCGGACGCGAAGCTGGAAGCGCCTGCGAGCCTGGCGGACGACCTGAAAGACAAGCCGGCGATGCTTGCGGCGCGGACCATGGAGAAGAGCAACGTGCGCACGGACAAGATCCCGGCGCAAACCTGGCTCAATATGGCCCGCTGTCTGGCCACCGTCGATGACGGCCTCGGGCTAATCCTGGAAGCGCTCCGGCAGTCGGGGCAACTCGACAATACGTTCATCGTGTTCACGGGCGACAACGGGTACTTCTACGGCGAGCATCACATGGGCGACAAGCGCCGGGCTTACGAGGAGGGTCTCCGCGTTCCGCTGCTGGTTCGATATCCAAAAATGGTGAAGGCCGGGAGCAAGCCGGCTCAGATGGCGCTTAACATAGACGTTGCGCCAACGTTGCTGGACGTGGCGGGTGTCGCGGTACCGAAGGATATGCACGGCAAGTCCCTGACGCCGGCTTTGAAGTCGACCGGTGCTAAGGGTCGCGACGCGTTTCTGAGCGAGTACTTCGAGGATCCTGGGTTCCCCTCTACACAAAAATGGCAGAGTTTGCGCACGGAGAAGTGGAAGTACATCCATTTTCCGGAAATGCAGGGTGCCGACGAGCTGTACGACCTGACGGCTGACCCGCATGAGATGAAAAACGTATTTGCGAAGTACCCGAAAGACGTGGCACGTCTCCGCGCGAGAATGGAGCGTATCTTGAAAGAGACGGCGTAAGCGCCCGCCAGAGCCGGTTCAGTTGACGAGGAGACTCGCGTAGTAACACCGTATCCCGAGCCGCTATGGCCGCTCGGCAGCGGACCGTTCTCTCTGGCGCCGGATGGCAAGACGCTGCTGACCGTGCGCGTGGAGCCTTCGGACAGCGACGTGATGATGGTGACGCCGTTCCGATAAACTCGAAATCGACATGCACAAGCGAATCTGTTTCACTCTGCAGGTGGATCCGAACAGGCTGGATGAGTATCGCGAGCGTCACAAGGCCGTCTGGCCGGTGATGCAGCAGGCTTTACGCGAGACTGGGTGGCACAACTACTCGCTGTTTCTGCGCGACGACGGGCTGCTGATCGGCTATCTGGAGACGCCGGACTTCGAAGCGGCGCGGGCGGGGATGGCCGCTCGTGAGATCAACAAGACGTGGCAGGACTCGATGATGGACTTCTTTGTGAGCGACACGCGGCTGGCTGCCGACAAGCAGATGCGCTCCATTGACGAGGTCTTTCACCTCGACTAATTCTTACCGGGACTGACGGCAGGCTTCGCACGGGCAGATAGCGCGCAGGTGGTCCCAGGAGTAAATGCCTCCCGAGTGGCCGTCACTCCAGTGGATCTTGACGGCATAGGCGCCCACCGGCTCGACGTTGAGCATTTTCAGCACGGGCGTGTACAGTTGAAACGGATTCTGCGGCTGCCCGGGTGCCGAGTGGCTGGTTTTCTGAGGCACCGTACCGTGGGATCCGGTGCAGGAGGCGCACGGGCATTCGTCACGGAGGAAGGCGACGCTGTAGCTGGACTGATGCCCGTCCTTCCAGTCGATTTGAATGCCTTTGGATTTGGAAATCGCGATGTGTTCCGGATCGTGCCGGGTGGTTGTCATCATTGCACTCTTTCAATGTCTCGCACGCCTGGAATACGACGAATGGAGAGCGACACCTTCTCCAGTTGCCGCTTGTCTTTCACCTCGACGGTCATCTCCACGATGGCGCCGTCGCTGCCGTTCTTGTCATCGGAGCGCGCTTCCAGGCTGCGAATATTGCTGTTCTCGTTAAACAGCGCGGTGGTGAGCTGGCTAAGGATGCCAGGCCGGTCGTCGGTATGGATCACCATGCGCACCGCGAATGAGTCGGTGGTGCTGCGAGCCCACTCGACATCGATCTTGCGCTCCACCTCATAAAGCAGGTTCTGCACGTTGGTGCAGCTCATAGCGTGCACGGCTACGCCTTTGCCGCGCGTGACGTAGCCGACAATGGACTCCCCTTTAATCGGGTTGCAGCAGCGGGCTCGATAGACCATGAGGTCATCGCAGCCCTTCACCTTGATGACAAGATCCTGCGTGTCCTGGCGGGCCCGTACCTGCTCGGGCGAAAGCGGGTTTTCGGTGGCCGGACTCTTCGGCTGTTCCGCGGTCTGCCCGTCGGGCGTGGGCTCGCGCTCCGGCACGAGTTCCGGCGCGAGCTTGTGGAGCACCTGGCGCGCCGAATACTTGCCGTAGCCGAGCGCGGCATACAGATCCTCCATCTTGCTGCAGCCGTAGTCGGCCGAGACCCGTTCGAACTCCGTCTTCACGACGCGGGCGAGGGATACGCCGAAGCGCCGGGCTTCCTTCTCCAGATACTTCTCGCCGATCTCGATAGCCTTCTCGCGCGCACTCTGATTGATGAAGTGCTTGATCTTGTTGCGCGCACGCGAGGTGTTGACAAGGCTGAGCCAGTCCTTGCTCGGGGTGTGGCCCTGCTGAGTGAGGATCTCGACGACATCGCCGTTCTTCAAGTTGTAGCGGAGCGGGACGATGCGGCCGTTTACTTTCGCACCGACGCAGCGGTGGCCGACGTCGCTGTGGATGGCGTAAGCGAAGTCGATGGGGGTGGCGTCGCGCGGGAGCACGATCACTTTGCCCATCGGCGTGAATGTGTAGGCTTCTTCCGGGTAGAGGTCGACCTTAAGGGTCGACATGAACTCGCCGGGGTCGCGCATTTCGCGCTGCCACTCAACCAGCTGGCGCAGCCATGAGATGCGCTGATCGTCGGGCGTGAGGCCCTTCTTGCCTTCTTTGTACTTCCAGTGCGCCGCGATGCCTTCCTCGGCAATGCGATGCATCTCTTCGGTGCGGATCTGGACTTCGAATGCGAGGCCGCCAGGTCCCATCACCGACGTGTGAAGGGACTGGTAGAGGTTGGGGCGCGGGATGGCGATGAAGTCTTTAATGCGGCCGGGAATCGGGTGCCACTCGTTGTGAATCACGCCGAGTGCCGCGTAACAGTTTTTTACCGAGTCGGTGATGATGCGCACAGCCATCAGGTCGTACACCTGATCGATGGGAATGCGCTGTCGCTTCAGCTTCTGATAAATGGAGTAGGCTCGCTTGAGCCGGGCGTCGACTCGCGCCGGGATGTCCTCGCGCTGGAGTCTGACATTGATATCGAGGCGAATCCTCTCCAGCATCTCCTCGTTGGCCTGGCGTTTGGATTCGATTTGCTGGACCAGTTCGGCCCAGGCTTCGGGCTCGAGATGCGCGAACGAGAGGTCCTCGAGCTCGCCGCGAATCTTACCCATGCCGAGGCGGTGGGCGATGGGCGAGTAGATGTCGAGCGTTTCCTGCGCAGTGCGCTCCTGCCGTTCGCGGGAGACCGCGCCGAGCGTCCGCATGTTGTGCAGGCGGTCTGCAAGCTTGACGATGATGACGCGGATGTCGCTCACCATGGCGAGCAGCATTTTGCGCATGCTCTCGGCCTCACGGGCTTCGCGCGAGTGCAGGTTCAGCTTGCTGATTTTGGTGACGCCGTCCACGCAGCGGGCCACTTCGGCGCCGAATCGCTTTTGAAGCTCTTCCAAACCGGCGGTGGTGTCCTCTACCACATCGTGCAGGAGTCCGGTCTGCAGGGAGATAAGATCCATCTGCATGTCGGCGAGGATGTGGGCTACCTGAAGCGGATGAACCAGGTACGGTTCGCCCGAGTCGCGAAGCTGGCCCTTGTGGTGCTGCTCAGCGTAATCGAATGCGGCGCGCAGGGGCGCGGGATCGTCTCCGGGACGCAGTGCCCGGAATTTCGCCTCCAGCTCCTGATAGAGTTGCTCGACTGACAAAGTGGACTACTTTCACTATACCGCCGAGGCCCGAAAGTACATTACAATCACCGCAGGCAAATGAATCGTCGACACTTTCTTGGTACCGCACTCGCCGGAGCGGCAACGTCCTTCGCGCAGACGGCGGAGCGACCGAACATCGTCCTCATCCTCACGGACGATCAGGGCTGGGGAGACATCGGGCTTCACGGCAATCCGAAGCTGAGCACGCCGAACATGGACCGCGTGGCCAAAGAGGGTATGCAGTTCACGCAGTTCCATGTGTGTCCAGTATGTTCACCCACGCGCTCCTCGCTGATGACGGGGCGCTATAACTATCGAACCGGAATTGTCGACACTTTCCTCGGGCGGTCCCTGATGCGGCCCGATGAGGTGACGCTGGCGGAGATGCTTGGCCCGGCGGGGTACCGCACAGGCATCTTCGGTAAGTGGCACCTTGGCGATAACTACCCCATGCGGCCGGGGGATCAGGGCTTTCAGGAGTCGATTGTAATCAAGGGCGGCGGGCTCGGGCAGCCGTCTGACTTCCCTGGCGGTGGATCATACACCAACCCCATTCTGCTTCGCAATGGGAAGGCGGAGCGATTCCCCGGATACTGCACCGATATCTTTTTTCGGGAGGCAATGCGGTTTATCGAGCAGGACAAGGACCGTCCCTTTTTTGTGTACCTGCCGACGAACGCCCCTCACACGCCGCTCGAGATCGAAGAGCGCTACGTCGAGCCGTTTCGCAAGGCGGGGCTCGACGAGTTTACCGCGAAGGTGTACGGTATGGTCGCGAATGCCGACGAGAATATTGGCAGGATGCTGGTGAAGCTGAAAGAACTGAAGCTGGAAGAGAACACCATCGTGATCTTCATGACCGACAACGGTCCGCAGCAGAAAGGTCGCTACAACGGCGTCCTGCGCGGCCTGAAGGGCACGGTGTATGAGGGTGGCATTCGCGTTCCGTTCTTTGTGCGTTGGCCTGCTGCGGTGAAGCCCGGCACGGAGGCGGACCGGCTTGCTGCGCACATTGACGTGCTGCCCACTTTGCTGGAGGCTGCGGGTGTAAAGGCGCCGGCCGGAGTCAAACTCGACGGGCGGAGCCTGGTGCCGCTGATGAAGAATCCGAAGGCGCAGTGGCAGGATCGCACGCTGTTCTTCCAGTGGCATCGCGGCGATGCGCCGGAGTTGTTCCGTGCCCATGCGGCCAGGACGCAGCGCTGGAAACTGGTCGACGGCAAGGAGTTGTACGACCTGCAGAGCGATCCTTCCGAGGCGAAAAACGTGGCGGCCGAGCATCCCGATGTGGTGGCGAAACTGCGGGCGGAGACGGAAGCGTGGTTCAAAGACGTGTCGAGCCGGGGTTATGAGC
>JAWXCM010000027.1:0-6556 GCA_034408745.1 Bryobacteraceae bacterium
CTGCTGCCACGTTTCGACCGGGACTGGTACATCAAGGAGCTGGGCGTATCCAGGCCGGCTGTAAGGCCCCTTTACCCATCCCTGTTCATCGAGCCAGCGCAGAACCTCCCGACCGGGCGCGAACGGCTGCCGCAACCGGACGAATCCGGCAAAGCAGCAGATGTCGGCCCGGTTCGGGTGGCTGGCCGCAACCGGATCTTCGTCGATGAACAGGATTCCCGGCATTGCTTTAGGCGCGTTCGAAGTCGAGCCCTTCGGCGGAGAGCACCAGTTCTTCCATCGCGACGTCGCCACCGCCCTTGGCAGCGAAGTTCGGTCCTGTGTATTTCAGCGGAATTACTTTGTGAAGTTTCCACTTTTGCACCGGAGTTCCGGCTTCATCGCGCAGGACGATGACTACCTCGCGCTTTGCGGCCGGACCTTTGGTGCGGGTATCCTCCACCCAGGCCCAGAAGTCGCTCGAGTTGATGACGCCGCGCTTAAGCGTGACGTCCCCCACTTTGTGAACGCCCTGGACCTTGCGGACGTGGTTTTCCTTGTCGTTGCCATTGCGATACTCCGCTATGGTGATCTCTGTCTGCAGTCCGGTGCAGTCGGAGAACCCGCCCAGCGATTCTCCGGTATCCACATTAACGACGAAATTAAACGCGGTATATGGTACTGATCTGTCAGGCATATCAGGTTCCTGTCTCCTTTAATCAGCTCCGCGTATCGGCTGTTTTCTGGCCGATACGGAAGATCACGAATTCCGCCGGCTTCACGACGGCCACGCCGATCAGGCAGATGAGTTGCCCGTTGTCCAGATTGTTTTGCGTCATGGTGCTGCGGTCGCACCGGACAAAAAACGCTTCCTGCTGTGTCGCGCCCAACAGCGCTCCGGAGAGCCACTCGTTGTAGAGAAAAGCCGAGATAGTCTCGCGGATATTGGCCCAAAGTGCCGGTCCATTCGGTTCAAATACAGCCCATTGTGTCCCGCGGTCAATGGATGCTTCGAGGTAATTGAAATACCTTCGCACATTGACGTATTTCCATTCCGGATCGGACGTGGCTGTTCGAGCTCCCCACACTCGGTAGCCTCGGCCACTCAGATAGCGAAGACAGTTCACGCCGAGGGGATTCAGTACCTCCTGCTGCGCGAAGTTGATGTCCGTTTCAAACCGCAGTGCTCCGCGTACGATCTCGTTGGCGGGAGCTTTGAATACGCCACGTTCCACGTCGTTGCGGGCGTAGATTCCGGAGACGAAACCGGATGGCGGCAGAGTAATTTCCTTCGGTATGTTGTCCTGACCCGGCCGGAACAGCGGGTTGGAGACGACCACCCAGGGACCGTAGAGCGCTGCGTACGCAGAGTCGATGCGACTCCGGTCGGCCCGCATGCCGGACACGGTCTGGTCCGGCCGTGTATCCAGCACGGCGATTCGATACGAGCGCCGCTTTTCCGCATGGCTGATGAGAGCGCCCTGGATCCCCTGGAAGTCTGCGTACGCGGAGTGGCCGGGCGCCGCAACAATGGCGATGTCTTCCAGCTTTTCAAGTTGCGCCAGCGCTGCTTCATAAGTGCTCTGGATCGGCTCGGCTCCGTCATTGCCGCCTGTCAGCGTCACCAGCCGTTCCTTCGATCCGCCAAACAAGCCGGTGCGCAGGTCCAAAGCGGTCATCGCAGCGCCCGCGGTAAAGCCGAACATGTTTTCAAGCTGATCGGCACGCCGCGCCGGATTCGGTGCAAGAACCGCGCCGAGATAACGTGGGTGCAACGGATCGAAGCCAATGTCTTCGTAGGAAATCGAGTGTCCGTCCGCATCCGCGGTAACCACGTTGATGGTAAGGATTTCGGCGATCCCGTCCGGTCCTGGAGCCTGGCCCGGCTGCAGTCCTCCGAGGTTGAGAGGAACACCGCCGCTGTCCAGCCAGTTGTTGCCTCGCTTCACGTGGAATGTGTTGGTCGAGCCCGCGGCTCCGGCTGCCTGACTGGGCGCTGTGAGCCCCAGAATGGAGTGCGCGGAACTGGCGCCGTCGCGGATCGCAATTGTTGCACCGGTTCCGGTGGCAACGGTGCTGAGCACCAGCATGCCGGTACGTGGATTGAGCGCCGCACGCGCGTTGAGCGGCCCAAGCAGGACGTTGATCTCATCCGCAGTCACGGCACCCAGGTCGCCCACATTGTTTGCAGCTGTGGCGGTTCCGAGGACGGTGGTGTCCGCTGCAAATCCGAGTGCCGCGTTGGTGCGCACTGTGACCGAAGCGAGCCGGCCCCGGCGGTCCGATCCGATCACCAGCCGGTTGTCGGGGGTGAACCGCGCGAACCCACCACGCACGGAGCGGTTGACCGCGTCGTCGAGGTCCTGAAGTTGCAGGTTCCCGTTCGCCAGAGTGACGGTCTGCGCAAGGCCGTCTATGACGACGTTGAGAGTGTTGTTGGTGTTGTCGATCACCACCGGAAACGCGGCAACAGGGGCTCCGGTAGCTTCGGCAGGCTCGCCATGAAACGTGACTGCCGCATCTGTGCCGTTCACGGTCAGCAGCAGAGCGCGGTCGTTTGGCACGCGGAAGGGCGGCGCCGCCCCGGCGAGTTGCGCTCCGGCCGCGACCCGGTCGCCACCCAGACGGAGCAGAGAACCTTCTGGGGCGCCGCCCATGCTGCGGACCGTGGCCGGTGCGTCGGCCTGACGGAGAAAGATCTGTCCGTTACCCGCGCTCCCCGGTGTCCGCGCCCGAAAGAATGCCCGGCGGGTGGCATCGGGTGAACCGTTTACGTCCGCGGAACCTGACAGTCCCGTGTCGGTCGGGCTGCGTCCGAGAAACACGCGCGAGATGTACAGCCGAGTTCCGCCGTTATTGAAATAGGCATTTACGGCATGGGCGAGGTAGTTTAACCGGCTCGGCAGGTTCAGCTCATCGAATCCGCCGTAAATGCGCTCGAAGTCGCCGAAACTGGTAATCAGTTCCGGAGTATCTCCGGCGGGGCCTTTGCGCGTGGGTCCTGCGAAGCCAGTGGTGCTGGTGCCCACTCCTTCAATGGACTTGGCACGGAAGCTTGTCTCTTCAACGTATACGCCTGGAGCTAAGTATTCAGGCACTGATGTTCTCCTGGTGACGGGTGGGTCGCACTCATGGCAATGGCACCGTTAATCCGGCGGCAAGCGACTGGCCAGCCACCAGATGCAGATTAGTAATTCCCCTCGGCAGCGTGGGGCGTGAATCCAGATCGTCCGGATCGGGAGGCGGCAGGGCCGCGGGGTCGAAAATGGTTTGCACAACAACGTCGATGCCGTTCTGAGCAACGGGTCCGGCTCCGGCACCGAAGCTTGTCACCGGCACACCGGCAACGGCGACCAGTGCCTCGCCGCGTTCGTCCGTGACGCCGCGCGCGAGCAATGCGCTGTCAGAAGCGCGAAGCACGCGAATCAGCGCTCCGGAAAGCGCGGTGCTTGTTCCCGCGCGGGTAACGCTGGCCCGAATGACAGCCCAGGTCGGCAGGACGCTCCCGGCAGGCGCGGCAAACAGCACGACGTCCGCTGGCCGGAATATCGATCCGGCGTTTGCCGCGTTGGCTGGCGATGCATCGCGAGGCAGTCCCATGCTGAAGCGACGCGACAGGTACTGCCGGCCGGGATCTTCTACGCGGCCTGCCATCAGGCGGGCTGGCAAAACAGGAGCGGCGTCGAAGGCGTCGGCGTACGTCTCAAAGCCAGCAAGGGAATAAATCACGTAACAGCCGCTTCGGTTTCGTACGAACCGCGCTCCCGGCGCCTGGACGACCAGCCGCGTGCGAATCATCAGTCCGGTTGTCGCATCGAGAAACCGAATCGCCCCGGGAATACGCCGATCTATGTTCTCTGCTGGCATGATCAGGCTTCCTGATAACTAAGGCGCGTCGCGACCACGGGAAGGCCAGTGGGAAGCACGTCATCGTCAATGCGCACGACTCGGGCAACATAGGAGACACTGAGGCGGTATTTCGGATCGAGTGTGTCCCAGATGCGCATGATTTCTTCGCTGTTCAACTCCTCCGGGATGATGTTCACCACGTCGCCGGGGGCCCATGCCGCGTCGGCCGAAAGAATCGAAAGATCGAAGACGGGACGTCGATGCAGCTCGCGCATTGCCCAGGTGAGGACCGAGTGCTCCACCAGCGCACTGCCCGCCCAGACCGTCAGGAGGAAATGCAGATTGATGGACAGCGGCGCCGGCGCATCGGAAGGTGCATTGGGCAGCCGGGTGTTGCGAAGATGTTCGTTCTGCGTAATCCGATACAGGAGCAGCGAAAGTACGTTGCGCAGTTCAGGTTTACCGGCGAGTTCGTCGGTGGACAGCAGCCGGAAGTCGATTGCCTGCACGGCCCGCAGAGACTGAGGATACGCATTGCGCAGATAATTGATGAGCGAATTTCCCACGGAATGCGTTGCGAGCAGATTCGGCATATCAGTTGCTTGTTGCCAGGTGCTCCAGTATCTCGCTCACCTTTGCTTTATTCAGGCCGAACAGGACGACGTCAGTCGAACGGCGTTCTGACTCGATCCAGTCCTGGCGGCACAACTCCTTTAGCGCGGTTTCCAGAACACTCCTGCTCACGGCGGTACCGGGCAGCCACCAGTCGAGAATGCCATCGACCGTATCTCTGGCGTCGCGATGTCGGAGCAAATAAATCATGAGTTCGCGCGCGACCTCGGCCAAAGTAGCAGGTTCGCCGTTTTGACCCGAACCCGTGTTGCCGGGCATATTTTCTTCGCTCTCCATCATCAGCACGCAGGGGTCCACGATCTGTGGCGTTGATGTTGTTGATTCCCGTAGGCCGGTGCGATACAGGTGCGTCAGTGGTGTCGCACCTGTATCGCCAACGTGGCTCATAACAACAGAATCGCCAGTGCTTTTAGGTGTGCGGAAAGTGCGCGTACTGCGTCATGGTGGTCGCAGTATGCGCAGGCGCACCTCAGTCGCGAGCGCAGGCGGACACCGTTCCCTGGTGTGACGTGGAGGTTAGCCGGCGCTGGCGAAGGCAGCCCGTTCCAGCCCATACTTGCGAACCAGACGCTGCAGGGACCGCCGTTGTTTTCCGGCGGCGACCGCTGCGTGGCTGAGGTTGCCTTTATGTTCTGTTAGCAGATTGACGAGGTAGTTTCGCTCGAAACTGGCGAGTACGGTCAGCCTGGCGTTGCTCAGCGAATGATCGGCCGGAGCGGCGTCGGAACTCTCGACAGGGATTTCAATTGCCGATGGACCCAATGTCTCCGACTCGGACAGCACAACCGCTCTGTGGATGATGGCCTCGAGTTCGCGTACATTGCCTGGCCACGGATACCGCATCATCTTGTCCACCGCTGCCCCGGAGAGCCGCAGAGGCGGCCGGCCGTACTGTCGCGCCAGCCGGGTAAGAAAATGCTGAGCCAGAAGCGGAATGTCAGAGCTTCGGGAGCGCAGCGGAGGTATGTGGATCGATAATACGTTCAGCCGGTGGAACATATCCTCCCGAAACTGCTTCTGTTCAACTTTTTGTCGGAGATTGGCGTTAGTGGCCGCGATCACGCGCGCATCACTGCGAACCGTTTCCGACGACCCGAGCGCTCGATATTCTCCATTTTGAAGAAAGCGCAGCAATTTGCTTTGCGCGCGGAAACTCAACGTGTCTATCTCGTCCAGCAGGATGGTTCCGGATCTCGCAACGGCGAGTAGACCTTTCTCCGACGTGGAGGCGTCGGTGAACGCACCTTTCGTGTGGCCGAAAACCTCATTCTCGAACAGGTGATCGGGGAGAGCGCCACAGTTGACTGGAACGAAGGGTTGGCTTCGTCGATGGCTCTTGTAATGCACTGCGCGTGCAAACAGCTCTTTTCCGGTACCCGTTTCACCGGTAACGATGAGCGTGGCGTCGGACCGTGCGATCGCGGGCAGGCTGCGCAGAAGCTCGAGAAACACCGGGCTGTTGCCAATCAGTGCGTCACTCCCCGGAGCCGTGCTGCTGGCGATCTCCATATCGGCGCTCGCCCGCCGGCTGCGGAGTAAGCGCCGCACCCTGGCGATCCCATCAATGTCGCGGAATGGACAAGAGATGAAATCGTCGAGCAGATCGATAACGGAAAGAATGTTGGCGGGATCGTCCCAGCCGTGACAGAGGACACCGAAAAAGACCGTTCGGTGCCACTGCTGACGCAATGCCCGAAGAGCTTCGACAAATTGAACGCTGAATGGTACGCGGATTATCGCCAACGCGGGCGCCTCACCAGCAGCAGCCAGGTCGATACACGGGCTCAGGCTGAGGCGTACGTCCGGAACAGCGGCTCCGACCATGGCCAGCAGCCTGAGGCAATGCCCGCGCTTGCAGTTGCCAAGCTCCGGGGCCACGATGGTGCTGTGAAGAACCTGCAAAACAGTCTCCGCCGCCTGGGTACTAGTGCTTCATAGCCAGTCTACTCCGCCTCCGTCCCACTGACAAGGAAATCAATGCTCAGGACTTGTACCCCCCCTCTGTGTCAACATGACTGAGACATCTTGCCTTTCCGTAATTACTGACCTACAGGGGGCGGAGACAAGAGGTTTCATGGTAAGCAATGCAAAGCTC
>JAWXCM010000028.1:0-11979 GCA_034408745.1 Bryobacteraceae bacterium
ATTCAGCAGCACGCGGTAAACGATGCGATAGTCACCGACGCGGAGCCGAAACCAGTTCGGCTGGCCATGCAGCTTCTTGTGACCTGACGGGAACGGATTCTCTTCGAGGGAGAGCAAGGCGCTCAGAACACGCCCCTTGGTGGGTTCGGGCAGCTTGTCGATCTGACGGCCGGCCTGGCCGCCAACTTCAATCGTCCACTTTGACGAGTTCGTAGCCATTCCGCTCCAGCACCTGCCGAAGGGGAACCATCGAACCTCGCTCCCGCCGGCCAAGCTCCTCCAACTCCTGGACCTCCTGAGGGTCCGTTACCGCTTCGATTTCGATGCGCTCACTCGGGTTACGACGGACTGCTGCGCGCCTGGAACGGGACTGTGGAGTTTTCGGCATGGCCAACCCGATTCCCATGGTACCGCCCTGTCAGGCCGCCTGCCGAGCTGCCCCACTTCTGAGGGGGCCCTTTTTTGGAGGGCCCCTGTCCTGGGAGATTAGAAGCTGATTCGTATCGAGAGCTGGGCTCGGCGAGCCGGCCGCGCTGAGGTGGGCTGCAGGAACAGGGGGTTGATCTGGTTGTACTTGTAGTTCAACGCTCCTGGTTCGAGGGCGCCTGCACGGGCGAAGTTGAGATTTGTATCGACAGCTGAGAACTGGCTGTGATTGAACGTGTTGTAGGTCTCGAAGCGAAGCTGGCCTTTCCAGCGTTCCGTGAACGCGATGTTCTTGTAGACGGAGATGTCCCAGTTGTTGGTTCCGGGTCCGCGGAGGACGCCCCTGCCCATGTTGCCGCGGGTGGGGATTCCGGCCTGCTCCCACTGCGGAGGCGCAAACCGATCCGCGGGCAGCGGGGCATCGGGATTCATGACGTAGGGGCGGGTGCCGAAGTCGCTGGAACCGGTGAAATCGAGGCCGTTGACGAGGGTGTAGCCGGGGGTGAGGGGCGCTCCGGAGATGACTCGCGTGATGCCGGAGAGCTCCCAACCGTTGATGATCTGCTTTGCGAAGCCGGGTCCATTGCGGATGCGCCGAAAGGCGTAGGTGTAGCGGCCGGTGAAGACGTGTGTGCGGTCGAAGCCGGCGGGGCCGTAATTCCAGTTGCGGGGGCTCCAGGCGGGGTCGACTGCCGTGGTGTTGCTGTCGGCGCTGGTCAGCACTTTGCTGAACGTGTAGGAGAAGCCGACGGTGGCGCCACGGAGTATGCCATTCTTGCCGAATCGCTCATTGAAACTGGCCTGGAGGGAGTTGTAGTTGGAGGTGCCTCCAAATTCATAGGTATTGATGTCTGCGAAGCCCGGGTAGGGGCGCAGGAAGTTGTCGGCGTAGGCGGCGTTGGTGCTTGGGTCGCGATTCTGCGGGTTGGTTGCGAGCAGCTTGGCGCCGAGGGGGACGGGGTTATAGTTGCGGGTCCAGGGAAGATGGCGGCCCATGGTGCCAACATAGGAGACCTCGGCGACGGAGGTGCGGCTGATCTGGTGCTGGACGCTGAGGCTGAAATTGTAGGACGCGGTGCCCTTGTTGTGTCCGATCAGCGAGGAGACGTTGGACGGCGCCAGCATGCCGGATGCGGCGCTGGCTGCGAGGTCGTCTATTTCACCGTAGTAGGTGGTTGGGCTGAAGACGGTGGGCGGATTCGCGAGCGCGCCCATGGTGGGGTTGCCCTGCATGCGGTCGTAGAAGATTCCGGCGCCACCGCGGACGGCGGTCCTGCCGCGGCCGAAGGGGTCGAACGCAAAGCCGAGGCGGGGGGCCACCAGGACGGCGGGCAGGCTGTAGAGGCCTTTGGGATAGCCGTCTTTTCCACCCTGGAACATGCCGTTGGCGGGGTTGCCGCTGTTGGGGGCGAAGGTGCCAACAAGGCCGACGGGGTAGACGTCGCCGTTGCGGGGATCGATGGCGACTCGGTTGTTGGCTGCGTCGCGGCCACCCTTCATCAGAACAGGTGCGTTGGCTGGATTGAAGAGTGAGGGCAGGAAGGAGTGGAGCTGGAAGTGGCGGTCATACTGCGGCGGGTCGTTGTACATGCGGACGCCGTAGTCGAGCGAGAGGCGGCGGTTGACGCGCCACGTGTCCTGCACGTAGAACTCATTGTTCGCGAACCAGTAGTCGCCACGCGGGCGGCCGGTGGCCTCGGAGTAGCTTTGGAAAACGCCGAGCAGGGCGTTGGAGTACGGGTCGTTGGAATCGAGGATGTTGTTGGTGTTGTCGCGGTTGAAGCTGAGAGTGCCGCGGGTGGGGGCGTTGGCGAACTGTACCTTGCGGGTGCGTTCGAAATAGGCGCCGAACTTGATGGTGTGGGTTCGGTAGATCTTGCTCACGTTGTCGACAAGCGAGTAGATGGTGTTGCGGTTCCAGTAAGGCGTGCCGTCCGAAATGGAGGGATTGGCCGGGTTCGGCACTCCCGTGAACGTCATGTTGGGAATCATGTTCATCGGGTTGAGCGCGGGATTACGCTGCGGAATATTGATGCCGAGTTTGGTGCGGTCGAGCTTAGTGTAGTCGTCGGGCCGGTAGGTGAGGGTGTTCTGGCTGATGCCGTAGACCAGTTCGTTGAACCAGGAGGCGCCGATGGAGTTTGTCGACCGGAAGGTGAGGCCGCGTCCGGGCTGTCCGTAGCCGATGGGAGTGATGGGGAAGTTGAGACCTCCAGAGACCCACAGGCCGTAGGGGACATGCTGCTGATCGGCGTTGTTGCTGAGCCGGAGCGAGGTCTGCCAGTTGGCCTTCGGTGAATAGTCGAAGCGCAGGTTCTCCGTACGGCGCGGGTAGGATCCGGCTTCGGAGGTGAAGTAGTTCCACTGGTAGCGGCGGGTGGGGTTCGGGTCGACGTAATTGGGCAGTGGGAAAAGGTTCAGGATGGCTTTGCCGGTGGCGGTGAGGCGCGTTGACGGAATGATGTTGCCGGGGAATGCCACCTTGTCGTTCATGGGGTCCTGGATGATGCGGAGGACGCCGTTGGTGTCGCGATGGTCGGAGAAGTTGCCCGCGCGTTCGGCCGCGGTGGGGACTGTGATGGTTCTTGTTCCGTAGGCGACGAGCTGGTGCTGGTAGTCCTGCGAGAAGAAGAAGAACAGCTTGTTGCGGAGACTGTGGAGGCCGGGGATGGTGACGGGGCCGCCCATGTTGTAGCCCTTGTTGTTGTAGCGGTAGGGGGTCCGCTGGCGTCCGGCGATGTTGTTAAAGAAGTCGTTGGCGTTGAGGCTTTCGTGGCGGTAAAACCAACTGCCGGAGCCGTGGTACTGCTTGCCGCCACCTTTGGTGATGACGGTGATGGTTCCGCCGGAATTGCGGCCGTATTCGGCTGCGTAGGCCGACGTGAGCACCTTGAGTTCGGCGACCGCATCCATGGAGGGCATCTGGTGGACGCCGCCGTTGGAGCCGGTGTCGAGGTTGGTGACACCGTCAATGGTCATGTTCTTCTGGTCGTTGCGGCCGCCAGCGATGAAGATGTTTCCGATGGAGTTCGGGCCTGGTGCGTCGCGGCCGTCGGAGGTGTCGACGACGCCTGGCATGAGGCTGACGGCGTCGAAGAGGTCGCGGCCCCGGAGCGCGAGGGAGTCGAGCTCCGTGGAGCTGAGGACTCCGGCTTTTTCCCCGCTGCTGAGGTTGACGGCGACGGCTTCGGCACTGACGGTGACGGTGTCGGCGACCTGGCCGAGCGCCATCTTCACCTGTCCGAGCGATCGCTGCTGGCTGGAACTGAGGACGATGCCGGTCTGCTTGTAAGGGCGGAATCCGGTGAAGCCAATTTCAATCTGGTAAGTGGCTGGAGCGAGATCGGGAAAAGAGAAAAAGCCGTCCGTATTGGTGACAGACGTCCGGACGAAGCCCTGACCTTCGGAAGTCAGCGTGATCTGCGCGGCTGGCATGACAGCGCCTGCGGGATCAATTACTGTGCCGGAAAGGCCAGCGGAAATATTCTGGGCCGCAAGGACTGCGGACAGGCACAAAAATGCGCAGACGAGACGCATACTGCAAAACTCCCTGGTCGGAATTGGGCGGCCAACCCGCCATGTCCGGTTTTTGAGGGAAGTATATCAGTTAAAGCGGGGGGCCGGTTTTACGGCCCGTTCGCCGGGCACTGCGGAAGCGCCGGTTTACGGTCGGGCGCTGTCGACGAGCCGGCTGTGGCGGATCCGCCCCGCCCCGCCGCTGGAAGCGCAGCCTCGGTCGTGTAGTTGGCGAGCTGATTCTCCAGTCCGCCAAAGGTGCATAAGGCTCATTGATTGAGTTGAGCGATTACGGGTTTCCTGCCTGCCGATGCCACAAGCCCGTGACCACGGACGACGTAAAGACACTGGATAACGACGAATAATCGGGTCTTCCTGTTGGACCCCAACGTCCTGATCGCGCTGGCAACCCCCGATCACAGCATGAATGCGCGAGCTGCTGCGTGGTTCCGGGAAGGGCGCCAATTTGCGACTTGCCCTGTTACGCAGGGCGCGCTGGTGCGTTTCCACCTGCGAGCCGGGGTAGACGCAACGATACAGTCCGCGAAGCTGCTGCTGGCCTCCATCTCCGCCATACCCCGGCATGAATTCTGGCCCGACGATGCGTCCTGTCTCGATATCCCAACGACCGGGATCATCGGGCACCGGCAGGTGACGGACGCATACCTGGTGCTACTGGCGCAGAAACACGGCGGTTCGCTGGTGACGATGGATGACGCGCTGGCCGCGGTCATCCGGGCACCACGCTGCTAAGGTTGAGGCGGATGCCAACCAGCGAAATCCTGCGGAAAGAATTACGGCGCCTAATTCCGCGGGAAATCACCGGGAACGGAAAATGTTTTGTCGACGGTGCGGGCTAGTTCGAGGCATTGATCGGGCTGCCTTCCGCAGTCGCGCAACCCTGTCCAGTACGTCCGAACCAGACTGTCGCAGGTGGAAACGCTTGATCGACATCAGCTCGGTGGCTCAGAACAACGCTGCAAAAGGCGACCAGAGCCATCAATCCGCTGCGAGGATTCCGATTCGTCTCGATCTCATCGATTCCGCCGGAACGGATTCCCGCCGGTAGTTCCGCAACAGAGCTTTATCAGGCTTCTCCCGAAAATGTTATACCGAAATATAACCACCGGAGGTCTGCTATGCATGACAAATCTGCGCAAAGTCGGCGGCTCGATCATGCTGGCCGTGCCTCCCGCTCTGCTCGACATCCTGCGCCTGCGACCGGGAGCCAGGGTCGGCATCGCGGTTGAAAACGGCCCACTGGTGGTAGAGCCGCAGCAGCGGCCTCGCTACACACTGGACGAACTCCTCGCTCAATGCGATCCTAAGGCCGCACGCTCCCGGGAAGATCTTGAATGGCTCGACAACAAGCCAGCGGGTGCCGAGCTCATCTGATGAAACGGGGTGAGATTTGGCTGGTGGGGCTCGATCCCGCGACAGGGCATGAGCCAAAGGGCCGGCGCCCGGTCCCGATCGTCTCGCCGGAGGCTCCACCAGTTGACCACGGTTCCCGTGGTTCTCCCCATCACCAGCGGTGGGAGTTTCGCTCGCACGGCCGGGTTCGCCGTGGCACTGGCGGACGCCGGAACTAAGACAACGGGCGTTGTCGAGTGCGATCAGCCCCGCGCGCTCGATCTCACCGCCCGGGGCAGCAAGAAACTGGAGAGCGTTCCCGCCGCGGTCACGGACGAAGTGCTGGCGAAGCTCGCGACGATTTTTGAGTGAGTAATATGGGAACCGCCGCCGCAAGTATGCCATAGAGCGCATGCCGTCAGGCTAGTTTCATAATCGACCTGCTCGCTCGCCGATTGTCGCCAGATGACTGGCGGGCAACCCTCAACTCGCTCGTTTGTGCTCACGCATCTCACGCTCCAGCTCCTCGGCAAATGCCTCGGCCTCGCGCTCTGAAATCAACTCGTGCCGTCCAGGCATTTTGCGCAGAATGTTCTCCGCCTTCAGAAACGTCCCGTGCAAACGTTCATCCTGAGGCTCGCCGAGCAAAAGATGAAGCTGGAAGGTTTCGGAGCTGTCGTTGAGGCTCGTAGCCCGCCCAAGCCAGCGATTGGCTTTGTCGAGTATGGATCCACCGTCCGTCAGGTCGAACGACACTGGTTCGTACACATGCCAAATCCCGTTCTTCCACGCCCGCTCGAACTCATAATCATAATCAGGAGCAAGGATCCGCTTCGGACCCAGATGTGCCGAAATGTGCCGCTTGTCCAGTGCCTCACGAAACGTACGCCAGACCTCATCGTCGTCTCTCCGGCTCACGCCCTTTGTGGGCGTGTACCGCTCCACATAGCGCTCGTACAACTCCTCGGTGGTCTGGTCCAGATTCTGGCTGAGCCCGCCGCCTGCCGGTGCAAACTGGATGGAGCTGTCATCGTGCGGCAGCACCCGGGCCAGCAAGTGTTCGATCGTTCGCCCGGACTCGAAGGGAAGCTCGGACTTCAGGCTTTTGCCAACAGCCGTGAGCCGCTCTTCGATGAACCGCGTCATCTGTCGGAACCGTTCCCCGTCGATCCTGGTAAACGTGCGTGTGATGCGCCGGTAGTGGGTCGTGCACTTCGCCCGCAGGTATCCTGTCTGGGCCGAGTAAACGGCGATTCCGATGTTCAGGAACTCCTGCGTCACGGGGTCGTGCACATACCGCAGGACGCTAAACGTGTATGCCGTTCTCATGCAAGCCTCCTTCTCACTGCTTCTGCAAACTCGCTGGCGTGTGCGCTCAGTACTCGCAGATGCTGTTCAATCTTTTCCAGACTCTCATTGTTCCACTCCGGCGGCACAGCCGCCAGAATACCGTCCAGCGAAGGTCCCGCGAGCTCGGCCAGCAGTGATTCGAACCGTGCAAGGTCGACCACGCGGGACCGTAACAATCGAAAAAATACGTGTTCTGTCAGGTACGTCTGCTCCTCCACCCGCCACGGGCTCGTCGACGGCAGAATATCGAGCAGAAAAGAAAACGCCAGTTCGTGATCGAACAGCACGATTCTGTCGCCCTGCGTCAAAAGATTGGTGTTGTTGAAGCGCCGGTCCGGGTTCTGAATCAGCGCGTCGAACGCGAAAACTTCCAAAGCCGTTTGATGCATCTTTTCCGGGACCGGCTTGTCCACCGGCCAGTTCGACATGCCCCGCAGCAAACGCGTCCCAAAGTTAAGGCCCACACTGGTACGAATCGTCCGCGCACCCGCACTCCCCGGGCCTCCGGCCCCGAGCCCAGCAACCACGTCCGCGAACTCAGGGACAATCCAAACCAGCGCGGCCTCCGGTACGTCAAGCCCAAAGTAAGTCGCCAGGCGCGAGCCCACCAGCTCGCAAACCAGTCCGGTGATGCCCTGATCCAGCCCGCCTCGAAGCTTCACAACGGCATCGCCGGCAACCTGGCTCTCCGAATCCTCGCACCCGCAGAGGACAGGTGATGTCCGGCCCGTCCCCATGAACCGGTGGAACTGCACCGCGACAAGGTAAGGAATCTGACCCGCCGGGTTCATAAGGAGCGCGGCCTCGGGCAACCTGCAACACGGGTGCCCATCTCAGCCGTCCCAGCCTGCAACCATGCGCCATCGCCCGTCGGCCTGCTTCGCGTAAAGCTGACCGCGCCCCCATCCGATCCCGTCACCACGCTTCCGGAAACACGCCGCACACAGGTTGCCCCACCCTACTTCTCCCCGAAGCTTGCCGTCCACGAACACGTTCTTCCTCATCAGCGAACTGCCGCACGAGTCGCACTGTTCCGCGTTAGAGTAGGCCGCTGCATGGCTCCGGACGGCTGTCCAGTCCACCCCAGCCGCCAGAACCGCTTCGTCCGCATCCCCTGGCGCAATCACACACCCGGGCGGAGGTGCATTCACGCGGATCTCGTCCCAGTCTTCCGGGCCTTCCTCCTCCAGGCCGTCGACGTCGAGTTCCTCATCGTCCCCGGAGTCGTCGCTGTCGGTCGCCTCCTCGTCTTCCTCCTCGACCTCCTCGAGCAGCGCGTTATCGTCGTCGCTCTGCCCAGTGCGTCGGACGCCAACTCCGTGAACGTAGCGCCCGTGCCCAGTGACTGAAGCAGGTCGCGAGTGGCGTGGAGCTGAAAGAAGAAATACTCCTGACTGCCGGGATTGCGAAAAACGAGACACTTGATTCCCTGATTGCTGCACATTGAGCGCCCAGCTATCGCAAGATGGCCTATTGGAGCGCGGGTTGAAAGAACTAGGCTGCCCTGCGGCACCAGTGTCGTGCCGCAGGAAGTATACCCAGCCTTCGTGAGGTTTCGCTCGGTCTTGACTATCGTGGATTCGGTCAGTTGCCCCAAGTCCGAGGGGGTAACCCAAGGTATGTCTCCATTCCAGTAATCAGGCACGGTGCTGTCTGGTGTCGAGCCGTTTACGATGCGGAAAACGCGCTTAAGGGATAAAATCATCGGCCGATCTTCCTGAGTCCGCGGCCGAGCCGCTTCGCTTTCTCAACGGCCGCCTCAAAGTCCACATCCACCGGTCGCGGCTTCGAGTCCTCCAACGCCCGGAACTTCTCCCATTCCGCCTGAGCCTTCTCCCGAGCCCGGTCATGCGACACGGTGCCCGCATGGGTCAGCAACTCCCGGTCGCTGATCCGCAGAAAATCGTCCAGCTTCGAGATCCACGCCGCCATCGTCATCGGCTTTCGGCCGCGAGCCTGTAGCTCGGCGAAGTCGAGATACGCCGACACAATCAGGTTGAGTGTCGAAAGCTCCTCCGGATTCAGGTAGTTCTTCGCCGTCCCCACATCGGCCCTCTTCGGCGCCGCGCCACTCCACGAGGTCAAACCCATCTGAGGTTGTCCTGCATCCGCACGGCGGGCAATCACCTCCGCAGCCGTCTGGCCGTGCGCGGCCCAGTGCATCTTGTTCTGCACAATTGCGAAGAATCGCTGCGATGCCTCGGCATTCGAGTCGTAATCGACACTGGTGGCATAGATGTCCAGCACCTTGCGCCAGAACACCCGCTCGGAAGAGCGAATATCGCGAATCCGCTCCAGCAGTTCGTCAAAATAGTCGCCGCCACCGGCCTGCTTCAGCCGCTCGTCGTCCATGGTGAACCCCTTCACCAGGAACTCTTCCAGCCGGGACGTCGCCCATTGCCGGAACTGCGTGCCGCGAGCAGAGTTCACGCGGTACCCTATTGCCAGGATCAGCTCCAGCCGGTAATACTCCAGCTCCCGCGTTACAGTACGCACACCCTCCGCCTGAACTGTTGCAAATTTTGCAACAGTTCGATCAGGCAGCAGTTCCCCAGATGTGAAAATGTTCCGGATGTGCTTTGAGATCACAGATTTGTGCCGCCCGAACAGCTCGGCTGTCTGGTTCAGTGACAGCCAGACGGAGTCGCCGGACAGCCGCACATGGAACCGGGGAGCCCCGTCGCCAGGGTCGTAGAGTATCAGCTCTCCCCCCGGTTGTTGCGGGTTCACGGCCGTTCCCCCACCACATCCCGAACGATCTGATGCAACAGCCCTTCCGTCTCCTTCTCAAGAGCAAAGATGTCCGCGGCGATATCCTCCAGCGAGCGCAGCGGCTTGTACTGGTAGAAGTACTTCGTAAACGAAATCTCGTAGCCTCGCTGCGTCTTCGCAGCGTCGATCCAGGCATCGGGAACGTAGGGGAGAACCTCTCGCTCGAAAAACGCCTGGATCGATTCCTTCAGCGGAACGTTCTCCGTGTCCCGCAGTTCGGCATCCGGCTCGTACTCCGTGATATGACGAGTCTTGCGGCGGATCACCGGCTCCGCGTTCTCATCCCGGAATGTGAAGCTCTGCCAGATTAGCTTCTGCTCCGGAGCCTTCAGCCTGAGTTCCTTCTCCTCCAGGTGCGTCTCCCAACGAGCCTTCACCTGGTTGAAGTCGCGGTGGACCCCGTCGCCGAAGACGCCCTGCAATTCCTCAAGCCACGCGCCCTTGTATTCCGCCGCTCGCTCCATCGAGATCTCAAATGCGAGCCGCAGTGGCCGCTCAACCGTGATCTTGTGATACCCGAAATCGTCGTTGTCGAAGATCTTGCTCTCCGGCGTCGGCGCAAACGCCTGGTAGAACGACGTCAACTGGTCAATGTGCTCCGAAGCGAACTCGCAGTTCTTCTTGCCGAGGTTCTTCCGCAGCTTTCGATACAGCCCCGTCGCATCGATCAACTGGACCTTGCCCTTTCGATGCGCGGGCTTCCGGTTCGTCAACACCCAGATGTAAGTGGCAATCCCGGTGTTGTAGAACATGTCCAGCGGTAATCCAACAATCGCCTCCAGCCAGTCGTTCTCAATAATCCATCGCCGGATATTCGACTCGCCCTGACCCGCGTCCCCGGTGAACAGGGAGGAGCCGTTGTGCACAATCGCAATGCGGCTGCCCAGCGCCGTGTCATGCTTCATCTTCGAGAGCATGTTCACCAGGAACAGCAATTGCCCGTCGCTCGACCGCGGCAGCAACTCCAGTTTTTCCCCAGCCGGTAGTCCAGCATGGTCAACCAAAAACCTGGGATCCTTGATCTCGCCCTTCTTGCCATCCGAGAGCGCGTCCGCATCCACCTTCCACGATTTGCCGTACGGCGGATTCGCCAGCATGAAATCGAACCGGACGTTCGGGAACCCGTCCCGGGACAGCGTTGAGCCGTACTTGATCTTGCCCGGGTCCTTGCCTTTGATCAGCATGTCGGACTGGCAGATCGCAAACGTCTCGCCGTTCACCTCTTGTCCGAAAAGCTCCGCCACCACGTGCTTTCCCGCTTCCTGAGCAAGGCCATTCAGGCACTCTTCGGCTTCGGTGAGCATGCCGCCCGATCCGCAGGCACAGTCATAGATCAGATAGGTGCTGCTCTCGATGTGTTCACGCACCGGGGCGAAGATCAAATTCACCATCAAATGAACAATGTCGCGTGGCGTGAAGTGCTCTCCGGCTTCTTCGTTGTTGTCTTCGTTGAACCGCCGAACCAGCTCCTCAAAGACATACCCCATGCCAAGGTTCGACAGCCCCTCGTGCAACACCACACCCGCGCTGGTTTTCACCGGTTCCGGGCTAAGGTTGATGTCACGGGCAACGAACTTCTGGATCAGCGGGAAGATGAGGCCGTTCTCATCAAGAGCCTCCAGATACGTGCGCACCTTGAATTTCGAAATAATGTCGCGAACATTCTCGCTAAAGCCGTCGATGTAGTTCTCAAAGTTCGCCCGGATGTTCGACGGTTCGTCCAGAAGCCGCCTCAGCGTGAACCGCGACGTGTTGTAAAACGGGTATCCCGTCTTCTTCCGAAGGCCGGGCTCGTGCTGAAAGATCTTGTTCTCGTTCATCCACTGATGCGTGCCAAGAACCTCATCCTTGGTCGGCTCCAGCAGGCAATCGAGCCGCCGAATGACAGTCATCGGCAAAATTACATCCCGATACTTGCCCCGCACGACGTAGTCCCGGAGGACATCGTCCGCAATCTTCCAGATGAAATTGACGATGGAATTGTGGGTGGCGTGGTTCATTAAGATGTTTCGGTTGTCACAGTCGGGTTCAGCACGGCCTTAGGCGTGCCAGGGTGGAATCCCAGTGCACGGCGGCACGTCCCCGCGAGCTCCGTCGCGTGGTTCGCGGGTCGCGATACAACCTGGCACATCCGGCGCGTGCACGCACAGTAGTTACGTGGTGCTTTCTCAAGAAAGACAACGTGATTCATGAAGGCGTGACCCTCCAGTTTACCCCTGTTGTTCTTCGGGAGTACTACTGAGAGTTGTCCAATACAACATGATCCCTTCGGCGAGGTAAGTGCCGGCGGCGATGTCCTGCACCAGGTAATTGCCGTCGGAGTTGGTGGTGTCCTGCGCGACGACCGTGCCGCCCTCGAACAAATTCAGCCCGGCTGCACGCTGCCGAAGACCCCGAAACGAAGGTTCTGGGCGCAAACCCATCCCGCAACCATATAACTGCCGCGCAGCCTCGACGCCGAGGGAGGGATCATCGCCGACCCACGGTCGTGCGGACACTCGGTCATTTCGTCGAGGGGATTCGCCTGTCATCGTTCACAAAAATATTCCCACCCCCACCAAC
>JAWXCM010000029.1:0-25271 GCA_034408745.1 Bryobacteraceae bacterium
AAATACTCCTTTGGTGCCCAGCGCCCCGCGTCCGGCTGGTCCTGGTGCGCCACGTCCGCCACAGCCTCGCACCGGCGGCAGCGGCACGGTAATGCCGGGCGGTCCGCGCCCGCATCAGCAGCAACAGCATGGTGACCGGTCGCAGGGCGGCAGCCCCGGCCATTCCACAGGCGGTGGTGGCGGGCAACAGAACCGTCCGACGCTGGTGGGTCAGCCCGCCGCTCGGCCGGTGGTTCCGCCGCGTCCCGACCTGGTGGAGCGAATTCGACAGCAGACCCGGCCGGCGCCCGGTGCTCCGGCGGCCCCTCTGCCGCGGCCCGGTCTTCCTCAGCAGCGTCCGGCGGGCCCCTCGCCTGGCCAGCCGCTGTTTGGCCGAGGCCCTGGCGGTCCCGGAGGACCTGGCGGTCCTGGCCGACCCGGTCAGTTCAACCGTGGCCCAGGTGGTCCTGGTGGTTTCAACCGTGGTCCGGGTGGTCCTGGTGGTCCCGGAGGGCTCGGACGACGTCCGATGCACCCGACCTCGCCGATTCGGACCGAGCCGGCAACTCCGCCCCCGACCGACACGCAGCGCCGTCCGCAGGCGAAGCGTCCCCTCAGCCCCGAGCAGCGTAAGCGCGAGGCCGAAGGCAAACTGCGCGAACCGATCCGCAGCGTCCGCAGGGAACCGCTGCCCGTCGTAAACAAAGAAATCACGATCGGCGAAGGAATCACGGTCAAGGAACTGGCCGAAAAGCTCGGTTTGAAGTCGAGCATGGTGGTCAAGCAGCTCTTCGACCGCAAGATTTTCGCCACGATCAACCAGACCATCGACGTCAAGCTGGCCGAAGACCTGGCTCGCGATTTCGGCGCTACCACAAGCATGCTGAGCTTCGAAGAAGAAGCCACGTGGGAAGTGGAACTGACCGAGAACACCGAGGACCAGACCCCGCGGGCACCCGTGGTTACGGTCATGGGCCACGTCGACCACGGCAAAACGTCGCTGCTGGACTCCATCCGGTCGACGACCGTGGCTTCGAGAGAAGCTGGCGGTATCACCCAGCACATTGGTGCTTCGGTGGTGGAATCGAACGGTCACAAGATCGTGTTCATCGACACGCCCGGCCACGAAGCGTTCACTCGCATGCGTGCCCGAGGCGCTAAGGTGACCGACATTGTCATCCTGGTGGTGGCGGCGGACGACGGCGTGATGCCGCAGACCGTGGAAGCCATCGACCACGCACGCGCGGCTAAGGTTCCGATCATTGTTGCGATCAACAAGATCGACCGGGCCGACGCCAATCTGGAGCGGATCAAGCAGCAACTGGCTGACCGCAACCTGCTGGCCGAAGACTGGGGCGGCGACGTGCCGATGGTTCCGGTGTCGGCGAAGGCTGGCACCAATATCGATCTGCTGCTGGAAATGGTCCTTCTGGTTGCGGAAATGCAGAATTTGAAGGCGAATCCGCTGCGCCCGGCAGTGGCGTCGGTGCTGGAAGCCCAGCTCGACCGCGGCCGTGGTCCGGTCGCGACGGTGCTGGTGCAGAACGGCACGTTGAAAGTGGGCGACCACTTTATCTGCGGATCGGTATTCAGCAAGGTTCGCGCGATGTACGATCACCTGGGGCAGCAGGTCCGCGAGGCGGGTCCGGCGACTCCGGTGGAAGTCATCGGTCTGGATTCACTGCCTGAAGTTGGCGATTCGTTCCAGGTGGTCAGCGATACGGCGAAAGCCAAGCAGATCGTGCTGTACCGCGAAGCCAAGCAGCGCGAACAGTCGATGGCCAAGGGCGCCCGTCTCACGCTGGAGCAGTTCCACGCTCAGGCGCGCGAAGGCGACATCAAGGACCTGAACATCATCATCAAGACGGACGTCGGCGGTACGGCGGAAGTTTTGAGCGAGATGCTGGAGAAGCTGTCGACCGAGAAGGTTCGGATTCGCGTGATCTCGAAGAACGTGGGCGCGATTACCGAATCGGATGTACTGCTGGCGACGGCGTCGGGCGCGATCGTTATCGGGTTCAACGTTCGGCCGGAGAAGACGGCGGCGGCGCTGGCGGAGAAAGAAAAGATCGACGTCCGTCTGCACACGATCATTTACGAGCTTGCGGACGAGATGAAGAAGGCCATGGCCGGAATGCTCGATCCGGTTTTCAAGGAAGTGTTCCGTGGCCGCGCCGATGTTCGAGAAGTGTTCTTTATCTCGCGGGTCGGTTCGGTGGCTGGCTGCTACATCACCGAAGGCATCTTCCACCGCGACTCGCAGGTACGTATCCTGCGGGACAACATCGTGGTTCACACGGGCCGTGTGGAATCGCTGCGGCGCTTCAAGAACGACGTGGCGGAAGTGAAGGGCGGCTTTGAGTGCGGCATCGTGATCGTCAACTACAGCAACTTTCAGGTGGGCGATGTGATGGAAGCTTACGCGATGGAGCGTGTCGCCGCTGAGTTGGGTTCCTAGCATGGACTCGGTGTTTGAGAAGGACCAGATAATTGCGGAGCTGCAGGATCGTCTCGATTACCTGCAGCGCCGCCAGGTTCTGCTGGAGTTCCGGATGCTGTTTCTCGAGCGGCGCCTGACGGAGCGAACCGGTGGCGCTGAACCGGAGTTGCAGCAATGGGTGGCGACAATGCCAGACCGGCAGTTGCGTGAATGGTCGGATGCGGCCGAGGGTCTGTTCGAGCAGTCGCCGCGTCGAAACTAAGCCGGCAGGCTTGTCATGCCTTCCATCGGGGTACTCACACTCGAGATCCAGATCGAAGACGCGCATTCTTTGAAAGAGAAGAGGCATGTGGTGGCGTCCCTGCGGGAGCGGTTGCGAAGCCGGTTCAACGTGGCCGTGGCTGAGATCGGATACCAGGATCTGTGGCAGCGCGCGCTGGTATCGGCTGTCACTGTTTCGGGCGACCATACTTATGCCGAGGGTGTTCTGCAGGCCGTCGAACGGGAGGCGGAAGGAATTCTTGGCGGAATGCTGGTATCCACTACCCTGGAATGGATAGAGTGAGAATATGGAACCCCGCCGGTCAGAAAGGATTTCGGAAACGCTTCGCGAAGAGCTCGACGAGTTGATTTCGTGGGAGCTGTCCGATCCCCGGATCGAGTGTGCCGGGGTGGCAGAGGTTCTCATCTCGCCGGACGGCCGTTCGGCGCGGGCGCGGCTGATTCTGACCGGGGACGGGGAGTCGCAGAAGGCGACACTGGAAGCGTTGACGAAGGCTCGCGGCTTCATCAAACGAGAACTGGCGCAACGGCTGGACATGTTCCGGATGCCGGAACTCCAGTTTGAAGCGGCGGTTGGGGCGGAACTCGGGCCGCGGATACAACATTTGCTGAAGCGCGTCCGGAGGGGTCGGCCCCGGACCGAAGACAGCCAGGCGAAGTCATAAAAATCACGCTTCTGTGAAACGCTTTGTGATATTTTTGTTGCTTGCGGTGTGGCTCTCTGCCGCTGTGAGCGCGGAGACTTCGAAGCTGATTCGCTTTGAAGAGACTCTGGATGCGATGGGGACGGGAATCACCGTTGTGGCATACGGGGATGACCGGTTCCGGCTGCAGAGCGCGGTCGATGCGGCACTCGAGGAAGCCAAAAGGCTGGAAGAGATGCTCTCCAACTATCGGCCGCAGAGCGAATGGAGCCAGATGAACCGTTCGGCGGGCGGGCGGCCGTTCCAGGTTTCACCGGAGTTGTTCGATCTGCTGGCGACGTGTAAGCGGTACAGCGAAGCGAGTGAAGGCGCGTTCGATATCAGCGTCGGTCCTCTGATGAAAGTCTGGGGATTCTACAAAGGTACAGGACGCTTTCCGCATCGGGCCGAGATCCGGAATGCACTGGGACCGGTCGGGTTCGGAAATGTGGAGTTGGACGCCAGGGATCGGACAGTTCGTTTCCGCCGGGCGGGCGTGGAACTGGATCCTGGCGGGATCGGCAAAGGGTATGCAGTGGATCGGATGGCTGACATCCTGAAGAAAGCAGGCATCCGGTCGGCGCTGATTACCGCTGGTAGCAGCAGCATTTACGCCATCGGTTTCCCTGAGGGGGAAAGCCGGGGCTGGCACGTTTCGATACGGCATCCGAAAGATGCCTCAAAGGTAGTTCAGGAAGTTTATTTAAAAGACGAGTCTATGTCGACTTCGGGCAACTACGAGAAGTTCTTCCGGGCGGAAGGCAAAATCTGGAGCCATATTATGGATCCTCGTACCGGTTATCCGGCACAGGGAATGTACTCAGTTTCGGTGATTACTCCCCGTTGTCTCGACAGCGAAGCCTGGACTAAGCCGTATTACATCAATGGGCGCCAGTGGGCGTCCGGACATAAACTTTCAAACTCGCGCGTGTATCTGTGCGAGGACAAATCAGGCGATAACAGATCGGAACCTTCATGCGCGTGGCTCCAATGAACAGCCGTTTTCTCGATGCCTGCCGGCGCCGGCCGACCGATGTTCGGCCGGTGTGGTTTATGCGGCAGGCCGGCAGATATATGAAGCAGTACCGGGACATTCGCGCCCGGCACGGCATTCTTGAAATTTGCAAACGTCCAGACCTGGCCGCGGCGGTGACGCTGCAGCCGGTCGAAATCCTCGACGTGGATGCCGCCATCATATTTGCCGACCTTCTGCTGCCCGTCGAACCGATGGGCCTGAAGCTACAGTTCATAGCGGGCGAAGGGCCAGTGATCGACAATCCGATCCGGACCTCGCAAGACATCGACTCGCTTTCCATTTCCAACACGGATGACCTTGGCTACGTCGGCGAGGCGATCCAGCAGGTGACTCGGGCGCTTGCCGGCCGTGTTCCCGTGATCGGGTTTGTCGGCGCTCCGTTTACGCTCGCCAGCTACATGATTGAGGGCGGTGCTTCGCGTACGTTCCTCGAGACCAAGCAACTGATGTACCGGGACGAAGGGCTCTGGCGCCGGCTGATGGGCAAGCTGGTGGACGTGCTTGGCTCCTTTGCGCTGCTCCAGGTATCTGCTGGGGCACGCGTGATCCAGGTGTTCGACAGTTGGGTGGGAGCGCTCGGACCGGACGATTACGTTCGATATGTGGCGCAATATTCGCGCGCGCTGATCGAGCGGATTCGCTCGACCGGTACACCCGTGATTCACTTCGGTACCGGTGCGGCGGGCTTCTTCCGCGAGTTGCACGCGGCCGGTGGCGACGTGATCGGCGTCGACTGGCGCGTGAACATCGACCAGGCGTGGATGGAGATCAGCTATCGGTCGGCGGTACAGGGCAACCTGGATCCGGCCGCGCTCTTCGCTCCTCTGCCTGAGCTCAAAGCCAAAGTGCATGAACTGCTAAAGCGGACGGGAACGCGTCCCGGTCACATTGTGAACCTGGGCCACGGGATTCTCCCCGAAACCCCGGTGGACAACGTCAAGGCAATGGTCCAGATGGTCCGCGAGTTCCGCCCGTAAGCTTCTTCATCGGGGCTTCTGCTTCTTCAGACTTCGGTGGCCGACGTGATTTGCGCGGCCACCGACCGGCTTTTCAGTCGACCGGTCCCAACCGTCGGTAATTATCCGCGACACCGCACTACATCGCCCGCGCACGCGGTGTCGAGAAAGCATCCACACCTTCGCCGAAGCCACAATACAATACAAAGATCGAGTCTACCGATTCCATGACCCTTTCCCGCAACTCCGCAGTTCCACTGAGCGAGAACAAACACCTGGTTCGCTGGGTGGAGAAGATGGCCACTCTCACACGGCCGGACGCTGTCCACTGGGTGGATGGATCGCGGGAGGAATACGACCTTCTGTGCGAAAAGCTGGTGGAAGCCGGTACGTTTACCCGGCTGAATCAGGACTTGTGGCCGGGCTGCTTCCATGCACGTTCCGATGCCAACGATGTCGCGCGCGTCGAGGACCGCACGTTCATCTGCTCGCTCTCACGCGACGCGGCGGGGCCAACCAACAACTGGCAGAATCCGTTTGAAATGCGGAAGAAACTCAAGGGCCTCTTCGCGGGCTGCATGCAGGGCCGCACGATGTATGTGCTGCCCTTCAGCATGGGGCCGGTGGGCTCGCCGATGTCGAAGATTGGCGTCGAGTTGACAGATTCGACGTACGTCGTCGTGAATATGCGGATTATGGCCCGAATCGGCACAGCGGTGTTCCGCGAGATCGACAAAGGGGCCCGCGTGGTGCCCTGCATGCACAGCGTCGGCCACCCGCTCCACAAGGGCGACAAGGACGTGCCGTGGCCCTGTAATCGGGAGAAATATATCGTGCATTTCCCGGAGACGCGCGAAATTTGGTCGTACGGTTCGGGATATGGGGGCAATGCGCTGCTCGGCAAGAAATGTTTCGCGCTGCGAATCGCTTCCAACATCGCCCGCGACGAGGGCTGGATGGCCGAGCACATGCTCATCCTTGGCGTCGAGGATCCGAAGGGCGAAAAGACGTACGTTGCCGCGGCGTTCCCCAGCGCGTGCGGCAAGACGAATTTTGCCATGATGATTCCTCCGCGGGCGTTCGACGGATGGAAAGTATGGACCGTCGGCGACGACATCGCGTGGATTCGGCCCGATGAGCACGGTGTTCTGCATGCCATGAACCCGGAGGCCGGCTTCTTCGGGGTCGCGCCGGGAACGTCGGCGGAAACCAACCCGAACGCGATGAAGACGCTCGCGAAGAACACGATTTTCACGAACACGGCGCTGACTCCCGAGGGCGGCGTCTGGTGGGAAGGCATGACGGACGAACCTCCCGCTGAGTGTGTCGACTGGCAGGGCCGGCACTGGACCCAGGAGATCGCCAAAACGACGGGCCACAAGGCGGCGCATCCCAACGCCCGATTCACCGCGCCGGCCTCGCAGTGTCCCACCATCGACCCGAACTGGGAAAGCCCGACAGGCGTGCCACTCAGCGCGATCATTTTCGGCGGACGCCGCGCGACCACCATGCCGCTGGTCTTCCAGGCGTTCAACTGGAGCGCCGGTGTGTATATCGGTGCCACCATGGGCTCAGAAACGACGGCTGCGGCTGCCGGTGCGATCGGCAAGGTGCGCCGGGATCCGATGGCAATGCTGCCGTTCTGCGGATACCACATGGGCGATTACTTCCGCCACTGGATTCGCATGCAACGCTCGCTCAGCGAAACTCCCAAAGTATTCCATGTCAACTGGTTCCGGAAAGACGAGCACGGGAAGTTCATCTGGCCCGGTTTCGGCGAAAACATGCGCGTGCTGAAGTGGGTGGTCGACCGCGTCCGCGGCCGTGCCCTGGGACGCGAAACAGCCATCGGCTGGGTACCGCGCTATGAGGATATCGAGTGGAAGGGCCTCGAGTTCGCGAAGGCGAGTTTCGACGTGCTGCAGACTGTAGACCGCAAGGCCTGGCGGCATGAGGTGCTCGAGCACGAAGAACTGTTCATCGACCTCCACGACCACCTGCCGCCTGAGGTGATCTACGAGCGCGAACTGCTGATCTGCCGGTTGTAAGAAAACGGAGGTAGAATCGGATTATGGCGACCGCACCGACACTTCCGCTGGTGACGGTAGAGGACTATTTCAAGAACGGCCTGTGGAAGGAATGGGAATACGACAACGGGGTACTTGTGCCTAGACACAGCGGGTCGCCCGAGCACGCTCGGCTTGCTGGTCGGCTAATTAAGCTGCTTGCCGGCGTTGACTGGCTCGTTCCCTTTACTGGGCAAATCTTAAGTATTCCGTGGGACAGACGGTACCGGGTCCCAGATGTGTCTTTCTATCCTGACGGCGTTGGACCGGGCGAAAGTCTTGAAAACCAGGTTCCTCCAGTGGTGATCTTTGAAGTGCTGTCACCCTCAGATCCCATGGTTGAGATGAGGAGCAAATGTGCCGAGTATCAGCGGCTGGGCATCCCTCACATTTATATCGTGAGCCCAGCGGACAGAGGCGTCCTTGTTCCCCACGGGATCGGGTTTTTGCCGGTGGAGAAGATCGAGATCGAAGTCAATGGCAGGCGGGCCGAAATTTCCATTGAGGATCTTTTCGGCCCCGCCTGAGCCCGCCCTAAATTCGCCCGAATTTATCCACTGCCTCCCGAATACTGCGGAATTTTTCGATAAACGGGTACATCCGATGCTCGGTGTCATCCAGCTCCATCGCCTTCTTCAGCACCGCCGCCGCCTTGTCCCTGGGCACCACGGCGACTCCGTCCTCATCCGCCGCAATAATATCCCCGGGCTTCACCTGCACACCGGCGCACATCACGGGCACGTTCGACGCCTGAAAACGATAATGATTCACTGAGGTCGACGGCACAATCGACCGGCTGTACACCGGGAACTGCAGCCGCTGGATCTGCGGCAGATCGCGGACGCCGCCGTCCAGCACCGCGCCAGCCAGGCCACGGAACTTCATCGCCGTCGCCATCAGTCCGCCAATGCACGCAATGTCGAGCCCTTCAGGCAGCACCATGCAGTACACCGACCCCGGCGCCGCCGCATCAATGGCGTCGAGCATCCCCTGCGACACCTTGCTCCCCTCCTTGTGCTCCTCCTTCTTCATCTGCACCGTCACCGCGGGACCGGCGAACTTCGTCTTGAACACCGGCCGCATGTCGTGAGCCATGTGGGCGCGCTGTCCGTATAACTGTTCCATCGCGTCGGCAACGGAGGCGACCTCTACCAGACGGTAGCCCTCCATGAGCGCGGCCTCTGGCGAGGAAGTTGGCTCAGCGGCGGAAAGAATTCTGGAGGATAATAGAGATACAGGCAAAGAAGCCAGCAGTTGGCGTCGGTTCATATCAGAGCCATCATACGCGCACACCAGGTGTTTTGGGTGGCGTGAGGTGGGGAATGGGTTGACCGACGCTGTGTAGTAAGTTAGGATACAAGCAGGTCCCTAGTGCAATCATGTTAGGACTCGAGAACGTGGAAACCCGCAGAGCGTCCATTTTGATTTCCGCACTGAATGACGAAGAAATCACCGTCGCTGAGTTTCGTGACGCGATTTGCTTCTTGAAATCCGAGGCACTGCAGGTCGTCGCCTGCATAATCAGTTCACAAACCGCTGTCGAATCCGCGCCGATGAAGCGTTTGTGGTCTGCGCATCAGCTCTGCCGGAGCATGGCTGCCGCTACGCGCCAGCTCTCCTGAATCTTCCGCTGGTAGCCTTGTCTGCTCCCGGTCGGCCTCAAAAGTAACGGCGGCGTGGCATGGAACGCCTGTCTAAACAGCCCATGCCTGCACTTCCTCACCAACCCGCTTGCGTAGCGTCCGTCCGAACAGGTTTAAGATTGAAGGCTGGAACCCTGTAATGAGGCTTGGACTGTTTGCGATTCTTGCCTGCGCGGCTTTATCCGCGGGCGACTGGACAGACTGGCGCGGACCGGCGCGCAACGGCACATCCCCTGAGAAGAATCTGCCCTCGAAGTGGTCTCCATCGGGAGAGAATCTCGCCTGGCGTGTGCCTTACGGCGGACGGTCGGCTCCGGTGGTGATGAACAACCGCGTCTACCTGCTGAACCCCTCGGGTAAGGAAGAGAATCTCCAGGAGCGCGTGATGTGCCTGGATGCCGACACCGGCAAGGTTCTCTGGGAATACAAGTACAACGTGTTTCTGAGCGACGTGCCGCCGCATCGTGCAGCATGGTCGGCTCCCGCTGCGGATCCGGAGACCGGGAATATCTATGTGTTCGGCGTCGGCGGAACGCTGCTCGCTCTCTCAAAAGACGGTAAGAAGGTCTGGGAACGCTCGCTGACAGAAGAGGTGGGGCTGGTGACGACGCACGGCGGACGGACCGTTTCCCCGGTGATCGAAGGCCACCTGGTCATCGTCAGCGGCATCACCACGGGCTGGGGCGAATACGCCCGCGCCGGACAGCGCTTCATGGCGTTCGACAAGAAGACCGGCGAGCCTGTCTGGATCAGTTCGCCGGGCGGCCGTCCCTTCGACACCACGTACTCGCCTCCCGCGGTGGTCGACGTAGAGGGCACGCGGCTTCTGATTGCCGGCGGCGGTGACGGCACGATTCACGCGATCAAGGTATGGACGGGCGAGCCGGTCTGGAAGTACGAGATCAGCAAACGCGGCGTCAACACCGGTGTCGCGATGAACGGCACTACTGCGATCGTCAGCCACAGTGAAGAGAACTTCGATACCAGCGAGATGGGCTTGCTGGCGGCGGTCGACGCGCGGCACAAGGGCGCCATCGGCAAAGAGCAAATCAAGTGGCAGGTGAAGAACTGGCAGGGTGGATTCTCATCGCCGCTCGTCGATGGAGACCGGCTGTATCAAATCGACAACGGCGCCAACTTGCACGCGTTCGATGTAAACACGGGCAAGACGATGTGGCAGCAGAACCTGGGCACAATTCAGAAGTCATCGCCGGTACTGGCCGACGGCAAGATCTATGTGGCTTCCGAGAATGGGAAGTTCTGGATTCTGAAGCCGGGCCAGGCGAAGGTAGAAGTGCTGAGCGAGGTGCAACTCGGCACCGAGGCTGCTCCGGAGCAGGTGCAGGCTGCGGTCGCTGTGTCGAACGGGCGCGTGTTCCTGGTCACCGACACCGCGACTTACGCCATCGGCAAGCAGAAGCAGGTGAACCCGAACGTGGCGGCGAAGGTCGACTGGAAAGCGCCCGCGGGTGCGACTCCGGCGTGGCTTCAGGTAACTCCGGCGGAAGTGCTGCTCAAGCCGGGCGAAAAGACGACGCTGCACGTGCGGTCCTTCGACGCGAAGGGGCAGTTCATTCGCGATGAGACGTCGGCAACGTTCACGCTTGAAGGGCTGCGTGGTTTGATGACGGGCACTACATTCTCCACCACCGCCGACAGCGCGGGGCAGGCGGGGCTGATCAAAGCGTCACTCGGCGAGGCGAAGGGAACGGTCCGCGTGCGCGTGATTCCGCCCCTCCCCTGGAGTGTCGACTTCACGTCTTCGGCTCCCGGTACCGTTCCACCGTTCTGGGTGAACGCGACAGGTAAATCGAGCGTCCGTGAGATTGAGGGCAACAAGGTTCTGGTGAAGCATGCGGACAACGCGTTCACCAAGCGCGCCCGCGCGTTCTTCGGTCCCGTCGACTGGCACGACTACACGGTGGAAGCCGACGTAAGCGCCATCGACAAGCGGCGTCAGATGGGCGATGCCGGTGTGGTCGCCCAGCGCTACAATCTGGTGCTGTTCGGCAACGCGCAGCGCCTCGAACTGCAGTCGTGGCAGCCTGAGACGAAGCGTACCGTGCAGATGGATTTCCCGTGGAAGCCGAACACCTGGTATCGGATGAAGCTCCGGGTGGAGAACATGGCCGATGGCAATGTGAAGGCGTCTGGCAAGGTGTGGCCTGCATCAGATCAGGAGCCGGGCAAGTGGCAGCTGGAGAAGGTAGATAAGAACGGCAACCGCCAGGGTAGCCCAGGCATCTACGCGGATGCTCCGTTTGAAGTGTTTTTCGACAATGTGAAGGTGGCAGCAAACCGATGAAGATGCGATTCGTTCTGAGTGTTTTTCTCTCGATGTCGGCCGTGGGAGTGATGCTGGCAGCCGATCCTGGCACCGGCGACTGGCCGATGTGGGGCGGGACCGCTGACCGCAACATGGTCTCCGGCATGAAGAACCCTCCCACGTCGTGGGATCCGGCTACGAAGAAGAACATCAAGTGGGTTGCTGCGCTGGGATCGCAGGCTTACGGGAACCCAACCGTGGGCGGCGGCGTTGTGCTGGTTGGTACGAACAACGAAGGCTTGCGCGATCCTAAGCAGGCAGGCGATCGCGGCGTGCTGATGGCGTTTCGCGAATCCGATGGCGAGTTCCTCTGGCAGCACACATCTGCGAAGCTGCCGGCCGGCCGTGTGAACGACTGGCCCTATCAGGGTGTCGCTTCATCGCCGCTCATTGAAGGCGACCACGTGTACTACGTCTCGAACCAGGCGAAGCTGGTCTGCCTCGACCTGAAGGGCTTCTCCGATGACGAGAACGACGGCCCTGTGACGAATGAAACGCTGAAGGGACCGAAGGACGCGGACATTGTATGGGAGCTCGACATGATGGAGGAGCTCGGGGCGCATCCGCATAATCTGGCGAACTCGTCGCCAGTGTCGCATGGCGATCTGTTGTTTCTGAGCACGTCGAACGGGCAGGATGAAAGCCACGTGCACATTCCGTCGCCGCGCTGCCCTTCGATCATTGCGGTGAACAAGAAGACCGGCAAAGTAATTTGGGAAGACAACTCGGTCGGCGAGAAGATTCTGCACGGGCAGTGGTCTTCGCCCTCGGTCGGGACCATCGGCGGTGTGTTGCAGGTGGTGAGCGCGCAGGGCGATGGCTGGGTTCGGGGATACGAAGCGCTGACCGGCAAGAAGATTTGGGAGTTCGACACCAATCCGAAGGACTCGGTTTGGCCGAAGACTCGCAATGAGACCATCTCGACACCGATCGTCATCGGCGATGTCGTGTTCATGGCGAATGGTCAGGACCCCGAGCATGGCGAAGGTGTGGGTCATGCGTACGCAATCGATGCAACGAAGCGCGGCGACATAACGAAGTCCGGCCTGATCTGGCATTACGACAAAATTCGACGCTCCATCTCGACCGCTGCCTACAAGGACGGCATTCTGTACTACCCCGACTTCAGCGGCTTCCTTCATGCGCTGGATGCGAAGACGGGCAAGCCGTACTGGGTGCATGACATGCTCGCCGCCGTGTGGGCCTCGGCTGTGGTGATCGACGACAAGGTGTATCTGGGCGACGAAGACGGCGACATCGTTATCCTCCAGCACGGAAAAGAGAAGAAGGTTGTGGGTGAGATCAACATGGGCAGCTCTGTGTACTGCTCGGTTGTTCCGGCTCACGATACTCTCTTCGTCGTGAATCGCAATCAGCTGTTTGCGATTGCGAACAAGAAGTAGCAGCGTATGTGGTTTCGAGCATCGCTGCTGGCTGTGATTGCGCTGGCGTTGCACGCGGCGGACTGGCCGCAGTTTCGCGGAGTTCCTCAGATGACGGGCGTCGCGGTGGCGAAGATCGCTGCGAAGCCTCGTCTGCTGTGGACGTGGGAAGGCACAGAGCCGTTTGAGTCGTCACCCGTTGTTGTTGGCGGGGTTGTGTACTCGGGCAACAGCGGCGGTGAACTCATCGCGGTCGACCTCAATACGGGAAAGCTGAAGTGGAAGTACAAGGCCGGGGAGGCGATTGGCGAATCGACTCCGACCGTTGCCGGCGGCATTGTCTACATCGGCGATCTGGACGGTGTGCTGCATGCCGTAAATGCGACTGACGGAAAGAAGCTGTGGACGCTCAAGACGCAGAGCGAGATTAAGTCGTCGCCTGTGGTTGTAGATGGCAAGGTGCTCATCGGGTCGTATGACGGCAACCTTTACGCCGCCGATGCGAAGACAGGCAAGCAGGCGTGGAGCTTCAAGACGCAGGCTCAGGTGCATGCGACTCCGTCGATCGTAAATGGCCTCGCGCTGATCACGGGATGCGACGGATTCCTGCGCGGCATTCGTGTGTCGAACGGAACGGAGGCGTGGAGTATTCGCATCGGCTCGTACACTGGTGCCTCGCCGGCTGTGGTTGGTATGCAGGCTTTCTTCGGCACGTTCGATAACCAGGTGATTGGTGTCGATCTGGCGAAGCGGTCCGTGATGTGGCGCTATGAGCACCGCGAAAAGAAGTTCCCGTTCTACTCGAGCGCTGTGGTCGATGCGGGGCGTGTCTATCTGGGCGGCCGCGATAAGATGATCCACGCGCTGGATGCGAAGACGGGGAAGGCTGCGTGGACGTTCTCTGCGAAGGCTCGCATCGACTCCTCGCCTGCGTTGGCCGATGGCAGATTGTGGTTTGGATCGAACGACGGAAACGTGTACGCGCTGGATGTGAAGACGGGGAAAATGGTGTGGAGCTTCACCGCGGGCTCGCCAGTCTCGGCTTCACCCGCGGTTGTTGACGACAAGATTGTCGTCGGCTCACAAGATGGCCGGCTCTACTGCTTCGGCTGATCCTCCTTCGGATAGACCAGCTTTTTGCCTTTTTCTTTGTAGTCGGCAAGGCCGCATGAGCCAAGCGTCTTAAAGCCATTTTTGCTGAGTATGTCTGCCGCACGGGCAGCTCTGGAACCCTTGTTTCAAAGGGTAATGATGAGCTTGTCCTTCGGCACTTCCTTCAGCCGTTTTTCGAGCTGACCCAGAGGAATGTTGACGTACCCTTCGATGGAGCCGAGCTTCTTCACTTCGTCCGGTTCGCGGACGTCGAGAAAGAAGACCTTCTTATCGTTGAGGTACTTCTCCAGTTGCTCTGTGGACAACTCCTGAGCGGGTGCGGCGAGCGCGAGGCTCGCGAGCAGGATCGCTGCTGCACACAGGATTCGTTTCATACTGCCAGTCTATTGGATTGTGATGAACCGGCTCAACTCGCCGGTACGGGGGCCGTCGCTCAGGACAATCGGTGCGTTGCCCGGGGGAAGAGTTGCCGGGACTCGCACGGAAATGCTGCGGTAGGCCGCCGAACCCTGACTGCGCGAAATATTCTCAGCGGGCTGTCCCCCGATGCGCACGGTGGTTTCACCGACCGACCCGTTCGCGGCGATCCGGATAATGCTTCCCGGCGCTGCCGGAACGTCGGGCGCGTTCCGCCGGCCGTCCTGGTTCCAGATCACGTAGATACCTGGCGCGGGAGGACGGAGAGGAAGTGTCAGCGTGTTGGAGTTGCCGATGCGCAGCGTGGCCTCTGTGCCGCTGAGCCGTTCAGGCACCGAGAAACTAATTTGCTCGTTGGTGGAATTAAACTGACTCGCGGTGTCGCCGGCGTTGATGCGAATCCCTTGTCCAAACAATCCGCGCGTGAAGATGGTGACGATCATGCCGGGATACAGGGACGTCGTCAGGTAGTTTGCGGCATTCGTGACACCAGCCGGCTTGAGCTGAGCCGACCCTGGGTCTACGAGGAACGTTGCCACAGGAATGTCGTGGTCAGAGATGCGCGCCACTTCCGGGAAAGGCGTGTTGACGCGCGCGACTTCGTATCGATACAACCGCGCCTTGAGCCCTTCCGTGATCAGGACATGGTCGAGAGTTTGCATCACGCCATCTTGTATGTAGCTGTAGTTATCGCTGACCGGGAGCGTGTCAGTGAGATTCGTAACGGGCTCGCCCGCACGGATGGTGTTGATCATCAACGTATCGAACTGGAACATATTGAAGTCCCCGAGTACGATGACTTCTTCGCCGAGGTTGGCTCGTGTGGTGATGAGGTCGCGCAGCCCTTCCGCCTGCGCCCGGCGCTTTGCTGCGACTGTCGCGGTGTCGGCGTTGATGAGCGAACGCAAATGGACGACGATCGCCGTGAAAGGGACACCTCCCACTTCGAGCCTCGCGACGAGTGGGGGACGGTCCCACAGACGGTCGTTTGCAGTACCGGTTTCTTTGCCTTCCTGGGTCACGCTGATGATCCGCGTGCGGGTGCTTCGTTTGATGAGCAGGCCCACGTCGATGCCGCCGATGTCGTTGCCTTCCAACAGGTATGCCTCGTAGTCTCCGGTGGCCTGTGCGAGACGGCGGAGCAGGGGCTCGTTCTCCACTTCTTCGACGGCGATGATGTCGGGGGAGTGGAGCGTTTCGCGGAGGACTCGGGAGATGCTGGCGAGTCGTGCTTGTACGGCTGCGGTGGTGACTACGGGGTCGGATGTACCGGGGTCGTCCTGCTCATCGAAGAGGCGGCGCAGGTTTGCACTGGCGATGGTGAAGGTGCCTGCCGGCGGTACCTGGATCGGCGCCGGTGTCAGGCCTCCCTCGGTGCGCAGCGGCGTTGGATCCTGCACGATGGTGTAGGTGCGGAACGCGAAGTCGAGTGGGCCGAAGAGGTCGGAGACCACGGTGTTCGCGGTTACGTCGAGGACGGTGCCGCCTTGCGCGCGTGAGTCGACCCGAAGAAGTTCCCACGTCTCATCGGGGCTTGGCGAGCGATACGGTGATGCGGCGCCCGGCAGCACTCCGAAGAAGACTCCGTTGCTGGTGGATGTCGCAGTGGATTCGTTGATGCTGCCGAGCGTGCCGCTTACCGTGCGAAGTTCGGGCACTGAAACGCGCATGCCTTCGTAGCGTTCCCAGTCGGTGCCTGACGTGAGACGAATGGCTGCGGGAAGCGGCAGGCCCTGGGCCTGTACCTCGATAACCGGGTCCACGAGTTCTGTGAGGGTTGGGCCGCCGGGGTCGGAGGCCGAACGGAATTCGGTGACTGTGCCGGTGGCCTGGATCTGATGGCCTCTCGCGAGCGTCGCTGCGGGGAGGGTGCTGGTGAAGATAAAGAGGCCTTCGGAGGTCGCGGCGTTCTGGTCGTCATCTGTGGGCATCGACTGAATCCAGAGTCCGTTACCGCCGAGCGCTGTGATGATGCCTCGTGTAATTACAAGCTGGCCGGTGAGGGGCGATGTCGCTCCGCTGCCCTGGATCTGAGAGATGGTTGCGTTGCTGATCGGCGTGCTGGCTGTACAGTCTACTGCCGGCTCGGTGGCCGAGCTACGCGGAGCCGGTGCACCAATCTGAAAATCATTGGCGTTGTCGTCTGTATCGGTGCAGCCGCTGGCTCTGCGTATGGCGGCTGTGGTGTTCGACAACACGCGCGTGGGGCCGCTGCCTTCGAACTGGTTGGTTTCGCCGTAACCTACGAGGTCGATGATGGTGGTGTCGCGAAGAAGAGCGACCTTAGCCGCGGTGCCACTCATCGCAATCGTGCCTGTAGCGTCAGGCGTGGGTAACGCAGTCGCTGCGGCGTTTGCGCCGTCGGCCTGTTTCACCAGGTAATAGCGGCCGGGCGCGATGCTTCCGGTCAGTGGCGTCACTTGCCACGTGGTGCCGGTCGCGCTGGTGTACTGCACGGACCATCCCGTAATGTTGACCGTCGCGCGGCCGCGATTGAACAGTTCGATGAAGTCGCTGCGCAACTGCGCGCCAGCGTTGCCACCTCCGCCGTAGACCTGGCTGATGACGATGTCGGAGGATCCCTGAGCGGCGAGGAGTCCGGTGAATGTGAATAGAAGCGCTGCGAGTCGCACTTACGTTATCGTAAGTCGAATGAACCTGAAGTTGCTCGCGCTCAGCCTGGCCCTGTCGATGCAGGCGCAGCAAAGCCCCGATGTGAAGGTGTACGGCAAGCCGAAACCTCTGGCAAAAGGCGCCGTCACAACCGACTGGAAACAGTTTCTGGGGCCGACAGGCGACGGGCATTCTACAGAAACAAAGCTGCTTCGCAACTGGCCCGCCGAAGGTCCAAAAATAATCTGGGAGATGAGCAAGGGTACCGGGTACAGTTCGCCTGCAATCGCGGATGCGTATCTGGTGTATCTCGACCGCGCGGGAGACAAAGAGCGCGTGCGCGCAGTGCATCCGGAGACCGGGGCAAAGTACTGGGAGTTCACATACCCTACCGCGTTCGAAGATCGCTACGGATACAACAACGGACCTCGCGCGAGTCCCGTAATTGACGGCGAGCGCGTGTACACGTATGGCGCGGAGGGCAAGCTGCATTGCCTGGAACTGCGGTCCGGCAAAGTGTTGTGGAAGCGCGATGTGCGGGCTGATTTCAAAGTGCAGCAGGACTTCTTCGGCACCGCGTCGACGCCGCTGCCTGAGGGTGACGCGCTGATCCTCAACGTCGGTGCGCCAGGAGGTCCCAGCGTGGTCGCGTTCGACAAAGCGACAGGCAAGACGCTGTGGGGCTCGGGCAAGGAGTGGGGACCTTCGTACTCGACGCCTGTGGCCGCGACGGTGCATGGAAAGCGGCGCGTGTTTGTGTTTGCGGGTGGCGAGAGCCAGCCTCCCACGGGCGGACTCATCGTGCTGGATCCGGCAAACGGCAACATCGACACGACGTATCCATGGCGCAGCCGCAGCTATGAATCGGTGAATGCTTCATCGCCTGTGGTGGTCGGCAACCAGGTGTTTGTGTCTGCGAGTTATCGCACGGGTGGGGCGTTGCTGAACCTGCTGCCGAACGGAAAGCACGAAGTCGCATGGACGTCTGCCGAGATCGGCACACACTTCAACACTGCCGTGCACAAGGACGGATACCTATATGCATTCGACGGGCGAAACGAACCCGATGCTTCGCTGGTGTGCGTGGAATTGAAAACGGGCAAAGTGATGTGGCGCGTCGAGATGGAATGGGATGAGGCATCAATCGGCCGCAAGATGAGCCCGTACCGCGGGACGCTGCTCTCGGTTGACGGGCAGTTCCTCGCACTCGGTGAGATGGGGCATTTGCTGTGGCTCGATTTGACACCGAAGGGCTGGAAGGAAGTGAAGCGTGCGTGGTTGTTTGGAGCGCGCGAAACGTGGTCGGCTCCCGTGTTGAGCCACGGGCTGCTGTATGTGAGTCAGCACTCGCGCGATACGTTGAATAAGAAGGATCCCCGGCTGATCTGCTATGACCTGAGAGCCGGCAGTTAAATATCATGCTGTTGTCACGACTGGTAGAGACCTCGACGCGCATCGGCGCCACGTCGAAGCGCAAAGAAAAAATTGAACTGCTGTCCGGGCTGTTGCAACAGGCGGGGCCAGGCGAGTTGGAACCCGCTGTCGCATTTCTGTCCGGCACCACGCGGCATGGCCGCATCGGAATCGGGTGGGCGACGCTGGGCGCGAGTCGCGGAGTGCCGGGGGAATCGGCTTCATTATCGATTTCCGATATTGAGTTCGTGCTGGATGAGTTCGCGACGTTGAAGGGCGCCGGGGCCGAGAAGCGGAAGCGCGAGTTGCTCGGCTCGCTGTACGCGCGTGCGACTGGCGCGGAGCAGCAGTTTCTGACTGCGCTGCTTGGTGGCGAGCTGCGACAGGGCGCACTCGAAGGCATCATGGCCGAAGGGCTCGCGCGTGCGTTCGATGCGGACGCTGGCAAGGTACGGCGCGCTGCAATGCTCACTGGTGATCTGCTGGTAGTCGCGAGGTCGTTGCAGGAACGCGGTGCCGCGGGCCTCGATGATCATGCCATTCGTTTGTTCCGTCCCGTGCAGCCGATGCTCGCAGAGACCGCGGAGGACGCGTCGAGCGCCATCGCCGAGTTAGGCGAGGCGGCGTTGGAGTACAAGTTCGACGGCGCTCGCATTCAGGTGCACAAATCGGGCCAGGAAGTGCGCGTGTACTCACGCCGGCTGAACGAAGTCACCCCGGCTGTCCCCGAGGTCGTCGAGTCCGTGAGTGCGATGCCCGCTCGTGAGCTGATCCTCGATGGTGAGGTGATCGCACTCGGCCCCTCGGGCCGGCCTCATGCTTTCCAAACTACAATGCGTCGATTCGGACGCAGGCTCGACGTCGACGCGTTGCGTGGGGAGTTGCCGCTCACTCCGGTGTGGTTCGACGTGTTGCGTGCCGACGGCGGCGACGTGATCGATGAATCGCAAGCTCGGCGCTTTGCGTTGCTGCGCGACATTGTACCTGCTGGCGAACTCGTGCCAAATCTGGTGACCGCCGATCCCGACGAGGCCGAAGCATTCATGCGCGGCGCACTGCAACGCGGACATGAAGGCATCTTGGCGAAGGCGCTCTCGGCGGGCTACGCAGCAGGTGCGCGTGGGCAGAGCTGGCTGAAAGTGAAGCAGGCCCGCACCCTCGACCTTGTGATCCTTGCAGCCGAGTGGGGCAACGGCAGGCGTCACGGCTGGCTGAGCAATTTGCATCTGGGTGCTCGCGACGTGGAGAAAGGCGGATTCGCGATGCTCGGCAAAACGTTCAAGGGACTGACCGATGAGATGCTCGCGTGGCAGACGCAGGAGTTTCTCAAACGCGAGATCAGCCGCGACAAGTACACCGTCTATGTCGAGCCTGCACTGGTTGCCGAGATTGCGTTCAACGAGATCCAGGTGAGCTCGACGTACGTGAGCGGCCTTGCGCTGCGGTTCGCGCGAGTGAAGCGGTACAGACCGGACAAGTCGGCGGCGGACAGCGACACGTTCCAAACCGTGCGCGCGCTTGCTGGGGGAGTGTGATGTCGAAACTGAATGCGGCGCTCGTCAACGCGCGGCCGGAGTTGATTGGAGGACGCGACTTCTGCCTGGAGCTTACGCGTCCGGAACGAGTGCTGCAGTTTGGTGAGGGTGGGTTCCTGCGCGCGTTTGTCGAGCCGATGATCGACGACTTGAACGCACGCGGTGTGTTCGACGGACGCGTCGTTGTCGTGCAGCCGATCGTGCAGGGCCTCGTAGATGTGCTGAACGCACAGGACGGGCTATACACACTGCTGCTGCGCGGTGTGAAGAATGGTGAATTGATCAATGAGCGCTCCGTGGTGTGTTCCATCAGCCGCGGCATCGATCCGTATGTCGACTTCGATGCGTTTCTCGCATGCGCACGCAATCCGGAATTGCGGTTCATCGTATCGAACACAACCGAAGCGGGCATCGCATTTCGAGCCGAAGATCGGTTCGACGACGCACCCCCCGCCTCGTTCCCAGGCAAGCTGACCCGCTTCCTTTATGAGCGATTCCTCGTCTCGCCAAATGGCTTCGTTTTGTTGCCGTGCGAGTTGATCGACCGCAATGGCGACAACCTGAAGCGCACCGTTCTGCAGACAGCCGCGCAATGGGAATTGCCGTCGGAATTCCTGCAATGGATCGAACGCGAGAACACGTTCACGAACACCCTGGTGGACCGCATCGTCACCGGCTACCCGAAAGGCGAAGACATCGACCTCGGTTACGAAGATGCACTGCTCGACACGGGCGAGCCATTCCAGTTCTGGGTCATCGAAGGCCCCGCGGAACTCGCGAAGGAATTCCCAGTGCCCGCGACATGGACCGACAACCTCAAGCCGTATCGCGACCGCAAAGTACACATCCTCAACGGCGCGCACACCAGCATGACCATGATGGCGCTGCTCGCGGGCAAGGAGACGGTGGGCGAGTGCATGCAGGACGCGGACGTTCGCGCATGGGTGGAGGCTGCCATCAATGAGGAAATCATTCCGACGCTGACGCTGCCGGCCGACGAACTGCGGCAGTTCGCCTCAGCCGTGCTGGAACGCTTCAGCAATCCCTTCATCCGCCATCAGCTAATGAGCATAGCCTTGAACTCCGTGTCGAAGTACAAGGCTCGTGTGTTGCCGACCGTGGAGCGGTACATCGATCTGTTCCAGCGTCCACCGGAGAAGCTCTCGTACGCAATGGCGGCGTTGATTGAGGTGTACAGCAGCGGCAAGTTCCCGATCAAAGACGACCCCACCATCCTCGCCGCCTTCGCCGGGAAACCGAGCGTGAGTGAAGTGCTCGCGCGTATCGACTGGTGGGGCCGCGACCTGCGTCAACTGCCAGGCTTTGAAGCGGCCGTCAGTCGATTGTTGCCTCGATAAGTTCGATACGGCGCTTCGGCTTCTCGCCGTCGAGCTCTTCCTTCTCGAACGCATCCACCACTTCCAGGCCTTCCACGATGCGCGCGAACAACGAGTACTCGCCGTCCAGGTGCGGCGCATCGCCGAGCAGCAGGAAGAACGACGTGGCCGCCGAATCGGGATCGTCCGTGCGAGCCATCGAAACCATGCCGCGCGTGTGTTTCAGATCCTTTCGGAACTCGCCCTTCAGCTTATGAACCCATCTGTCCGCGTTGTGCGTTGGACCTGACGCGCGTCCGTTCGGCATACCGCCCTGCACGACGAATCCCCTGATCACGCGGTGAAAGTCGGTGCCGTTGAGCCATCCCGTCTGCACCAGCTTCAGAAAGTTCCGCACGTGATTCGGCGCCCAGTCCGGCTCCATCTGCAGCTTCACAGTACCGAGCGTCGTCTTCATGGTGACGGTCTTGCGAAGCTCTTCCACCGGAGTGTCGAGAAACGGCTCGGTCTTCTTCTTCTCAATCGCGACTTTGAGAATACGCACGGGCTTCGTAGCCACGTTGTTCGCGTCAGCCGGGATCTGCGAAATTTTCTCGACGACCTCCATGCCTTCCGTCACGCGTCCAAACGCCGAGAACTTGCCGTCGAGCGCCAGCTGCGGTGAGACGCAGATGAAGAACTGCGCACCGTCACTGTTTTCTTTGCCTGGAATCCGAACGGTGGAAACGACACCGCGTTCGTGCCTCATGTCGCTGTACTCGCCCGCCAGCAGATTCAGACCACCCGAACCCCACAGCGCGCGAGCCGTCTTCGGATTCTTCAGCAGAGGGTCGCCGCCCTGAGCGATTCCGTTGGCAACGACGCGAAAAAAAGCGCTCCCGTTGTAATAGCCCTGTCGGGCGAGCTTCAGGAAATGGTCGACATGCTTCGGCGCTTTATCCGGCGCGAACTCAAATCGGAACGTGCCCAGGTCGGTGGTGATGACGGCTTCCAGATCGGCCGGCTGCTGGCCGGGCAGGACCAGCGCGGCACCGAGAAGAACCGTGAAGAGACGCAGGGATCTCATAACTCACAGTATTGCGAACGTTGAACTGAGTAGTGTAGTATCTGACCGCTATGAGCAGTAGAAGAAGCTTCGTGTTTGGCGCGGGCGCCGCTGTGGCCTCGCACCTCGCGAGCGGCCCGGCTATGTCCGCGAATGGGCGGATTCGCGTGGCAGTGCTGGGGGTGCATGGACGGGGACGCGATCACATCAGGGGCATAATGGGTCAGTCCGACGCCGAGGTTGCAGTGATCTGCGATCCGGATTCGGAGGTAGCCGAAAGCCGGGCAAGTTCCTTCGCGTCGGCCTGCGGCAAGAGGCCCGAAGTGGTTTCAGATTTGCGACGCGTCTTTGATCGCAAAGACATTGATGCCGTCACCATCGCCACTCCCAACCACTGGCATGCGCTGGCTGCGATCTGGGCATGTCAGGCGGGCAAGGAGGTCTACGTGGAGAAGCCTGGCTCACACAGCGTGTGGGAAGGCCGCAAGCTTGTGGAGGCCGCGCACAAGTACAACCGCATTGTGCAGCACGGCGTGCAGGTTCGAAGCTCAGAGGCACTGCGGGAAGCAGTGGGACTGCTGCGCAAGGCGTGATCGGGAACGTGTACATGGCCCGAGGCCTGGTGTTTCGCTGGAGACCTTCGATTGGGCACAAGCCCAACGAGCCCACGCCCGCCACGTTGAATTACGATCTGTGGACCGGACCAGCGGAGATGCAACCCTTTTCGCGCCGCATCGTTCACTACAACTGGCACTGGAACTGGAACTACGGCAACGGCGATGTCGGCAATCAGGGCATCCATGAGACCGTCATCGGCGAAGCAAAGGGCCGTCGCGCAAGAAGGGCGGCGATCACTTCGCCAACTGGCTGAAGGCCGTTAGCAGTCGTAAGACATCCGATCAGAACGCGCCCGTTGAGACGGCGCATCTGTCGAGCGCGCTGGCTCACCTCGGCAACATCTCCTGTCGAGTAGCACGTACGCTCAACTTCGATGCCGTCAAAGAGCATGTGACCGGCGACACCGAAGCTAACGCGATGCTCCGGCGCAATTACAGAGCGCCGTTCGCTGTACCCGAAGCAGTTTGAGGTTCGGCCGCGGGCACCGTGAAATAGAACGTGGACCCGCGGCCCTCTCCGTCGGAGTGGGCCCAGTAGCGAAAAACCCGGCCAGCATCCCGCATCTCCAGGCGACGATGGCCACTGCCGGCTACAAGGTCACATACGCACCACGAGTACTGTTGCCACCACAATAACGGCAAAAGCGACCTTTCGCAGCCAGCCCATGCTCCACCTTCAATCACATGCCAGCGCCAGCGCTCGATACAATAGAACTGAAATGCCGATTTACGAATACAAGTGCGCTGAGTGTGGATCGAAGTACGAGCAGATTCGGCGTATGTCGGAGGCCGACAGTGGGCTGGAGTGCCCGGGCTGTAAGTCTGAGAAAGTGAGCCGCGAACTTTATTCCACCTTTGCGACAACCTCGTCCTCGGGCAGCGGCCAGCAGATGCCGATGATGGGCTGTGGCGCGCAGAGTTGCTGCGCGATTAAGGGCGGCGGCTGTAGTAGCAACTGACGTTAGTGGCGGTTCCTCTTTCGTACTCACTGCCGGTATTCCGGCCCGATGGCTGGGACGCAGCGGCGGAGTGGCTCGCCGTAGTGCGCGACCTCGGGTTTCCGTGGGTGACTCTGCATCCCACTTACGCCGTCGCCGACACCGATCCTCCCACCATCGGCACCAGCAATGTGCCTTCTGTCGCGCCTGTAGTGGCAGAGGCCCGGCGACTCGGTTTACGCGTGAGAATGGAGCCGCATCTGGATTTCGAATCCACTCTGCAGGGCGCGTACGAGTGGCGGCGCAGAATGCTGGTCGACCCGTCGGCGGACTACTTCGACCGTGTGCTGCGACCGCTCTCGGACTTGCTGCCCGATGAGCTGACGCTTGGATCGGAGCTGGATGTTTCAGCGGTCCGATACACGCGTGAGTGGCGCTATGTCGCGGCAGCGCTTCGGCCACTGGGCATTGCGCTCGGTCACAAGCTGAATCACGACTGGAGAGACGCGGCCGGTCTTGTCGCGAGATGGCAGATGCGCCAGTATCTCCGCGACCTCGACTACAAAGCCGTCAGCTTCTACACCGCCGAGCCGTGGTCACTGAAGGCCGGGTGGACAATCGGCGAATTCGGCCTCGGCTCGACAGACATCCACAGACCGTGGTACTTCGGCGAAGATCGCCGCTTCGTCACGGAGCACGACTTCAACGTGCGGCGCGACTGGTATTTCCGATTCCTGCAGTGGCTGACGAGCAGAGAAGGGCGCGCGGCCTCGTTCTGGACTGTCGGTCGGTTCGATGTGCTCGGTGTCATGGACACACGCTGGCGCGATGATGCGGTTGTCGATGCAGTGCGCGCGTACAACGCGTCGGTTCAGGCTTCGCCGTAGTTGCGATACAGCCAGCCGGGATCCTGCAGCATCTCCGGTGTCCGGACACCGTGGTACCCCAGCCGTCCTCTGTTGATCAGCACCACGTGCGTCGCCAGCTCCAGTGCCTCGCGCAACTGGTGCGTCGACATCACTACCGTGCGACCCTCTTCCAGTCCCTTGCGCAGCACTTCCTGAAGCACCGCAATCGCCTTGTCGTCGAGCGACGTGAATGGCTCATCCAGCAGAAGCACTTCCGGATCGTGCAGAAACGCGCGCGCAACCGCCAGCCGTTGCCGCATACCGCGACTGAACTCACGCACCAGTCCGTTCGCCACGCGCTCCAGTCCGACACGCTCCAGCCACTTCATCGCGGCGTTGTCGCGATCGGGGATGGAGTACAGGTCGGCGAACAAACGCAGGTTCTCCATCGCTGTCAGTTCGTCGTAGATGCCGATTGCGTGACCGAGGACGCCAACGCGCCGCCGTGTTGCTTCGCTGTGCACATCGCCGCCGAGAATCGTGATGCTGCCCTTCGCCGCGCGCGACAGTCCCGCGATGGTGCGAAGCAGCGTCGTCTTACC
>JAWXCM010000030.1:0-15698 GCA_034408745.1 Bryobacteraceae bacterium
GAAAACAGTTGACGGTTAACGTATCAAGTGTTTCACCATTCTGAAGCAGGCCGATAACGTCGTGGACCGCAATCCGGGCACCTTCCACGATGAGGTTCCCGCTCCGCACGCCGGTCGAGCGGACGAGGTAGCGATACGTCTCCGAGGTCGAGCCCATATATTTCATGGGCACGCGGTGGTCGTGCAGGTCGGCGGAGGCCATTGCGGCTCGGCCACGGGCTCATAGGTCGCGTGGGTGCTGCAACCTCGAAACGCGCCTGCTCAACAACATCGGCGCGAACAGGCAATCTTCTGGCAGGACGACCCCAACTTCTGGCACTACCTGCTGGCCAACAGCGGCGGACGCCGGGATTGGCGCGGACGGAGCCACCGACGCAGCGGACACCGCTTCGCGCCTGGCGTCCATGGTAGAGGTCTCGAGCTACCTGGTCGGCTGCTCGGCTTCCGGCAACGTCTTGAACGTCAGCCTTGAAACCGGCGTGAACGGCCCAGTGGCAGCCCGCCCCACCCTGAATTTTTCTCCTTTGGCTACGTATGCCTCAGTGCGCGCGTGCTTACGCCCGCCAGAAAGAGGCTTCCCGCGGGTTTTCTGTCCATGTTCGCGATCGGCATGACTCTGATTGTTCTTCACGAACGGTTAGGACGCAGGGCCGCCGCGCTCCTCCGCCTGCTCCCTCAATTGGGTAGGGCAATTAAGCGGGCGCTCTCGGGACGTTTTCTGTGCTCAGTGTCTCATCCATCTGGTACAAACTTCCCCGCCTCCGGGATCATTTTTTCAAGGGCTCGCTTGAAGAGTACCGGATCAACACGGGACCGTGTCACGATCTTCCACAACGACCGGCGGCTGACGCGCAAGGCCAAGGTGGACGTCAGCCAGGACTGGCTCCACCCGGATTCCGTACTCCAGGCACCCCAACCCGCGTCCGAACTGCTCGACCAGTAATCCCACTGGCTGAAGTCGAAGGCGCGGAACCATGCGCCATCGAACTGCGACAACGACGGGACCGCGCGTGCCTGGCAGCGGACGACAAACTCTGCCAGGCGGTTCGCTGCGCGCACGTAGTACGGGTCCCCTGTCGCCGCAGCGGCCTCATGCAGGCCGATCATTGTAAAGTTCACGGTGTAGAGGAGGTCGGCCGCCGGATCACCATTGCTCTGAATGAGGGTGCCTTCGCCCAGGCCGTACTTCTCGTTCGACGTGGGCGGCATCTGCACGCCGGTCTCGACATCGGCGAGCCACTCTGCAATCGCTCCGCATTTATGTTGACGCAGCAGGATGTCACCGGCCATCGTGCGTAACCAGCCGCGATGCTCAGGCGTGTCGGATACGCGAACGAGCCAGGCCAGTGTGAGGAGAAGGCGTGCCTGTTCAAGGGTCATGCTGTTCGAGCATCGCCAGCGCTTCGGATAGGCCTCCATCGTGAGGCGAATGCCGCGCTCAATCCGGTGGAGGAACGGCGCGTATCCCGTCTGCTGATAGGCCCATAGGAACAGCGACCACGCCGAGGCCTGATAGTTCATGTCATGCAGGACGTTCTCCTGGTCGTAGTAGAACCGCCATCCCTTTTTGCTCAGCGGACCTTCGTCGTGCCGCCACTCACGATGGCCGAGCCGGCCGCTCGTTCTGAAGTTGGCGAGCACCGCCCTCCAGATCCGCTCGTTCCACTTGGTGCGGCCCGCGAGCGCTTCGGCCGTGATCGCGCCGATCAGGCAGCGCGCGTTGTCGTCCCCGTAGTAAACGTTGACGCCGTTCAGTTCCTCACGGTCACTTACGCCCGCGTTCCAGCCGATCAGGCCGTAGGAAGCGCTGGCCGGATCGGCGCGTGGCCCTTGCGACATTTGTGTTTTGCCAAACAGGTAGTCGATGAGGTTGCGGGAGACGGCTCCAGGCCCGTGGGCGAGCGCGAGCGTCATCGCGGTTTCACCGACGCAGTCGGCGCGGATCCACCATCTCGCGTTCTGCGACCCATCAGGCAGAATGTCCGACGCATGCCCTTCGAGCAAACCGAGACTGCCATCGCCGAGCGGCCAGCTGGGCTCGGGCGCCGGGCCCACCTGATCTTTCCACGACGCTGCCTCAGCCACCTTATGCGCCCATTTCGGATGAATGAAGAGCCGAGCCTTGCCGTACCAGGCGGCTCCGCGCTGCATCGCGATCGCTTCCGCGTTCGCGGGAAGGACAGCTGTCGCGGAGTATGAGGGACGAACGCGCGGCGTCGACGGCTTCATCGTCGCCGGCGCCTTCAACCAGCCGAGGATTCCCTCCCAGACCCACAGCCAGGATTGCACAGGCCCGTAGCGCGACGTGACGAACTGGCTGAGTGTCGTTGCCGCGATCATGAAGCCCGGGGCCGGCTCATATAAGAGCGGTGTCGAGTCACCCGGGACTCCGAACACGGCGTAGTCGAAGCCGGCGATTCTCGCGAGCCGTAAGTGAATCGTGGCAGGCTGCGGTGACGGAACATAGCGGCAGCGATGAGCCGACAGAATCCTCTGATTGTGCGCTTCGCCGAACAGGTTGCTGACCACCGCAACCCGTTCCCACTCGGCGACTCGCGGAGCCTCGGAGCTTTGCCAGCCGCAGTACTCGGCAAAGACGCGGAGCTTTCGCTCGCCGGCTGTGGCGATCAGTTCGGAAGTAAGGACGAGCGGCTCCTGCGCGGCGAGGAGCAGAACTGCAGATCCGTGCGGCGCGCGACGCACGGCCTCGATCGGATCGTCGAACCGTGCCGCCTGGACACCGCCACTGCTGAGAATCTGGAAGAGGTCGCTGGTTGCCGGGCAACTCATCGTCACTTCCGGCGACCCCTGAGCCCGAAGCAAGCCTGAAAGAGTGAGGCCGGCGGCGAACTGCCGCCGGCTCAGAGAGTGTCTTGGACGTCTCATAAACCTGCTGCTCCCTAGAACAAGTACTTCAGCGCGACCTGGACTTCACGCGGTCGTCCGGCACCGGTGATCACGCCAAAACCCGCTATTCCCACGGCACGGCCGGGCGCGCTGAAATTGGTGTGATTCGGAAAGTTGAAGAACTCGGCGCGGATCTGTAAACGGTGCGTCTCCGTGATGGCCAGATTCTTGTGCAGCGAAAAATCCCATGAGATGGTCCCAGGGCCCGACAGTATCCCGCGTCCGGAGTTGCCGGGCACGTAAAGCCGCGGGACCGCGAAAGCATCGGTGTTGAAGTAGCGGTTGATCGTCGGATTGTCGACCGTCACGTCGCCACCGATATAGTCGGCGCGAACATTGCCCTGGCCGATGTTGAGCCGGTCGCCTGCGGCGGCGATGGTCAGTGGCTGGCCCGTTTGGCCGATGAAGATAGAACTCAGGTCCCAGCCGCCTGCGATTCCGTCGACGATCCGCGACCGCCTGTCGAGAAAGCGCCGTCCTTTGCCGAACGGGAGCTGGTAGACGGCGCTGAGCGTGAACCGCTGACGAATGTCGAATGTCGGACGGCCCTTCTCGCAGGAGTGTGCGCATCGCGGGTCCTGTCCCTGGAAGCCGCCGCGGTCGCCATTGCTAGTGGTCACATCGTCGAGCGCTTTGCCAAAGGCGTAGCTGCTCAGCAGCAAGAGGCCCTTCGAGAACTGCCGCTCCAACTGCACTTGAAGCGAATGGTAGGTGGCGTTCGACGACGAGGTCTGGAGGCCGACGTTACCTAGATCGGTCGTCAGAATGCGACGAGGTTGAATCGCACCGGGACCGGGCAGCGCGTAATTGTAGCTCAGTCCCTTCCCCAGTCTCGTCGACTTGTTGCCCAGGTAGCCAACTTCGAGAACCGTGTCCGGAGCGATCCGCTGCTGCACGTTTAGACTGAACATCTGGACATAGCCGATCTTGAGATCGCGATCCACGCCGAAGGCTCCCGGCAGCCCGCGGCTCGCGCCGCTCGACGGGAACGGATCGTCGAGCGTGAGGGTCGGCTGATCGGGCAGGCTGAAGTAGCTGGCCGAGTTGCCAAAGGGTGGATTGTACGGCAGGAAGTAGAAAGCGTCGTAGTTGTTGGCGCTGTAGAAGAATCCGTAGCCGCCTCGCATGATCGTGCCCATGCTTTTTAGTGGCTGGAAGGCGAAGCCAAACCGCGGTGCCAGGTTGTTCTTATCGGCGCTCGTCATCTTCTGGCCACGCTCGAACGCCTTGGGGATGAACGACTTCGTGTTCGGGTTGTAGTTCAGCGCGGTGCCTGCCACGTCGCTCGGCGGCCCCCAGTATTCGTAGCGCAGGCCGAGGTTCAACGTCAGCCGGTTCGAGACGCGCCAGTCGTCCTGGGCATAGAGAAACGTCTCGCGGGTGCGGTAGTTGGCGGCGGTTACGTCGTAGGGCGAGTCGCCAAGGCTTGTACTCTGCGGGAAGCCGAGCAGGAAATCGCCGAGCGAGTCGCCCGAGTATTGGCCGGTGAAGCCAAAGGCGCCCTTTTTGATGAGCGGCACCAGCTGCTGACCCTGGCGGCGGACCGAGTTCACGCCAAACTTCACGGCGTGTTTGCCGCGATGGAACATCGCGTTGTCGATCAGTTCAAAGTTGTTCTGCGTTATGTAGAACGGACGAGTGATGCCTGCGGGGAATCCGTTCCAGCCGTTGAGGCCCGTATCAGGAATGTCGGCGAACCGGGGATCGCGGGTGACACCCGGGATGTTGAATTTGACGGGGAATTCGGGGCGCTGAAGACGGCGGCCGAAGGCGAACGGGATGCGCGTGTAGCCGAAGCGGGCCTCATTGATGAGTGTCGGCGTCAGCGTGCGTGTATAGCCGACGATTGCGCTCTTGGGGCCGTCCTTGATGAGATCGGCGAGGTCAGCGTAGGCGGGTACACCACCGTTATCGGTGGCCGATTGCATGTAGCGGATGAAGATCTGATCGCGGCTCGTGGCGCCGTAGTCGCCACGGGCGATGTACTGGTTGTTGTTGACGAATCCGCTGCCGGCGAACGCGTAGTTGCGAAGTGGGTCGCCCGGGTTGTTGGGCTCGGGCCAGAGTTCGGCCAAGCCGGCTGAGATCCTGTGGATGCGATTGGTGGGAATACGGTTACCCGCGAACGGAACGCGAGTCAGCGGATCGACGATCACCTTGCCCAGGCCGGACAGATCGCCGGCCCTCTGTGCGGCGTTGGGCACGCGCGCCGTTCCACTCACCGCACGTCGCTCGCGAATGCCTTCGTAGCTGCCGAAGAAGAACAGCTTGTTTCTCTTGACCGGGCCGCCGAGAACGCCGCCGAACTGGTTATAACGGAGCGGAGCCGTTCGGCCGGTGCGGTCGAAGAAGTTGCGAGCATCCATTGCGCTGTTGCGGAGGAAGTTATAGCCGGCGCCGTGAAAATCGTTGGTTCCGCCCTTGATCGCCACATTGACAGTGCCACCAGACACCTTGCCGAACTCGGCCGGGTAGATGCCCTTTTGCACGGCAAACTCCTGAATCGCATCAACGCTCGGAGAGAGGCGGAGACCGTTATCGGAGAACTCCGTGACTTCGATGCCGTCGATCCGCACTTGGTTCGAGGCGTTCCGCTGGCCGTTGACGCTGCCGATCACTTGGCCGCTGCCGTTCGAACCGTCTCCGGCGTTCGCCGAGGCACCTAACCTCGCAATTTGCAGGAAGTTACGTCCATTTAGCGGCAGCTCGACGATGGCCCGGGTACTGAAGACCTGGGAGGTCGAAGAATCATCCGTTTTGAGGGCGGCGGCTTCGGCTTCCACGTTCACGATGTCGTAGACTTGCCCGACGACGAGCGAGATGTCCACACGGGCAATCTGCTCGATTTTCAATTGGATGGCCTTGCTGATCGCACGCTGGAATCCAGCCGCTTCCGCCTCTACGGTGTAGATCCCGATGGGGAGCGCGGAAAGGCGGAAGGTCCCGTCGGCTTGCGTTTCGGCCGATCGGGCGAAGCCTGTCAAAGAGCTGGTTGCAGTTACCTTAACGCGGGAGACGAATCCCCCCGTTGGGTCGGTGACGATTCCGACGATTGCGGCCGTGCTTCCGGTTTGAGCGTGAAGGGCAGGCGTTAAGATGGCCATGCCAGCGCAGAAGGAAAGCAGAGCGAATCTATGGAAGGCAGCGGTCTGGTGTGACATCAAGTTCCCTTTCTCAGAAGCCCACGGGCCTACGGCATTTCTTGCCACAGCCGGGCGGTGAAGTAGAGTCTAGCGGAGTATCACACAATCGATCAAACATGTCAATCCCACGCTTGAGATAATTTTCTAGGCGGGTAACAAAGGCGATGTCGTGCATAAAGTTGATCGATTGACTTGACACTTGAGCTCCCCTGAGGCATCATTTAGAGGTGTCAATGCTCAAACTTGTCGATATTGATCGATCAAGAAATCTGGTACCCCAAGTCACTGAACGCCTGGAGGATGCCATCCTTCTCGGGCTACTTGCACCGGGTGAGGAAGTCCCGCAACTGAAGCTGGCCCAGCAGTTCGGGCTTTCGCAGACTGCAATCCGCGAGGCGCTGCAGGAACTGGAGCGGCGAGGTCTGGTGACGCAACGTGGCCGCACCAAGACTGTCACGGATTTTTCCGAGGAGGATCTGGCGCATCTCTTCGAGGTCAGGCTGTCGCTTGAACCATTGGCTTGCCGCCTCGCGGCGACTCACTTCACCGAAGCGCTAGGACGGGAACTCGAAGAACAGCTGCGGCTGATGCAGAAGTCCGCTGATGAACAGAATGCGCGTGAGCATGTCCGCCACGACCTGCAGTTTCACCGGACGATCTGGGCCGGGCAGCCCAACCGCTACCTGGAGCAGCACCTCAATCAGGTGTGCGCGTCACTGTTCGCCTATGAACTGGTTCGCCGCACGCAGGCCAATTACCTCGACTTCGGCTGGAACATGAGACAAACGACAATGATCTTCAGGGTCCTCCGCACACGCGACGGCGACCTCGCCGAGCGCGTGATCCGTCGCACGATTACCCGTTTCTACCGGCGCGACACGTCGGACTACCGGCGTATCGGTGGCGTCCCATCGGGCGGGGAGCGCGGGGTATGAGCGGCCATCTCTACCGCAGTCTGACATGGACCGAGACGCGTGCGGCGGCCGAGCGCGGCGCGGTAATCGTGATCCCTGTGGCGGCGATCGAGCAGCACGGGCATCACCTCCCGGTCGACGTCGATAACCTGCTCGTCGAGCACGTGACGGAGGAAGCGGCGAAGCGGTCGGAAGGGCAGTTGGTCGTGGTCCCCATGATTCACTACGGATTCAACGAACACAACATGGGCTTTCCCGGCACTGTTTCAATCCGCGAGACCGTTTTCATGGATTTCTGCTACGACGTTGCGCATTCGTTCGTCCGGCAAGGCTTCGACCGGATTATCTTCATCAATGGACACGGCAGCAATCAGATGCTGCTGAATTTGGTGGCGCGCCGGATCGTGAACACGACCAAGGCCTTGGCTGCGAGTGTCGCGCACTGGGCCCTGGCCAAGGAGAAGGTTGACGAACTGAGGGAGTCAGCCTTTCCCGGTGGGATGGCGCACGCGTGTGAATTCGAGACGGCGATCTACATGCACCTTCGGCCGGACCTGGTGAAGGCCGACTTGATTCCCGATCGGGAGGTTCCGTCGGTCACGAACGAGTTCCTCTACGAAGATCTCTTCGGCAGCGGCCCCGGCCACATGGTGGAACGGTGGAGCCGCATCACCGAGACCGGCGTGGAGGGCGACGCCAATCTAGCCACACCGGAAAAGGGCCGGGAGTTCGCCGAGTGTTCGATTCGCAAGCTGATCGAGTTCGGCAAGTTCTTCCGCAACTACCAGAGCCCGCCTGACCGGGACTTCAACTATCGCAATCCCGCGCTATGAGGCTGACCGGTCTCGACCTGCTGATCATCGCGGCCTACCTGCTGGTGATTGGCTACATCACCATGAGAAGCCGCGTCTACTCCGGGCAAAGCGCGGAGCATTTCTTCCTCGGTGGGCGGAACATGCCCGGTTGGATGACGGGGATCTCGTACGCGGCATCGATGATCAGCGCCGATTCGGCGGTGGCCTACGGCGGGCTGGCGGCGGTAACAGGCGCCTACGTCTGCTGGTTCTATTTGAGCCGATTCGGCATCGCGCTCTTCTTGGGCGCGGTTCTCTTCGCGGTGTTCTGGAAGCGGCTGAACACGTTCACGACACTCGAGTTCTACGAGCTTCGGTTCTCGGGCCGACCCGCCTCACTGATCCGCCTGTGGCTCGCGCTTCGCACGTCGCTGGTAGCGATGGTCGCCTGGACCGGCATCTCATTATTGGCGCTGGTGAAGATCGCTGAACCGATTCTTGGCTGGAGCAAAGCGGAGACGCTCTGGTTCGCCTCGTTGCTGGCGATCGGCTACGTGCTGGTGTCCGGTTACGTTGGCGTCGTGCTCAGCAACATTGTGCAGATTGTTGTGCTGACGGTCGGTTCGGTATTCATGGCGGTGAAGGTGCTGATTGTCGCGGGGGGACCCTCGGCGCTCGGCCAGAAGCTCGGCGCGCTGCACCCGTCGATGCTCGATACCTTCCCGGGTTGGGGTGACCCGGTGTTCCCGGCGATGGCGTGCATCGCTTGGATGATCGGAACCAGCGTCGGCTACGGCGGCGATGCCGCGCCGATGGGCGGGGCGGTGGAGGGGCAGCGGATTCTCTCGTCGCGCTCGCTGAAGGACGCCTGCGGCATGTACGTCGTGACGGAAGTGACGCTATTCACCCTCGTGCTGCTGGTGAGCCTTCCGTGCCTGGCCGCAGTGCTGTTTTGGCCGGGATTGCGGGATGGATCGATGGATCGGGAGTTGGCTTACGGCCTTCTCATGACTCACTACCTTGGGCCTGGACTGCTGGGTCTGGTATTCGCCGCAATGCTCGGTGGGATCATCTCGGTGGTCGGCGACAACCTCAACTTCGGCTCGCAGGTGCTGCTGAATGATGTCTACCGCAGGTATCTGGTTCCGAATGCTTCTGACCGTCATTACCTGATCGCCGGGAAGCTCTCGTTGGTCTTGATCCTCGGGCTCTCGTTACTCGTCGTCTACCAAGTCAGCTTCGTCTTTGATGTCGCGATCTTCATGGTCGGACTCAGCGCCGTGGAGATGGCAGCGAACTGGGCGCAGTGGTGGTGGTGGCGCTTCAACGGCTTGGCACGCATGGCGGCATCATTCGGAGGCGCGCTGAGCTACATCGCGATCTGGCTGATGTGGCCATCCCTCGCCTGGTGGTATCGCATGTACGCGTCGATGGCGATCACGACGGTGCTATGGGTCGTGATCAGTCTGGTGACTAAACCGGAGCCTGACGCCATGCTCCGCGCCTTTGTCGCGCGCGCCCGTCCCCTGGGATTCTGGGGGCCTTACCGACAGAGCAGCCCGGGCAAGATTGCCCGGGGAATCGTGCTGGCGTGCACGGGCGCATTTGCCGTAATGCTCTACATCCTCAGCCTGTCGAAGCTCTATCTCGGCGCCTATGGGGCGGCGGGGATGTTGGGCGCGACGAGTCTAATCGTGGCGGCTGCGTTCTATCGTTCGTTCAGTCCGTTCCTGAAGTCCTTGATGACGGCGGCCGAGCAGGCTGCGGAGCAAGAGGCGGCTCTTGGCGACTCCATGGCGATCTTCGACTTCGGCCGGTTGGGCCTGGTGGTTTTCGGAACGATCGTAGTCGTGTGCGCGATCTGGGCAGTAGTCGCGCCCGACGCCGCTGGCCGATACATGGCGATCGCCGCCACGGTGTCGTCCGCAGCGGGTTGCATGATTTGCTGGCGGCGTTCGGTTCGCTCATGAGACTGACTGACGGAATCTATCTCGTCGCCAGCGGCGCCTCCGGCGTGTCGCTCACGCACGCTTGTGACTGCAATGTCTACGTCGTGAATTCCAGACCGGGACTGGTGCTGATCGATTGCGGCGTGGGGCTCGAGCCGCAGCGGATCGTCGACGAGATGATCGCCGACGGCCTCGCGCCTTCTGCACTCACGCACCTGCTGCTAACGCACTACCACTTGGATCACTGCGGCGGAGCCCGGTGGTTCCGGGACCGGTTTGGACTTCGCGTGGTGGCGTCGGCATTGACGGCGCAAGCCGTCTCCAGCTGCGACGAAGAAGCCATCAGCCTGGCTGCTGCCAAGCGAGCCGGCGGCTATCCGGCAGACGTTCACCTTGCGCCCTGCGAGGTGGACATCGTGATGGCGTCCGGGGATGTGCTGTCAGTCGGAGCGGTCGGGATCGAAGCGCTGGCCACACCGGGACACTCGCGCGATATGGTGAGCTATTTCGCGCATGCCAACGGGCGCACTGATCTCTTTTCGGGCGACACGCTCTTCTTTGATGGCAAGGTACTGCTGTCGGCGATCCACGATTGCGACCCGGCGGCTCTGTGTCGATCGCTTCGCTCCATCGCAGGGAAGGACTTCGCCGGGCTGTTCCCCGGGCATCAGCTTTGGAGCGCACGCGACGGGCGCCGGCACGCCGAGAAAGCGATGACATTCATCGACCGGCTCTTGCTGCCACCGTCACTTTGAAGAGGATTTCAATGATTGGAATTTCCATCTGCGGCATCGGAAAGATTGGCGAGGTACACGTTCGGAACCTCGCGGGCCTGCGGGGATGCCGCCTGACAGGCCTCTACGATCAGGACCCGTCGCGCGCCTGTTCTCTAGGCAGCGAGCTCTCGATTCCCGTCTATCGCTCGTTCAAGGAGGTGCTTGCCGACGAGGCGGCCACCGCCGTCGTCGTCGCGACGCCGAGCGACTCGCATGCGTCCGTCGCATGCGCCGCGATGCAGGCGGGAAAGCACGTGTTCGTGGAGAAGCCGCTCGCCAGCTCGCTCGAAGATTGCGAGCAGATCCTCTCGGTTGCCCGGAGCACGGGACTTATCGCTCAGGCCGGGTTCTGCGAGCGATTCAATCCCAACCATCTCGAAGCGAAACGCGCCGTGAAGGAAGGGCGGCTGGGCGAAGTGAGGGCGATCCACACGTCGCGGTTCGCACCGTATGGGATGTCCGATCCGGCTTGGCCGCTGGGCGTGCTCGACACGTCGGTGCACAATCTAGATCTCATTCTCTGGCTGGCGAATCAGCGTCCGGTGTCAGTGCTCGCGTGGGGGACGCGCGTGTATCCGGAGTCCGACATTTGCCACTCGGCAACAATTCTCTTGCGGTTCGAGAACGGAGCGATGGCCGTCGAGCACATCGCGTGGCTACAGGACGATGGGCATCCGCTCAATCAATGCGCGCGGTCGCGTATGACGGTGCAAGGATCGAAGGGAGCGTTCTTCATCGACCTCCATGTGCGGCCGTCGGCTTACGTTACCGGTGGCGAGTATCGCCAGATCGACACGGTGATTCTCGGCGGGCCTGGGTATGCCGGGTGCTTGCGCGCGCAGTTCGACTCGTTCCTCGAATCGATCGAAACCGGCGCGCCCGTGCTCTCGCCGTTGGAGGACGCGATTCTGACGGAGCGTGTCGTGATCGCGGCGAAGGAGTCGCTCGCTTCGGGCAAAGAGGTCGCGGTGTGACATCGCCATGGAATGCCTCCGGTTGGGTGACGGTCAGCGAGGTGGATGCCTTTCTCTGCCAGGGCGCGACCCCCGGTCCGCGCGTGGCCGTCACCGCTGGCGTCCACGGAGACGAATACGAGGGGCCGAGTGCTCTCATCGAACTCGCTCGAAGTATTGACCCGCGTGAACTCAGCGGCACGCTGGCTCTGGTTCCCGTTGCTAATCCGCCCGCTCTCGTCGCAGGGACGCGGACCTCGCCGTCGGACGGCTTGAATCTGGCACGGACGTTTCCTGGAGATCACGAGGGCAGTGCCACGAAGAGGCTTGCGGCAGGATTGTTCGACTGGCTCCGTGAGGCGTCATTTGCTATCGACCTTCATAGCGGAGGCCTTGAGTATGACTTTGTCCCACTCGCTGGATTCCTAGGCGCTACCGTCGGGGAGAACCCGTCGTTCGCGGCCGCGCAGCGGTTCGGCCTTCCCTATCTATGGTCTCTTCCGCCGACGCCGGGAGTACTCAGCCACGAGCTTGGGGAGATCGGAACCACGGTGATCGGTTGTGAGTATGGCGGCGCGGGTCGACTGGCGGCCAGTGGCGTCCGTGCGTATGCGGATGGGGTCCGATCGTGCCTTCGCCATTGGGGTGTCCTCGACGGACAGCCCGGGCCACCGCTAGGTACAGCCGTAACCGGCGACTGGCTGTTGGCGACCGCCAGAGGGCTCTTCGTCGCGGAGAAGTCACTCGGCGTTCGTGTGGAATCCGGCGACCTGATCGCGCGGATCATCGACGTCCGGGGCGACGATCGACAGCGTTTCCATGCCACGAGCGACGGCGTCGTGCTGGGACTTCGTTCGAAGGCATTCATTTCCGCTGGGAACTGGGGCGTGCTCATTGGGCGTAACATCTGATCGGTGGTTGGAGTGTGTCACTTGCGCGGCGCGGTTCGAGGTCGGGCCGATGTTCCGCGGCTGCCCGCACTGCGAGAAGCCGTCGGCTATCGAAGTTCGGTACGACTACTCGCGGCTTCGGGTCAGGCGCAATCGCAACGCTACGGGTCTCCACCAGTGGCGTGAACTTTTGCCCGCCTTTGACAACCCCGTTTCGTTGTACGAGGGGAACACACCGTTGGTGCCATATCCCGTTCCCGGCAGCCCGGTACGGCTGTTAATCAAGAACGAGACGCAGAACCCGACCTGGTCGTGGAAGGACCGGGCCAACGCGATGTCGTCGAGCGCAGCCAGACAGTTCGGTTACAAGAATCTGGTCGTGGTCAGCACGGGCAATCACGGCAACGCGGCGGCGGCTTACTCCAGCGCAGCTGGGCTTCGATGCCGCGTGCTGTGTAACTCCGACGTGCCGGCCGTGCAGGTGCAACTGATGCGTCACTACGGAGCGGAGACGATCATCGGCGATAACCAGGAACAACTGCTTTGCGAGTTGCTCGCAGGCGGCGACTGGTTTCCAGGCATCGTGATCTGCCCGAGGATCGGCTACGCGAACCCGTTCAGCGTCGAAGGCTTCAAGACAATTGCGTTCGAGATTGTGGAGCAATTGAACGGCACGGTGCCGGATCGGATCTTCGTGCCGACGGGAAGTGGCGATGGCCTCTACGGCGTGGCGAAAGGATTCCGCGAACTGGTGCTGTCTGGAGAGATCGAGCGATCCCCACGTATCGTCTGCTGCCAGGCGAGGCAAGTGAATCCGTTTGTGCAAGCCTTCCGCGAAGGGAGGCGGCATCTCACGCGCGTCGCCGGGTGCCCGACGCTGGCGGCTTCCATTGCCGAGGAGATCGGCGATCAGGTGGCGCTGCAAGCAATCTACGATTCAGGCGGCGAAGCACGCGACGCCTCCGAGGTCGAGATCCGCCACGCCGTCCACCAACTGGCTCACCATGGACTCGCGCTTGAACCGGCGTCGGCAGTAGGGCTCGCCTGCGCACTGGCTCACCCCGAGGTGAAGAGCGAGGAAACGTGGGTAGTGATCGGCACGGGCACGGCGATCCGTTGGCCCGAATCCTATCAATAGAGAGTTGGGGGATCGAATGGAAGATCGACTTACGCGCCGGATGTTTGTCTGTGCCGCAGGGGCTGTGGCCGCCCGTAGTAGCGTCCAAAAACTCAAACCGTCGCCCACGGCGACGTTAGATTGACGCCAGACGGTTCAGATCTGCTCTTGGAGGAGATCTTCCTCGCTGAGATCAACCGCCTCTGAGTCATAACTCCACTCGAACCAGCGTTCGAAGGCGTCCAGGTCACGCCTTCTCGGCCAGGATGAGGCAACACGGCACCAACCGTCGAGTTCCTCCATGAAAATTTTGCCGCAAAACTCTTCCAGACACTCGCGGGCCTCTTCTTCGCTCCCTGTGTGTAGCCAGAACCGGATCTGCAGCTTGGACCGACGTCTTGTAAGGTTCCACCGGAAAGGAGAGAGACCCCGTCAGGGGGTTCGCCCGCGACGACCACCATTTCATTGCGACCTGCCGTGACTCTTCAGGCTTGCGTCAGCGGCAGGCGGACACAGCGGGGCGGCACCTCTGCGAGGATTGACACCCGAGGCTACCTCACCAGCAACTATCTGAACAGGCGGGCCAAGTGGGCGTCCGCGTCTTCGAAATCTGCCAGCGCGGTTAACAGACGGAGAAAATCGCCTCCTTCGGGTTCTCCAAACGCGTGTTCGTTCCAGGGTTGCTCCCGGGGAGCCAAATTCGAAGCGTGCCCATCCACTACCGACCGGCGCTAGTCGCCGCAAACTGCGGCGCGGGCCGCCTGGCCATGTCGCATCGAATTCGCGTCGGAAGCCGTAATCATACGAAAAGCCCTGGCTTGACACTGAAGAGCGTGCCGAGATTGCGGGCCTGCTCGACGCTTATTGGCCGTTTGCCCGTTAGCGCCTCGTTGACATGGCTGCGCTGGCCAAAGACGGAAATCAGCGCCGTTGCGGGCTTGCCGGATAACTCCAAGAGATGCCGGAGTTTCTCAGCAGGGCTGCTGTCGTCTAACGGAAGTGAATGCCGACGGTCGTAATCCTCCACCAGCACTGCAAGGAGCTTCATCAGACGCGTCTCGCTAGCGGTTCGGCGGTTTCCCTTGCGTACGAGCTCAGCAAGGCGCACAGAAACGTCATCGTAGCGCTTGTCGGTTTCGATGACCTCGGGGCGAACTTCGCAGAGCAGTTGTTCGTATGTCGTCGTTCCCATCACAATACCTCCCGGTCGTAATCCTCATGCGTGAGGATCCGCTCAATCAGAAGAATCTGTTCCACGAAGTCGACGCTGGCGATCAGGCGGAACTTATTGCCGCCGATGTCGAAGATAAGCCGTCCGCTCTGCTTCCCAAGATCGGTAGCCGGAAAGGTCCGCTTCACTGCAGGGAAGTGCGGCCAGTCCGCGTCGCGTGCGATAGCCAAAAAGCGCTGGAGGGGCTTCCGCGCGTGGGCGTGCTTGCCCGCAAAACGCGCGACGATCGCTTCACCCAGAATCCTCACAGCTTATGTTCCCAGATGTGGGAGCAGAAAGCAAGCTGTGTATTGCGACCGAATTTATCCGAAACCGCTTGAGTACCAGAATCTGGATTTCTTCGTCTTTCATTTCGGAACGTGGTCTCTCTTGGCGAACCGGTCCGAACTTCGAGGCAGGCCGCCGCTCCGAAATTCCGGATTGGTTAGCTGCCTGTAGAAAGTTCGTTCCGACGAAATTCTCCAACCACGAGTTCGTATCTGCGTACGTCTTGGGGAGGCAATTCTTCAAATCCCTTGGTGCGCCGATCAGGCGAAATTTACGTTGTTGCGTAAGCCAGTTTCACCAGCACGATCAAGCAACCGAAACAGTGCAGCCCTTTCGTCGGCCCGGGTTCGACGGCGAATCACGATCACGATGCCATGATGGGGCGTCGTCTCCGCGAGACGGAGGAAGTCGTCCCGGTTGCATGTCAACAATACATAACCACCTTCGTGGGCAAACTGGAGGACGGTCTCATCGGTCAAAATCGCCGGGAAGAGCTTTGCGTAGAAGCGTGACACTGTGACCGAGTTGTTCGAGCAAATAGCTCAAGTCATCGGGCACATCGTGGCCGAGCAAGGAACTTCACTCCGAAGCCGATGACATCTGCCTTGCAACCAGCAAGTCAATCTCTCCGCGGTGGTCTTCATAGTAGGCAAGGCACTCGTAGACCTGGGATCTAGTGAGATTTGGAAAACAGTTGACGGTTAACGTATCAAGTGTTTCACCATTCTGAAGCAGGCCGATAACGTCGTGGACCGCA
>JAWXCM010000031.1:0-3558 GCA_034408745.1 Bryobacteraceae bacterium
CGGCTACGCAGTCACTTCGCCTTCTCCCGTCCAAATCCGATTTTGCCTTTTTTGGGTTCCGTGGGCGGAGCCATGAGCTGCCGAATGGCGTCGAAGACAATCTTGAACTGGTTGTCGTATTTCTTTTCCAACGCCTCGAGCTTGCGGGCCAGGTCGCCGTGGGCGGCCAGGATGTGCCGCATGCGGACGAAGGCCCGCATGATTTCGATGTTGACCAGCACCGCACGTTCACTGTGCAAGACGCTGGAGAGCATCGCCACACCCTGCTCGGTAAAAGCGTAGGGCCGGCGGCGTAGCCCCATCTTCGCGGCTGGATTGGACATCACAAACTGTGACCTCCAATGTTCCATTTCCGCTTTGGAGAACTGGAACATGAAATCCGGCGGAAACCTGCGGAGGTTGCGTTTAACCGCTTGCACCAGCGCGCGCGTCTCCACGGCGTACAACGCCGCCAGGTCTCGATCGAGCATGACCTTTTCGCCCCGGATAAGCAGAATAGCTCGTTCTATCCGTTCGGCCGGAATTAATAGCTCCCCTTCCGCCATCACATTACTCCCTCCACAATCTTGATCTCCTCCTCCGTCAGCCCGTACAGCTCGTAGGCCAGGCGGTCGATGGTCCGGTCGGTGGCGGCAATCTGGGCTTGCAGGGCGGTCTGCTCGTGCGGGGTCTTGGCGGCTACGGCCTTACGACTTCCAAATCCTCGGCTACCACACGATTACCGCTAGGCTGATCCCCACTCGGCCTTGACGCCGGTGGGAGTTCATCCTGGTTTTGTTACGGTTTTTCCGAGCCTACGAACAGGCGGCGGCAGGTTTGCACGGTCGTTCCCAGCAGGCGTTTCGCCCACCCTTCGGCCTTTTTCTTGGGCACGGCCTCCAGCGCCGCCCGCACTTCATCCTCCGGCCACTTGCCCGGGATCGCCCCCAGCGTCAACGTCAAGGTCGTGAAACCATCGCCCGCGTATGAACCTTCCAGCCGCTTATATTTGCCGAACGTCGATTCCAGCACCTCCGTGCTGCCCACCAACGACTCGCCCAGGGCCGCCTGCGCCCCCTCGGTCCGCACTGCCGTCCGCAGCCGCGCCGCCACGTCCCGCGCTCCCGGCGTCTGCACCACCGCCGACCAGGCCTGCTCCAACGTCGCGACCGACTCCCGCCCGACGCCGTGCGTCCGTACGTGCCGCACCGCGGTCTCGGCCACCGCCTGCTCGCTCGTCCAACCCGCCAACGCCTCCCGATACTCGCGCAGCCAGCCGTACTCCTCTTCCACCCGTGCGCTTCGCGGCGCCGGGCCGTCCAGCAAGCGCAGCACCCGCCCCGCGAACCGCAGCGTCGGCCCCACGTTCATGAACCGCGCCTTCGGTCGCACCGTCGGCGGCCGCAGGTGCGCCTCCCGCGTCTGCCGCACCTTCGCCCCTGCCTGCGCCAGACGCTGCCCGAACACCGTCCAACGCTCGTCCTTCTGCCAACGCTGTTTCAGCACGTTGGCCGCCTGATGGGCCAGATCGTGGACGTGGGCCGTCTCCGGATGCTGCTGCTGGAATTGTGCCACCCCGCCGTTCAGGTCCGAGCCCTGGTCCGACACGACCACCCGCGGCGCCCCGGTGCGCTCCTTGGCCAGGTCCATTTCCGCCGCCACCGCCTCTTGGGTCGAATGCTCCATCAGCGCCAGGTGGACCAGATGCAGGTCGGTCTGCCGCAACGGCCGCTCACCGAACGGCACGTCGGTCAGCAGGCAACCCACGATCACCAGCAATTTGCCAGCGCCGATCTGCACCGTGTGGTCGATCAGCCAGACCCAGAGACCGCGCGGCAGCAAGCGGGTCAGGGCGTAACAGCCCAGACGCAACAACCACGAACGCACGGCTCCATACGCGGGCGTGGCCACGTCCAGGCCCAGACGCTGCACGGTCAGGGCCAAGCCAGCGGCCGCCCCGCGCATGGACGCACCGGCCTGAAGGACCAGATCGACGGACAGACGCACGATGGTGACGGAGAACTGGCCACCCCGGACGGGCGGGCTCAACGGCGCGGCGGCGGACTTTTTTTTGACTCGTCGCGCAACTGCTCAGCCGTAGCCTGGGCCTGTTCCAGTTGACGGCGCAGTTCGCTGACCTGCGCTTCGGCTGCCGTCGCCCGCTCATGCCAACGGTCGCGGCTGACTTCGAGATCGCGGATGCGAACCTGGGCGGCCTTGAGTCGGAGCTTGCGCTTGCCGGCCTTGTGCTTTCAGCCGTCGCGGCTGGCCACCAACTTGGGGATGAGGATGCGCGGCGGGGTCAGAAAAGCGGTAGAGACAAGGGTCGCACCGTCCATGGCGCTGGCTCCAAAGTTAAAGATTGGGCACTCAAGTGAACCGAATCCAGGCACCCTCCGCAACCCCAGTATTGCCATGTCAAGGCTGAGTGGGGATCAGCCTAGGATTACCCTTGTAGGTAGCGATGCAGTTCCTGCCTTGCTCTTTGGCAAACTGCTTGGCTTGATTGGCCCGGTCGCGCAATTCACGGTCCGTCAACGGACAGTCCGACTCCACCACACACATGCCGATGGAGACAGTGGTCTTTGCTTTGATGTCCGGGTACTCCAGGTCAGCCAGATTGCGGCGCAGCTCATCGACAAACGCAATCGCGAGCTGTCTGGACAGGCTGGGAATGAGAATCAGATACTCGTCCCCACCCTGCCGATAGGCATGGCCGTGATGAAAGACCTGGGCTTCAATGGCTTGCATGAAACGCGGGAGCAAGTTGCGGTCCACCTTCGTTTCGTTATGCTCGGTGTTGAAATGCTTGAAGTGATCGATGTCCAGGAAGGCAATGGCGATGGCCGTCCCGCGGTCATCGCACTTGGCCCGAAAATAGGCCAGGTCCGGAAGGAACAGACTGGGAGCTTGTAGAATGTGGAATTTCTCGTCGTACTGGCGCGGTGGTAAAGGAAGCAGACTACCAGTTGCGGCCTCGATGTACTGTACCGGAAGGAAGTCTTTGAGCCGAGGCAGGCGCAACGCTTCGATCTTTTGAAACCGTGCCTCGCTTACAATGGCGTCCAAGAGCTTGACATCCTGCTCCAGGGTGCCAGCCAATTCGAGATGGAAGGTCTTCTCGGTCAACCGTTCGGTTTCGGCTGCGCGGTAGCGCCGGTAACCAAACACCATCTGTTTGAAGAGCGGCAGCCGGTTTGGAATGTTGGCTAACAGATTGTCGACCATCTGCTCCACGGGGATTGGCGAGCCCGGCCATCCTTGAATGTTTTGCAGGACTTCCTCCGCGCCACTGAGAACCGCCTTGATCTCGCCGGGCAGCGGATAGCCGGGAAATTGCTCGCCGATAGGAACCACCAGGACTTGGCCGAATTGCGCCTGAAACCACTGAACCGCTTTCTCCAGAAGGGTCTTGTCCATCATTGCCTGGCTCATGCCGCGGTCCTTTGCGAACGTCTCACCCAGTAATTCGGCTAGCCCGCAAGGTCCGCTGAATGGCCTAGGACGGTTTGCTCGCCGCCGTCTCCACGCCCTTCATCGTGAGGTCGGTCAGGATCTTCATCCAGACCGAGATGGGAG
>JAWXCM010000032.1:0-13080 GCA_034408745.1 Bryobacteraceae bacterium
CGAAGAAAAGTATCGCAAGGCCACCACCGCCGCCCCCAAAATCCCAGCAAATCAGGAAGGGGGGCAGACCCCCAGGTCTGCAGCGGTTCCCCAGAACCGCCAGCACTCCCCCAAAATGGCTTCGTTTCGCGAACCAACAAATCTCCACATAATCCAGACGCCCGGCCCTGAGTCCTCGACCAGTACGCCCACGGACCCGCGGCGTGGATAATGTAGTTTCATGCAGAAGTCCACTGGCGCAACACGTCGCGAGTTCCTGAATAAAGCGGTCGGCACAGCCATCGCGGCACCCTTCTTTGTTCGCAACCTGATCTCCGCGCCTCCCAGCGACATCGTGCGCCTCGGGGCCTTCGGAGCCAGCGGGATGGCCTACACAAACATCCAGCAACTCGCGCGACATCCGAAGGTGAAACTCGTGTGCGTAGCGGAGGTCGATTCTTCACGCCTCAGCCAGTTGAAGGCTCTGCCGCTGGAGGGCTACCAGATCCACGAGGACTGGCGTAAGATGCTCGACAAAGAGGCGAAGAACCTGGACGCGGTCTGCGTGGGAACGCCGGACCACATGCATGCTCAGAACGTCATGGGCTCCATGCTCAGAGGCCTGCACGTGTACGGGCAGAAGCCGCTCGCGCACGACGTGCATGAGGTACGCCAGCTGGCAAAGATCGCGCAGAAGAAGCACCTCGTCACGCAGATGGGCATTCAGATCCACTCGCGCGCCGAGTACAAGAACGCAGTCACCCTCGTGCAGACTGGCGCCATCGGCAAGATCAAAGAGGTTCACTCCTGGAGCGAGAAGAAGTGGGGTGATCCCGAACCCATGCCAGACCGTTCCGATCCTGTGCCCTCCACCTTCAACTGGGACCTGTGGCTGGGAGTCGCCGAGAAGCGCCCGTTCCTCGGCGATGAGTACTACCACCCCGGCAACTGGCGGAAACGCACGGATTTCGGCACCGCCACCTTCGGCGACATGGGCTGCCACATTCTCGATCCCGTCTGTTCCGCGCTCAAGCTGACCGCTCCGCTGTCAGTCCGCTCCGAGGGTCCCGCTCCGTCGAAGCACAGCTGGGCGGTGAATACGTTGATCCGTTACGTGTTCCCGGCCACTCCATACACGGAAGAGAAGACGGTCGGGGTTACCTGGTACGACGGCGATCAGCGCCCGCCCCGCGAAGTGCTCGAACTGGTTGGGCTGAAGCCCCTGCCGGGCCAGGGCTCCATCTTCGTCGGAACCAAAGGAGCAATGCTGCTGCCGCATATCGGCGAGCCGGCACTCTTCCCTGAGGCGCACTTCAAAGACTTCGAGCAGCCCAAAGCCGAGAGCGTGAACCACTACTTCGAATTCATCGACGCCGTGCTTGGCAAGGGGACCACCTCCACGCCGTTCAGCTACTCGGGCCCGCTCACCGAATGGGTGTTGCTCGGACCGATTGCCACCCGTTTTCCTAAGACCACCCTGCAGTGGAACGCGGCGAAGCAGAAGTTCCGCAACTCGCCGGAAGCAACGCAACACGTGCGCCGGCATTACCGTTCAGGCTGGAGCATGAAGGAACTGGGATAGAAACGAAAAGTCTGGTTCACATGACAAACCGCCGCACCTTCCTCGCCGCCACGCTGGCCGCCGCAGCCACCGCACAAGCGGCTGGCAGGCGTCTGAATATTATTCAGATCCTGATCGATGACATGGGTTACGCCGACCTCGGCTGCTACGGCGGACCCGCGGCCACGCCCAACATCGACCGACTGGCCTCGGAAGGCATTCGGTTTACCCAGGGCTATGTCGCGTCGCCGGTCTGCTCTCCGTCGCGTGTCGGCATCACGACCGGGCAGTTCCCTTCGCGCCATCAGATCTACTCGTATCTCGACACCCGCGAGGCACAGCGAAAACACGGCATTCGCAATTGGCTCGACCTGAAAGCGCCGAGCGTCGCGCGTACGTTCCACGATGCCGGCTACGCTACAGGCCATTTCGGGAAGTGGCACATGGGCGGAGGCCGCGACGTCGGCGAAGCGCCGCTGCCGACCGAGTACGGCTTCGACGAATCGTACACATCGTTTGAGGGGCTCGGAGACCGGGCGCTGCCGCCGGGACGGCTGTCGGATCAGAACGAAAAGCTAGGCCGTGGCAACATCACGCGAGCCGCGCAGCGAGACCTCACCGGCATCTACGTCGACCGCACCCTCGCGTTCATGAAGAAGGCCGTGGCCGCGGGAAAGCCGTTCTATATCCACCTCTGGCCGAACGAAGTCCACGATGCCTATGACCCGCAGCCCGAGATGATGCGGAAGTACGAGAAGTACGCGCAGGAGAAGTACGTCCAGCAGTACTACGCCACCATCGAGGACATGGACAGGCAGCTTGGACGTGTGTTCCGGGCCGTCGACGAAATGGGGCTCGCCGACCAGACGCTGATTGTTGTCCTCAGCGACAACGGACCCACAGCCTGGCCTCGCTACTACAACGAGAAACGCGAGGCTCCCGGCTCCACCGGAGGCCTGCGAGGGCGTAAGTGGAGCCTGTATGAAGGCGGCGTACGCATCCCGTTCCTCGCGCGGTGGAAGGGCAGGATTCCCGCGGGCCGCACCGACGGGCAGAGCGTTGTCTGCTCCCTCGACCTCTTCCCGACTTGCTGCAAACTCGCCGGTGTCTCCACTCCGAAGGTGAAGTTCGACGGCGAGGACCGGAGCGGCGTGTTCCTCGGCAAGGCTTCCGCCCGCACAAGGGACATTTTGTGGGATTACGGCCGTGACTCCGATTATCAGAAGCCCGGCATTCCCCACGACCAGAGCCCGAACCTCGCCATTCGCAGCGGCAACTGGAAGCTGCTGATCAATGACGACGCTTCGAAACTGGAGCTGTACGATCTGGCGAAGGACCGCGCCGAATCGACCAATGTGGCGTCGCAGCACCCGGACGTCGCGAAACGCCTCAGCCAGCGACTGCTGGAGTGGCGGCGCGCTCTGCCTACGGATATTTAGCTTTCCAGGTTGCGATGGCGTCGGCAAGCTTCGCAACCACCTCTGGCCGCTCCGACGCGTAGTTCTTCGTTTCCCGCGGGTCCTCCCGCAGGTTCGAAAGCCACTTGCCCTCCACCAGCGGCGATTCCAGTCCCTCGGAGTAGTTCACCAGCAGCTTCCATTCGTCAGATCGAGCCGCGCTCTGGCCTTTGTAATCCCAGAACAGAGTCCGGCCAGCCAGCTTCGAACCCGATTTCAGCAACGCCGACAGGTCGACACCATCCAGATCGCCTGGCAGCGGAGCCCCTGCCGCGCTCAGCACGGTAGGCATCAGGTCCATCGCCGCAAGGGCGGTATTTTCCACCCGAGGCTTAACGGTTCCGGGCCACGCGATCATGGCCGGAACGCGCATTCCGCCCTCGAACAGGCTGCCCTTCCACGCCCGGTACGGCTTGTTCGATCCGCCCTCGTACGGCCGTCCGGCGTGATCGGCCCGAACCTCATGCGTGGCGCCATTGTCGCTCTGGAAGTAGACGATGGTGTCCCGTGTCAGGCCGCGCTGCTCCAGCGCCGCCCGAACCTGACCCACCGCATCGTCCACCGCGGCCACCATGGCCAGATGCATTCGGCGGTCCCTGTCCATCGAAGCGGGAAATCGCTCCAGATACTTTTGTGGAGCCATCATCGGGTAATGAGGAGCCCCGAAAGCCAGATAAACGAAAAAGGGCGCGCCCGCCTGCTGCCGTCCGATAAAGGAAGTCGCTTCCCGCGCCAGTAGTTCCGTCTGATACACCGAATCCTCGAACACCTCGGTCTCATTCCGCCATAAATCGTGAAACAGAGGCTGCCCGCCGAGAGTGTAATACCGGTGCGAATAATAATCCGTCCACCCCGAATAGAACCCGAAAAAGGAGTCGAATCCCTGCGCCTGGGGGCGGCTCGGCTTTGCACTCCCCAGATGCCACTTGCCGATGGCCGCGGTCTTGTATCCAGCCTTCTTCAATTCGGAAGCGAGTGTGTGTTCACCGGCCCGCAGCCCCGGTACATTGAAGTCGGGCCGCGAAAACAGAATCTCCGGAATCCCGCAGTGCTGCGGATACTTGCCCGTCAGCAACGCAGCGCGCGACGGCGAACATACCGGCGAGTTCGCATGCCAGTCGGTGAACCGCACACCGTCCGCAGCCAGTTTGTCGAGCTGCGGTGTTTTCGCGTCCGAAGCCCCAAAACACGCCACATCGCCGATCCCGAGATCGTCGGCCACGATCACGATCACATTGGGCCGCCGCCCCGCACCCGTCGACTGCCCCCACACTGCGGAACCGGCCAGCCCCGCAAGCCACTCTCGTCGATTCATCTTCATCAGCGTACCCAGGCCTTCGACCAGTCCGACGGCTGCACCCAGCCAGGATGCGGCGTCGAACTGGTGATTACCTCAGCCTTCGTGTGCAGTGCGACCCACTTTTCCATCCGCGACCGGAGGTCGGCCGCGCGTGCGGCTTCGGAGGAAATCAGATTATTCTTCTCATCCGGATCCGTGGCGAGATTGAATAAATAATGTTCCTTTTCGATCTGAATATATTTCCAGTCGCCCGACCGCAACGCATGCTGTTTCGGCGCCGTCCCGGCACCCTCACCCTGCACCGCGAAGAACAACTCCTCCCTCGGCTGCGTCTTTCCGCTGATCAGCAACGGCCACAAGTTCATCCCGTCGAGCTGCTTCGTTCCCGTCACGTCGATTCCGGCGGCCCCCGCCAGTGTCGGCAGAAGATCGGTCACGCACGACACCTGGTCCGTCTGGCCCGGCTTCACACGGCCCTTCCAGTGCAGCAGTGCCGGAACCCGTAATCCACCTTCGAACACCGTGCCCTTGCCTGCCCGAAGCGAGCCGTTGTTCGCACCTTGCCCGCGCGGTCCGCCGTTGTCGCTGACGAACAACACGATGGTGTTCTCCATGAGTCCGCCGCGGCCCAGCGCCGCCACCACTCGCCCAATGCCCTGATCCATTGCATCCACCATCGCCGCATAGGTTCGACGCTTTGGATCTGTGATCGAGGCGTACTTCGCAATCAGCGCCTCGGGCGCCTGCAACGGAGCATGCGGAGCATTCCATGGCATGTACAGGAAGAACGGGCGCGTCTTGTCCCGAGCCTCAATCCACCGCACCGCATCGGCAGCCAGCAGCTCGGTGGCGTAACCTGTCTCCCGAACCGTCTCCCCGTTGCGCTGCCAGTCCGGCGACCCGTCGCGCGTGTGCTCAAAGTAGTCGATGCTCCCGTTCATGTGGCCGTAGAAGTAGTCGAACCCGCGCGACCGCGGCAGCAGCTTCTCATGCGTATGCCCCAGATGCCACTTGCCAATGCAACCGGTCTGATAGCCGGCCTCATGGAACACGTTGGCGATCGTCTTCTCCTGAACGCTGAGCCCGTAATACGACCAGGGCCGCACCACCGAGTACGTCAGTCCGAACCGCACCGGATGGCGCCCCGTCATAAACGCGCTTCGCGTCGGCGAGCACAGCGGCATCGAGTGAAACCGGTTGAACTTGAGTCCATCGCGGCAGAGCCGGTCGATGTTCGGCGTCTCAAACTCCGCGCCTTTGTACCCCACGTCGGCCGACCCAAGATCGTCAGCCAAAAATACGACCACATTGGGCCGCGAAGACTGCTGCGCCTGCATCGTCGTGGCGCCCGCAGCCGCAGCACCGTAAAGAAGTTCTCTTCTCGTCACACTGAGCACAGTAATGGATTCTGCCGGGAACCGCAAATCCTGCCTGCGTGCCTTCAACTCAGCAGATGTCGAACTGCCCCGGCCTGCCGTTTGGAAACGATAAATTCCTGCTGATTGTGCATCGTGAGCAGCCATCGGGAACTGCTGAGCGCTGCCATTTTCCGCACATGGGTGATGTTGATAAGCGCGTTGCGGTGGATGCGAAGGAAAGGAAGCCCGTGCAGACGGGCCTGCAGCGCGCGAAGAGTGAGCGTGGCCTCATAGCGGCGCTTTGTGGTGATGATCCAGACCACGGCTCCCTCCGCCTGGAATGCGAGCACCTCTTCCGGTGTAAGCAGGAAATATTCTTCCCCGGCCCGGCCCACAATTTTCCGCGGCAATGCTGTTTGATGTGGACTTATTTCCTGAAGCTGAGCGATATGCTCGGCCACCCGCCGCGGATTTCCAGTGATGCGCCTGGCCCGCTCCAGCGCCACTTCAAGCCGCTCCGCGCTGACAGGCTTCAGCAGGTAGTCGATGGCACCCGCGTCGAAGGCCTGAATGGCGTACTGGTCATAGGCCGTGACCACAATCACTACAGGCATCGGTCCGCCGCTGAGTGACCGGATGACGCTGAAGCCGTCGAGTCCTGGCATCTGCAGATCGAGGAACATTACGTCGGGATGCAGATTCGAGATTGCCTGAAGCGCATCGGCCCCATTCTCCGCTTCGCCTGCGACTTCCACGCCAGGCATCAATTCCAGTTCTTCCCGAAGGACACGCCGGGCCACAGGTTCGTCGTCGACGATGAGCGCTCTCACCTGCTCACCTGTATCGCACATGGCGCAGGGACTTCGAACGCGACGCGCGTGCCTGCCGTGTCGTCGAACGTGACGGTCAGCTCGGACTGGGAACCATACATGAGGCTTAGTCGCTGGCGCACGTTGTCGAGCCCAATGCCGTTCCCGCGAGTGGGCGCGCTGGCGCGAAACCCGGCACCGCTGTCGCGCACCTCGACTGAGATTCGGTCCGCATGCCACGCCACTGTGAGCGAGATAAAGCCAGGCCCGGGCGTTGCGGCGATGCCGTGTCGAATGCCATTCTCTACCAGTGGCTGGATGCAGAGCGGGGGCACGCGGACGTCCAGCGCACGCGGGTCCACGTCGAGCCGCACCTGAAGACGGTCCCCGAGCCGCAACTGTTCGATCTCCAGGTAGGCTTTCACGATGCGCAGCTCTTCGGACAACGCAATGGTGGCACCGTCGGTCTGGAGGAAGTAGCGGAACACGTCGGCGAGATTCAGCACGGTCCGGCGGGCACCCTCGGCGCTTCGGGGAATGGTGCCGTACAGAGCGTTCAGCGAGTTGAACAGGAAGTGCGGATTGATCTGTGCATGCAGGGCTTTCAGTTCGGCTTCGGTCGCCAGACGCTCCATGTGTTCGGAGCGAAAGCGCTCAATCTGACTGACTACCACGAGCGCGAGTTGTACCAGGTCGCGGATGTCCTCGCTGAGGTAGCGGCGGCCGCCAGCTCGCCGGCCCAGCAGCAGGTAGATGGCGTCGCCACGGGAGAAGCGGAGGGGCACGATGACATCGGCCCAGACGGCGTCGGGCAGGGTTCCGGTCACGATCTCCGGCAGCAGCAGCGTCGAGTCGGATGGGGCGGCGCGGAGTTCCATACGCTCGGCGTTGACGTGCCCGGCAATGGCTCTTGCCGCGTCGTTGAGCAGATCCTGCTCGCTCCGGACAGCGGGCTTTTCGATCAGGCGCGAGATTGCGGTTTGCAGAGAGGGTCGGCGGAAGACGCGCCGGGTGAGCCATGCCTGGAGTCCGGAGCGAAGAGCGGCGAAAAGCACCAGGGCGCAGCACGCGCCGGTGATGAGGACACCGGCGAGGAAGGGGTCGGCCGCACTGCGCTCCAGCAGGCGCCATTTTTCGTCTGCGGCCAGCCAGGCGAGCGTCAGCCCCGCGGCGAGACCGCCGCTGGCCAGGAATCGCACGAACGCGTCCATCAGCAGGAACCGGTAATCCTGCAACACGATGAAGACGGCGAGCGGAATCCCGGCGTGGTGGAGCGCGATCTCCTCCGACCAGAGGTGCGTGGAGTGGCTCTCGCCAAAGTGCACAAACGAGCCGGCGAACAGAATCAGCGCGAGCGGCACCAGCACGCCTGACAACAATCTTCGACGCTCAGCCCCCGCGTGTACCCGCCAGATGGACAACAGCGCGAGCACCGCGAACACTACGGCAATCAACAGCAGACCGAGGCGGTGCAGGTCGACATGGTGGGTCACCAACTCGGCCAGGTGGAGCAGAACCGCGGCGGTGCTGGCGAGCCAGCCCACGACGCGCAGACTCCGGGCCGCGCCCTTGAGTGAGATTGCCAGCAGCAGCGCAGGGAGCAGGCTGAGGCAGGCAAATCCGATGGCCGCGGCCGCGGATGCCAGGCCCGATCCGGCAAACCAGGGCGACAGCGCGATCAGCGAGCCTGCATTCCAGCCGACAGCCAGCAGAGCCGCTCCGGCGGCGAGGCCCGGGACACCCGTCCGGCGGACCCAGCTGTCGCGCAGCAGCAGAATCAGGAGCAGGCCGAACACCACGGCACCCGCGGAGTGGCCGATGGAGTTGATCAGCAGCGGCTCGTGGATGTTTAACAGCTCGGGCATGGGTTACTTGTGGCGGCGAAGCACGCGCAGGAGGTCCGCCGGATGGTCGGTCTGAATCCCGGTGGCGCCGCGTTGTGCCGCGTCGAGCCAGGCGGCTTCGTTATCATCCTTCCCGAGCCGGTCGACGAAGATACCCACCCTGGCCGCACGGGCCACCGCCAGAACTTCGTCGCGGAAGTCATTGCGGTCGAACGCTATGATTTTGGGCTTTAGTTCGTCCAGGAGTCCTTTCAGGACCGGCGCGGACACGGCTTCGGGCATGCAGAGGTGTCCCTGTCGAAGCGCGAACAGCGCGCGGTGCAGTGCGAGGCTGCCATACACCACCGAGCGGTCGAGCATACGGTGCGCGCGCAGCCGGTCGACGATGGCGGGTGCGGTGATCTGTTTGGCGTCGAGATACAACCGGCAACCACCAGGGCGGAGCAGGTCGAGAGCGTCGTCGAATGTTGGAAGTCCCGATGCATCGGTGAACGCGTCATGAGACAGCACGAACTTGCCCTCGGGCGTGGTTCGGACGTCGAGCTCCACCCAGTCGACGCCAAGACGAATCGAGTCCTCGATCGCGGTGAGCGTGTTGTCGGGCTTTCCGCCCCGATGTGCGATCACCTGCACCGGCGCCGGCGCCAGGGCGGCCATCAGCAGAGTGCGGCGGGTCATCGGCGTTTCGGCGAAAGCCGCAGGGTGCCGAAGTTGTTGAGCTGCGTCCGCGTGGTCTTCGCGCCGGACCACCAGTCTTCATGGTGGAAATTACCGAAGTTCCCCGCCCCGGTCTCCTTCAGATCCAGGTCGCCGAGCGCGATGTTCAGTCCCACCTCGCGTTCGCCGTCGCGCGCCGGATCGTAGAAGTGCCCGGGAGCGATCTCAAAGCAGGGGTCGAACGCGGCGGACCACTCGACGATATAGCCCTTGCCGCCGGGCTTGCGCTTCGCCGAGCACTGCTGCGCTCCAGTCTGAATCCACTTTGCGTAGGTATTCCAGGCCGACTCGTCGCGGCGCGGCTCGCCTTCCATCAGGCCGCCGACACCGATTCCACCCAGCCGGCTTTTCGTCAAATTGCAGACCATCTGCCACGATGCGCCATTGCCAGCAGCGCTCTCATTCCCCTTCCATGTGTTCCGGGCGTTGATCAGGATCTCCATCTCATCGCCGAACCAGGGCCAGCCTTCTCGCGTCAGCTCATGCGCTTTCGGGTTGTTGTCGGGGAGCCAGCGGGGAGTGTCGATGCCGTACAGCACGTCGTCGGTGACCTCGAAGGCAAAATACACACGCTTGCCGTCGTGCTTCACCCAGCCTTTCAAGGAAAGGTCGGCGGGACTGGTTGTGGGGGAGAACGTGGAAATCCAGCCGGAGACGCCTGTGATGGGAGTGGCGTCGCGATACTCGCCAGGTGAGAGGACACCGTCCACCTTCGGCGTGCTGCCGAGGTGTGCCGTCAAAACCACTGCTGCCGCGAAGAGCAGCATAGCGTTATCTCCTGCGAGCCGCAGGCCTTAAGGGCGAGGCGGCAGCTTTGGGAACACTCAGGCCGAGGGCGGCGCGCTGGGTACGAGCCTTGGGCGCCACTTCCGAATTCGGGTACTTCTGGATCACTGTCAGGAACTCCTGAGCAGCCTGTGTCCGCTGACCCGACTTCAGCATTGCCATGCCCTTCATGTAGGTGGCGTCGGCACTCTTGTTGTTCTCGCCGTACTTTTCCAGCACGGTGTCGAAGGCTTGAATCGCGGCCGGAAAATCGTTCCTGTCGTAGGCGTTCTGTCCGATGTAGAACTGTGCGTTGGGGGCCAGTTCGGTGGTGCCGAACCACTTGAGGTACTCCTGGAAGCCCTGGGTGGCGAGGTCGAGGTTGCCCCGGCTGCGGTCGGTCATCGCCGTCTGGTAAAGCTGCTGTGCCGACATTCCTGCGGGCGGACCCGAGGGCGCGGCGGCCGAGCCCGAAGGCGGAGCGGCACCGGGAGGCGGCGCGGCGGGAGTCTGGAGAATCTTCACACTTGAGTTGAGGTCGACAAGCTGGGCCTGCACTTTGGCGAGCGTCTCATTCATGGCCGAAACGTTCTCGCGCACGGCCTGAAAGTCATTGCTCATCTGGTCGACTTTGGAGCTGACGCTGGTGATTGGCGCCGAAAGCTGCTGCGAGAGGCGATCTCGCAGACCGCTTTCCAGTACCGCGATTGAGGTGTTGGTTTTGGACGAGGTGTCGAGAGCCTGCTGCATCAGCGTCGTCATGGCAGCCAGCCGCTCATTCATCGCGCTCTGCATCTGGCGCACCTGATCCTGCAGTTGCGCGATGTCGCGCTGGAGTTGAATCATCTCCTTGGACGGGGCGCCGAAGGCCACGGAGGCGACGGCCAGAAACATCACAGCAGGTTTTAAAAGCCGATTCATCAATGGGAACTCCTGAAGGGAGGACCGGAAGCTTCGCGTTACCGCAGCTCCCGGTCCCGTTGGGTTACAGAGTTACTGACCCGCCGAGAAATGCGCGCGGCGGTTCTTCTGCCAGCAGCCTTCGCTGGAATCAGTGCACTGTGGGCGCTCCTTGCCGTAGCTAACGGGCTTCAGGCGGTCGGCGGGTACGCCGAGCTGCACCAGAAACTCCTTGGCGGCGGTGGCGCGGCGGTCGGCCAGACCGAGGTTGTACTCGGCCGAACCGCGCTCATCGGCATGGCCTTCCACGACGATGGCTGAAACCGGGTTGTCGGCCAGAGCGGCCTTGAGAACGTCGGCGTTGCGGGTAAGCACCGCGCGGGCGTCTTCACGAATCGTGCTCTGGTCGTAATCGAAGAGGGCGTCCTGGACATCGGACGACAGGATCTCCGACAAAGACTTCTTCGATGGCTGCCGAACGGGCGGCGGCGGCGGAGGCGCGGTCACATTCACGGTCGCGGTAGATGTGGCCGTACCGCCCGGACCAGTGACGGTCAGGGTGTAAGTGGTGGTGTTACCCGGGAACACCTGGCGGCTGCCGCTGGCGTTCACGGAACCGATGGCCGGCTCGATGGAGATGCCACTGGTCTCGCCGGAAACGCTCCAGCGGAGAGTGGACGCCTGGCCGCGCTCAATGGCGGACGGCTCGGCGGTAAAACTGCTGACTGTGGGCCGTGCTGGCGTTGGCGCCGCTTTCGGCGTCACAACCGGCGGTGGCGGCGGGGGCGGTGCCGGTGGCGGCGTTTTCTTCTTACAACCCACCGCGAAAAGACTCAGGGCCAATGCCAGGACAACGACACTGGAGTGTGTACGACTTGCTATTTTGTCAAGTCCCATCCTCGTTGACTTTCCTCCTCTTAGATCCCTCTGAAACTACTTGCTCCACACAGGCATAGTATTTTCGCCCTGTGTGGTGAGCTGCTTAACCTGCGAGCCGTCGGCCAGCATGGAATACAGTTGCTGCGTCCGGCCGACCCTGCGCGAGAACACAATATGCTTACCGTCCGGCGCCCAGGTCGGATTTTCATTCCGGCCGGCGCCATGCGTCAGCTGTTCCACACGGCGACTTGCCACATCCATGACGAAGATATTGAAGTTCCCCGGTTCGAAACCCTTCGTCCACGCAAACGCGATGTGCTGCCCTTCCGGATGCCATGCGGGGTTCGAAGCTTCCCCTTCCCCCGTGGTGAGCCGGACTATGTCTGTGCCTTCAATATTCATCTTATATAGTTGCTGAGGTCCTGAGCGACCGGACACAAAAACAACTTCCGAACGATTCTTCGGATTCACCTTCGGTTCCACTTCCACGGCCCGTACTGACGTGATTCGACGCAAGTTACGACCGTCAGCCGAGCAAATGTAAATCTGCGCGTATCCGCCTCCCGCCGTGGAAGAGAACAAAATCTCGCTACCGTCGGGCGTAAACGAGGGCGTTGCGTTCATGGATGCGTCCTGATTGTAGAACGGAAGTCGGCGCCCCGTCAGGAGGGAATGCACCAGGATCTCGGGGCGATTTCGCAGGAATGAGGTAAACGCTACCTTACTGCCATCCGGCGCTACGGCAGGTGTCGTAGAAATCGACTTGTAGGACGTCACCGGCTTCTGATTTGAGCCGTCATAGTCCATCATCCAGATTTCTTTACTGCCGCTGCGCGTCGACACGAAAACGACCTTCGACCCGTTCAGACTGGTGGCGCCGAACGTCTTCAGAATGTCGGCGGCAAACTGGCGGGCCACATCGCGGGCGCCAGCCTCATCCAGCGTCGAATTGTAGACCTTGCCCAATACCTGCGCGCCCGACGCGTCGGGCTGACCGACGTTGTAGAGCCAGCCGTAGAGCACCAGACGTCCGCCCTGCACCGCCGTGTAGCCGATGGGACTGTACGTGGCGTTCACGGGAGGCCCGCTCCAGTCGCGGAGCCTGCGCCCGAGCTCGCGAGTGGCCTGCGCCGCAGCGCCCGTGCTGGGGCGTGAGTTAGCCGGCTGCCGCGAATCCTCGCTCATCCAGTCCTCAGGCCGCTGCGGCACATTGAGCGGGTACGACGTCTTCGGCACCATACGGAAGAGGCCGGAGCCGTCGAGCTCATCCCACAACACCTGGTTGAAGACGCCCATCTGAGCCTGGGCTTCGGCGGCGCCGCGGAAGTCGGGCACGGCCATGGAGCCCTTTCCGCCCGGCTTTTCGATTCCAATAACAATGCGGTCCTGAGCCACCAGAGCGGCGGCAATCGCGAGCGCGAACAGCGAAACGGCGGTAATTGTAGTTTTCTTCATTGCTGCTGGAGACCGAACCAAAATTCAATAGTGGCGACATCGCGCTCGAATTCCCG
>JAWXCM010000033.1:0-5726 GCA_034408745.1 Bryobacteraceae bacterium
GCGTGAGGTCGTCTTCAACGCCGGTGGCCATGTAGCCCCAGTGCGCGGGCGGCAGTGCTTTGCGCGCGGCGGGTTCGAAATCGAGGATGTTGATGGCTTGCTGGGGGGCGGTGATGATGTCGGGTTCGCTGGTTTGGGCGAGGAGCGGGCTGGCGGCGAGCCAGGCAAGGAATCGGCGGCGGTTAGCGTCGGGCACGTTGGGGTGAGTCTACTGGGCGGGGCGGTTGCCCGTCAAGTTTTTCGAGTGGTTTTGTTTCAAACACTGGCAATTCGTTTCACGGCGACCAGACCGACGTTCTCTCGGCCGTCGAGTCGCAAGTTGACCGGATAGTCCGACCGGCAGTAGAGCCATACCCGCTCCACTTTGAGGCCTGCCGCCTCAGCCTCCCGGCGGAGAATGAAATCGTCCAGCAGGTGCACCGACCTCGGCATCTGGCTGAATTTCTTGTGCATGGAATACTCGCTGAGTTTGGGCACCCATCCCGGCCATTTGTCACCGGCGGCGAGTCGTCGCTTATATTCCGGCAGAAAGCCGGAAAACGCGGTTTGATACGGAGTGGTGGCGTGAATAAACAGCTTGCCGCCGGGCCGGAGCCAGTCGGCGATCCAGCGCATGCCGCGCTCCACCTGATTGCCTGTGAGGAAGTGGAAGACGTTGGACGCATGAACCGCGCCCAGCGTCCCGTTGTTGAACCACACATCGCGCGGGAACCTGGCCACTCGGGTCCGCAACCGTTCGAGCGCCGGCGGCCCGAGTTCGGGGTCGGCCTCGACGCGCCTTTGTAATTCAGCCATGTGGGTCTCGTCGAGATCATTGGCTACCACGTATGCGCCGGCCCGCAGCGCCGCGATCGAGGCGAGCCCGAACGCGGCCCCGATGTCGAGTGCGGCCGAATCCTCCTGCGAGCAAAACCCCGTCTGGCAGAAATCGACAAACTCGAGGCTGACGGAGTTCAACTGCTCCGAGGCCCAGCCCATCTGATTTTTCGTGATGACCTGCCGGGGCCGCTTTGGTTTAACCAAGCCGCCGCCGGATCCACTGGTCGAAGGCATGAAGCAGTTCCTCGCGCGCGGTGTAAGGACCGGGCGTACAGGCTCGCGACTGCACGCCGGCCTGGGACAACTCGGCAATATGCCAGTCTTCCTGATTTGTTAAATCCCAGAAATCGATTACATCGTGAAAAACGAAATCCTTTTTGGCCATTTCCGCCGGATGGAAATGAAATTCGCACTCGATGGGATGCGGGAGCGGGCAGTGCAGGCACTCGTTGTAATTCTGCACGATCAGCGCAGATCGTCCATGGCCCACGCCGCGAATTTCTCCGGTAAATCCTCCAGTTGCCCGGGTCGCTGATGTGCGGCGCGCCGGTGAGCCGCGCGTCACCAGCACTCTTTCCGCCCCCACATCGCGAAGGAAGTAGTCGCCCGCGTGAGCCAGTTCGGGAGCCCGGCCCGCGCAGACCCACATGCCGAACCACAGGGCTTCCATCTCAGACTGGAAGCGCAGCGGATCGACGAAATACTCGCGCGGCAATGTAGTCTTGATCGACACGTACTACCAGCGTAGTTCGGCGACCGCAGCCTCGGTGCCGGGCAGGGGCGTCAGAATCCGAAGAGCCTCCTCACGCAGCCCGAGTCTGGCGGCCTCGAGCCCGAGTCGAACGCGGTCCGTGTCTTGCGACTGGAGCTGCGCCCAACGGGCCGCCTCCTCTGCACGGAGCACGCGGAAACGCGCATCGGGCTGCGGTGGAGCAGGCGCCGTCCGCGACCCGGCGCGCACCTGCCACTGCAGCACGACACCTCGGGGCAAGGGCACGTCGGGGACCCACCGCGGCTCCTTTACGGCAGCCGACGCGATGCGTTGCAAGCGGTCGTCGAACACCGCAATCTGGTACGCCGACACTCCCGCCAGCGACTCCCACCGAAACTCGGGGCGGTCTGATGACACGATGGTGGCGCTCGGCGACACTACTCGCCAGGTAGCGGCGTCAGCGGGCGGCCCAAGCAACACGCCGAGGGACGGCCGCAGCTGCAGTAATTCCACCGGAAGCTTCACCGATGAGGCGGTGACGGCAGCGGGTACGGGGCTGACCGCCGTCTGGGGAGGACGAACCGCGACGAACATCAGCACCGCGGCTGCCGCCACCCCGATTCCCGCGACGATGGCAGAGGGCCGCCATGACGGCGGACGCCGCATGAGCAACACACGAGTTTCCGCGCGCAGTTCATCGATATCGGCCGAACAGACAGAGCACAACGCGGCGTGACGAACCGCTTCATCCGACGCGTTCCCCTGGACGCACGCGAGCAGGTCTTCATACGTCAAATGAAGCTCCGCCGGATTGAACAGAGACGCCTCCAGCGCAGACCGGCACGAAACGCAGTCCAGCAAATGCCGGTCCGCCGCCAGCAGTTCCGGCACGCTCAGCTCTTTCCCAGGTAACGGCGCTGCTGTTCGAGAGTGAGGTGCGTGTCCATTTACCGCATTACTTCCTGTATGTGAAGAATGGCAATCGACGCGGATATTACGAGACCGCCCCATTTCACGGCTACACGCCGCAGAAGCCGTTCCCGCGCCGATTTGCGAAGATTGATCACCTGCTGGCGCGTGGATTCCAGCCGGCGGGCAATGCTCAGGTCGTCCAAGGGAAGGCAGTTCCAGACTGCCGCGAACTCCTCGACAGGCATCTCCAGAACCGCGGCGATGTCGCTGATGGTGGCGATGCCGCATACGGGCAGCGCCTCAATGGCCTTCAGGCTCAGCAAGACGGCGAACCGCTGTCGCAGTGGCAGTTGCCGAACCTCCAGCCAAAGCTCGGCCAGCGCGCGTCTGCGGTCCATGGACGCCACCAGCCCGGCTTCCGGGTGCGGCACAGCCGGCTCGGCAAGCTCATCTGATGCCGTCTCGCTGACATTGCGCAGCCGTGCGACAGCCGTTGCGAGATCACGCAAAGTGACTCTTGCCGGCGTCACGGATTTCAAGATCGCCGAGATCATCTCGCGCAGGGGCAGAGGGGCGAACGAATTGAAATCGACGGTCCCCGGCATGGGACCCGCATCCGCGCTCACCTGCCGCGAAAGGGCGGGATCGTGCTCCACGATGTAGCGAATGCGATTGCGGAGGCGCATGTACTCCGGCCGTTTCTCACGCAGCCAGGAATAGCAGACCCGGCAGGAGAGCACTGCCACGTACCCCGCGAAGTCTTCGATGGCTTCGGATCGGCCACTGCGCCAGGCCGCCAGCCGCTGCATGAGTTCGATGCGCACCTGGCTCTCCAGATCGTGCCACTCCGCTTCGGGAAGGCGTGCCCGGACGGTCCGCCTCGCCACTGGAGTTGCGTGCTGCATGAGCAGGCACGCTAACTCGTCGGTAGCCTGTGCCTCGTTGCCGGCGTTCAGCCACGGTAACAAGAGCGGGTCCACAATGCCTCGATCTATGTTAGCGAAATGGGCGGCATAACATTAACTGTGATGCTGGCCGTTCGACTCACATTCGCAGGTGTTCTTGCGCTGGTTGCCGCCCTGGGGTAAAGCCCGGAGGACACAATGCGGCAATCCGACGCGCTGGCCTCCGCCGGCAAATGGGCCGAAGCTCAGAAGCTTCTCGATCCGCTCGTGTCCGCGTCCGAGCCCACAGTGCGCATCCGGGCCCGCAACAACCTGTGCGCATTGCATCTGGCACAGTCGAAACTCGACCTCGCCGAGACGTGCTGGAAGGAAACGGTGGCCGATGCAGAAGCCAGCAACCAACCCGCGCTTCGACTGCGGGCCTTGTCCAACCTGCCGACGGTCGCGCGTCGCAAAGGCCAGTACGCACAGGCGGCTGCACTCTACGAAAAGGTGATTGAGACGGCACGCACGGTGGGCGATGCGGAGATCGCCGCCACGACGCATGACAACCTCGGCCTGGTGCGGTTCCAGCTTGGCCTGTACGAAGAATCCTTTGCCGCATACGACGCGGCTGGCAGGCTGCTGGCTGCGCTCGACAAGCCTGACAAACTGGCGGCCCACTACATCATGTACGGCGACGTGCTGCGCGTGTCCGACCGTGTCGCGGAAGCCGAACAGCAGACCCGGGCTGGTCTGGTCATAGCCGACAAGCTCGGCGACAAGCGGCTTATCTACGCAGCGCTGGCAGGTCTCGGCAACATCACGCGCATGCGTGGCAACACCACACGCGCTCTGCATTACCTTCAGCGAGCTCTCGCGCTGGCGAAGGAGACCAACCGCACCGCGGCGATGGCCGAGATCACCAACAACATCGGCTACGTGTACTACCTGATGGGTGACGACGAGCAGTCTGTCGCGCAGTATCGTCAGGCTCTCAAGGCGCCCGGCGATCCGCTGGTGGAACGCGCCATCCGCGGCCGGCTCGCCCTGCCGCTGATCGAACTAAAGCGTTACTCCGAGGCCGAAACCGAGATCAGTCAGGCCATCGCGTTCGATTCGGTGAAGCTTGCCGTCACACCGGCCGACCTGGAATTCGGCGAGTCCGCCTCCGACCTGTACAAGGTGCTCATCGCACCCGCGGGCCTGCTCCCGCCGCGCGTGGTCATTGTGCCCGACGGCAGCCTCTGGGATCTTCCTTTCCAGGCACTCCGCGACACGGCCGGGCGTTCCTGGATGGAGACCGCCGAGTTGACCGTCACGCCTTCACTCGCCGCACTGCAAATGCTCGCCGCCCGGCCCTCGGCTGGCCCGTCCGGCACACCGCTGTTTGTCGCGCATCCCGCTGTACCCGATTCGGCGGCTCAGGCGGCCACATTCGCTTCGTCACTGAAAGGCGCCCGCGTCGTGGCCGGACCCGATGCTACTGAGGCCCGCATCAAGGCACTGCTCACGGAAGCCAGCCTGATCCACTTCACCGCGCACGGTGTGGCCGAGCCCGGCGCGCCCTGGTATTCCCGGCTGGAACTAACCGCGTCGCCAGGCGAGGACGGCATGCTGGAAGCCTGGGAAATCGCACGGGCCCCGCTTAAAGCTCGACTCGCCGTTCTCGCCGCCTGCGAGACGGGACGGGGCCGGGTGCTGCCTGGCGAAGGGCTGATCGGCCTCGGATGGGCGTTTCTGGGAGCTGGCGTCGGAAACACTGTGGTGTCGCAATGGCGCGTCGATTCCGCCGCAACGGCTGCGCTGTTCACCGAGTTCTACCGCAAACTCGGCTCCGGGGCCTCGCCCTCTGCCGCGCTGCGAGACGCGTCACTGGCGCTTTCCAAAGACCCACGCTGGCGGCATCCGTTCTACTGGGCAGCTTTCGTGAATTTTGGTTCGGCCCGGTAGTAATAAGCTCTCGCGTTCCCCCTCGTCCACAATGCTGGACGACACACCAGCACCAACATCCGGACTGGAGAGAACATGCAACTCAGCGGGAAATTCTTACTGGCACTCGTCATCGCTTGCGCATCATCGCAGGCGGGAATCGTATACTGGACCGACTTCGTCAACGGCCCTGGCCCGCCCAGCGCAGGGTATGGCACCATCGCTACGCCTCAGGGCAACGTGGGTGTGAGCATCACCGGCCCGATCCTGCTTGTCCGGGGCGCCAACGGGTTGTCTTGGAATGGCGGTTACTGGACGGGAGGTGGAGTCGACAACTACCCCGACTTCGAAGAGGACTTCATAATCATTGACCCGGGCATCTTCACCATCTCGTTTGACAGCCCGGTGGTCAATCCGGTGATCGCCATCTATAGCCTCGGAGCCGGCGCTCCGATCGTGAATCTCAC
>JAWXCM010000034.1:0-12642 GCA_034408745.1 Bryobacteraceae bacterium
GGAATACATCGTCGACGGAATCTCCGCCGGAACCGGTATGCTGCATGACGTCGTTCGCACTACGCCCACCATGGAGGTAATCGCCGAGTTCAAAGTGATCACGAACGGCATTTCGTCCGAGTACGGCCGGCTGTCGGGCGGCGCGGTCGAGGTAGTCACGCGAGGCGGCACCAACAGTCCGCATGGCGAGCTGTTCAACTACATGCAGAACGACGCCTTCAACGCCAACTCCTGGCTACAGAATTCCCTGGGCGGCAGGAAGGCGCACTTCACCCAAAACATCTATGGCGGCACGTTCGGCGGGCCGGTGGTCCTGCCGAAGCTGTACAACGGGCGGAACAAGACCTTCTTCCTCTTCAATTACGAGGGACAGAAACGGCGCGAGGCAGGCCGGCTGATCACGCGCAGCGTCCCCACCGAGGCTGAGCGAAACGGCGATTTCTCGCAGACCGTGTACAACGGCATTTCGCCCACGTTCTACGATCAGGACGGACCCGTCAATTTCGACAACGCCACTAACTCCTGGATTCGCGAGCAACTGCTCGGCGACGGCAAGCGCATCCCGGCGGGTCGGATCAATCCGGTCAGCAAAGCGCTGCTCCGCTACGTACCGCTGCCGAATCGCGCGCCCAACCCGGGCACCTCCATGCTGAACAACTTCGTTGCACCGGAGAGCTACAAGAAGGACTCCTGGATGTACGGAGTTCGCCTGGATCATCAGTTCACGCCATCGCACCGGTTCTTCGGCCGCTACGCTTCGCGCAAGAACGAAGACGGCAGTACGCGAGCCGGCGGTCCCGCCAATACAGCCAACAGCTCGAACCAGATCGGCGGTTTCGGCGCCACGCTCAACTACGACTGGACGGTGTCGCCGACCCTCCTGTTGAATGCGCGCGCCGGCGTCAATTTCAATCCGAACACCACCGGCAACCTGCTCGATCCGACGATGGATACCTCAGACATCCCGTGGGATCCAGAGACCAGGCGCCTGCTCAACGGAAATCTGCCGATCACCGGAGTGTCGTATGCCGATATCACGCAAACTGGCGGGACTGCCGTCACGAACAACACGACCTACGACACCGGTCTCACGATGACCAGGATCCTGAACCGGCACACGATCCGTTATGGCGTGCAGCATCGACGCTACTTTGACAATTTGTGGAACAGCGGCAACGGTACATTCCGCTTCATGGCCAACCCGGTGCACCGCACTGCCGGTGTCGACTTTGGCTATGGCTCCGACCTTTCGAACGCGTACGCCATGGGCGCGTTCCTGGCGGGCGTGAATAACCGTGCCAACGTGACCGCTCCGACGACCCGCGCGAACAACTTCAATTACTACGCGGCGTTTATCCAGGACGACTTCAAACTGGCCCGCCGCCTGACCCTCAACCTGGGCCTGCGGTGGGATATGGAATCTCCGGTGACGGAGCGGTTCGACAAGTTGTACATGTGGGATCCGGACGCCCCTTCGCCCTTCCGCATCAACGCAGGCTACGATTTCGCGGCTGAGCTTCGTAAGGCCGGTCTCGATCCGGCCACCGTACGAACTCCTTCGTGGGTCACGTCTGGATTCAGGAATGGAGCGATTCGCGTGGCCAACACGCCGGAATACAATTCGCGCAACGCTACCATGTATCGTCCGTGGCAATTCGCTCCGCGCCTCGGGCTGGCCTGGCAGTTGAACGAGAAGACGGTTGTGCGGTCGTCGTTTGGTCAGATGTTCATCTCTACCAGCGGGGCGGCCGGTGCTTTCTCGACCGGCGGCTCGGGCATTCGCCTGGCCGATGGCGCAGATGCCGGATGGCACGCAAGCTTCGACAATATGGTCCACATGCGGTCCAACTACACCACCCCATGGGCGCCGTCCGATGTCAGCGCGTATCAGCGCACGACCGCGGCGGCGAACCTGCAGGCCACGGGACCGGTAGGACCGAGCGCGTTCAACCGCGCATCTCACATGCCGTACGAGTGGACGTGGAGCCTCGGCGTGCAGCGCGAACTGCCGCACGGCTTCCTGGTTGAAATGACGTATTCCGCCAATGCCGGGCGCGACCTTCTGGGCCCCGACATCCAGGCGCGCTTCCCGCGCGAGTTGTTCAACGGAGGCGCAGCGGGGCAGAATTCGCGCATCTACACCACGCAGATTGCGTCGCCCACAGCGGGACAGACGCTCAACAACAGCGTTGTCGGACTTAAACAGAACGTCGGCATCCTCGAGATGGACTACCCTTACTTCGGCGCAATGGCCGTACAGGGAAGCAATATCGGCACCTCGAATTTCCACTCGGGCAATTTGCGGGTGGAACGGCGGCTGCGCCAGGGAATGTTCTTCCTGATCAACTACACCATCAGCAAGTCGCTTGACGATGTCGGCGGACCGGACACAGGTACGGGCACCGGCATCAGCGGGATGAACACTGGCGGCAAACGGGTCCAGACAGTCGACAATACGCCGAGCGTCTATGGCTTCAGCCCGCTCGACGAGCGGCACGTGTTCCGCGCGACCTATAACGTCGAGATCCCGATCGGACATGGGAAGGCGATCCTCGGAACGCCCAACTCCTTCGGCGCGAAGGCTCTCGATTTTGCGTTCGGCGGATGGGAGTTCGCGGGCACCGGTATTCTGCGCTCCGGCAGGCCCGTCGTGTTCGATGCAACCACACCCAACATCAATAACAATGTCCGCGTCGAGTGGACGTATGGCAGCTTCGCGGGCGCGGGCACCAGTGTCTCCAACGCTCGCTTCGGCGATCCCAGGCAGGTCTTCTACTCGCAGGCTGACGCCCGCCTGAACGATCGCATCACGCGCTTTGACAACGTCGTTGACGCGCAGCGATTCACTTACGGGACCCTGTCTCCTGTCTTCGGCGATCTGCGCCATCCGGGCAGGACCAATTACGACCTGTCGCTGATGAAGGCGTTCTACTTCTCATCCGAGCGGAAGCAGTACCTGCAGCTGCGCATGGAGGGAACGAACATCTTCAATATCCGTGGATTCGGCAGCTATAACACCAAGATCGGAACCCGCGATTTCGGTCTGATTACAGCGCCTGGCAATACCGAGCGGCGGATTCAGATGTCGGCTCGCATCGTGTTCTAGTGTCCTCCGGGCCTCCCGCGCTAACCCCGCGGGAGGCTTTTTCCCGAGGCTTTCACGACTTGTTCGTGAGTACCTGCGAACGCAGCCTTCCCTTTCGCCGTCAGTCGGCAGATCGTCAGCCAGTACTTCCCTTTGAACGTTTTCTCGATCCCCACTTAACCTGCCTCTTCGAGCTTCGCAAGGTGGCTGGATAAAATAAAAGACACTTCGCCGTCCTGCCCCAGCCGCCACGGAAGAGGAAATCCGGGCCGCGGCCCTGCGGTTTGTTCGAAAGGTAGGCGGGTTTCACAAGCCCTCGAAGGCCAGCCAGGAGGCCTTTGAAAGCGCCGTTTCTGAGATTGCGGGTGCCGCTACGAAGTTGCTTCGCCGTCTTCCCGACCCGCCCGCTCCCAAGGTGAAGCTTCCAGACGCAGCCGAAGCTCGTGCCGGATGGTGAATCCGCAGACCGTGCAGGTCACCGGCCTCACGCGGGACGGCCTGTTCCTCACTTAAGTTTCGAACCGGCAAAACACGTTTCGCCGGCCACATAACGCGGGCGGGCACATTACATGGACAACCTCTCTTGCGCGGAAGGTTGGGGAGACCGGCCGAGGAGCCGAAGGGCAGCCTTGACCGCGCCAGAGGCGAAGTCCCTTAGGTTCTGCGCTTCTAATCCATTGACACAGAGGCTTGAGGTGTACGGTGTTGCAAACCCTTGATAGTTGTGTAAATCGATCGAGAGAACGCAACAAGTCGACCGCCAGACTGTGGTGCTCCGTTGGCGACGCTTCCACAACGACAACGGCACATCAAGTGGTGCATTATTCGCAGACGACGTTCATAGATGGGGTGCGCATCCATCGCATTGAAGTAGTGCCGGTGCGCATTTTTGAGCCGGCAAAAACAGTGGCGGATTGCTTCAAGTACCGGAACAAGATCGGGCTCGATATCGCGCTGGAAGCCCTGTGAGATGTGCTTCGCCAGAGAAAAGCGACGGTGGACGAAATCCAGCATTTCGCCAGCATCTGTAGAGTGTCCAGAATCATTCGACCGTATCTGGAGGCGAGCGTATGCGCGCCAGGGAGGTGAAGAATCTGGCGGGTTCCCTACGTGCCAAACTGCTCAACCGTTCGCGAGAACGGAAAGAAGATTTTCAACTTGTCCTAAGCCGCTGGATCGCGGAACGATTTCCCTATCGGCCTGGTGAATCGCCGCAGCATGACCAATTCGTCATCGCGATGGCGAACTATATCCAGCCGGGCGAGAATGCGGAGTGGGCGTTCGTGTATTGCACGCTGTCGGTGGTCAACATGGCGACGATGGAAGTGGAGCGCCGGATTCCGGCGGCTTGCGGAGACCAGGCGTTCGCGAACGAGACGTTGCCCGAGGGTGCGTGCTTCGTGCCGCGCATTTTCCGCAAGGACGCATCGACACTGCGGGTGTTCTTCGCGAGCGAAGCGCCACGGCAGCGCGAAGCACAGACCTGGCACCGAGACTTCGATATCCGCAAGCAGACGTTCTCGCCCGCTGTGGGACGTGCTCGTATAGAAACCGCATCCGGCACCTTCAACATGCAGCCGCGCCGTTTCTACGACGATGCCGTGGCACAAGGATTTCGTGGGGAGCCTTAAGATTTCGGACTTTATTCGATAGATTCGTTTAAACAATTCGACGGGAAAACGTATGTGGTTGTGAATAATTACCCGGGCGGGCAGAACGGGCTGGCGGCGCTGAACGGCAGCTTCGATACTTTTGGGGTGCTCGGTCATTTCTTCTCGCGTGGCAAAGAGAAACTGACGGAGTCGGCGGTGAACCGTTTGCCGGACGGGACCTGGATGGCGAACGGAGGCAGGTCGAAGCCGGTGTTCGAGAAGTTTGGATCGCAGTATTACCTCGGATGGCAGGAGTCGACGCGCGTGGGCGGTGTGTCGCGGTCCGTGTTTAATATTGACGTGTCGCGCGACGGTGTGAAATGGACACGCAAGTATCGCTTTGAATAACGCGGAAGGCTGTGGGTGGGGCGCTGCAATTGTCGCCGACGTTGGAGATCCCGGCAACTTCCGCGGACGCGAGTGTCAGACGGGCAATGCGTGACGTTTGCCGGCGAGTATAGTCCAATGGATTATGAGAAAAGTCGCCGCCTTCCTGTTCCTGGCCGCCTGCGCGTTCTCCGCAGACCCGGAATGGCCTGGTTTCCGAGGGCCGCTCTCCAACCCCTCTGCCAGCAACTCGCGCCTGCCTGACAAGTGGTCGACGACTTCCAACGTCGAATGGAAAGCGGCAATCCCGGGTCTTGGCTGGTCTTCTCCGATCGTGGCCGGGAAAAGCATATTTCTCACGACTGTTACCACGGACGGCAAGGCGAAGCAGCCGCAGGCCGGCGCCACCTATTCCAACGATTACATTGCCGAACTCTCGAAACAGGGTTTGAAAGGCAAGGAAGTTCTGGACCGCCTGAACGCGCGCGACTTCGAATTACCCGATGAAGTGACAGTTCATTATTTCCTTTACTCCATCGATCTTGAGTCGGGGAAGGTCAACTGGAAGCGCGAATTTCATTCCGGCCGGCCGCCAGGTGGCCGTCACCGCAAGAACAGCTTCTCCTCAGAGACCCCCGTCACCGATGGTAAGCGTGTGTATGTCTACATCAATAATCTGGGCGCCTTCGCCTATGATCTGGATGGCAATAAAGTCTGGAACACCCCTCTCGAGAGCTTCCCGACCATCCTCGATTTCGGCACGGCATCTTCCCCGACACTTGTAAACGACCTTCTCGTGATCGTGAACGATAACGAGAAACAGCAGTTCATGGCGGCACTGAATAAGAATACCGGCAAGCAGGTTTGGCGGACCGAACGCTCGATCCACGTTCAGGGCTCGGATCGTCAGACTGGCTGGGCCAGCCCCTACGTCTGGAAGCACTCCGGGCGTACCGAAATCGTCACCGTTGGGCCCGGCACCGCCATCAGCTACGATCTGGAAGGCAAGGAATTATGGCGCCTCGGTGGAATGTCTCCGATGCCCATCCCGAGTCCGTTCGCCCATGAGGGGCTGTTGTATATCAACGGTGGCACCAGTAAACCCGTTGCCGCCATCAAGCCTGGCGCGAGCGGCGACCTGACGACACCAGAGGGCGCCAAACTCAATGACTTTGTGGTCTGGCTGCAGCCCAAAGCCGGAACCTATATGCCGACGGAACTGGCCTATGACGGAGGTCTGTACGTCCTCACTCATACCGGTATTCTGACGCGCTTCGATGCGAAGACTGGTGTGCAAAGCTATAAGACCCGCGTGGGAGAGGGCGGCGATTTCACTTCGTCGCCGTGGGCTTACAACGGAAAGGTCTTTTGCATTAATGAGGAAGGCCGCACGTTCGTAATTCGCGCCGGGGACAAATACGAATTGCTCAACACCAACGACCTTGGCGAAATGGCGCTGGCCACACCCGCCCTCATTGGCGACCGGCTGGTATTGCGGACTGAGAAGCACCTGTACTCGATCCGCAACACGCCCGGCGTGAAGGTCCGTTAAGGGCCTGCCTCCGGCTACGATATACTTCCCGCTGGACCGAATGGGCTCCCGCGAAAAGTTTTTTTTCGAGTGGATCAAAAAGATCCACATGTATTCTGGATTGTTGACCTTCACGGCGTTCGTCGTGTGGGGCATCACCGGCGTTCATGCCGTGTTCCTGCCAGCGCCAGGGCAGTTCACACCTCCTCCGGTCTCGTCGGTGCGAGAGATTTCCTTCCGGGCCGCGGGTAACCTCGACGACAGGAAACTGGCTCAGGCGATCTTCGACGCGGTGGACATTCCACTGGCGGGGGGCCGCTACAACGTACACAGGGACGAGCAATCGAACCTGGCTTTTAATGTTTTCACCATCAACGGTGGCCGCGAAGTCACGTTTTTAGAGGACAAAGGAATTGTCCGCATCGCGCATCGTGGGAACGGGCTGCTGGAGTATCTCTCGTCGATGCATACGGCCAATTCCCGGCGGCACCAGTTAAAACCGGCCGTGATGGCGTGGGGCTACTTCAACGAATTTTCCACGTGGGCATTTCTGTTCATGACTATTTCCGGTCTCTATCTGTGGGTGGCGACCCGGCCTGGCCTGCGTTGGGCGCAGCTTACGCTGGCAGGAGCTACCGCGCTGACGCTGGCGCTGTGGGTCACGATTCGGTGAATCTATGTTCCGACTGATGCGTAATCTCCATCTCGGGCTCGGGCTGATCTTCGTTCTGATGGCGATGATCTTCGCGGTGAGTTCGCTGGCGATCATTTACCGGCCGTGGCTCGGGAGCAAGCCGACCCTGTCGGAATCTGTCGTCAGGATCTCACCGGAGGCAGCCGCGAGTCCAGGGGCCGCGGCTCGCGAACTGATGGCGAACCACGGGATGAAGGGCGAACTGCGGCAGATCAAAGAGGACGGAGATGCGGTAAGCTTCCAGATTGTCCGTCCTGGCGAAGCGGTCGAAGTGCGGTATGGGCGCTCGACGGGCGAGGTGAAGATCAAGCTGCGGCGGCATGGAGCTTTGGAGACGCTGATCCAGCTTCACACGAACCACGGTTTGTGGCACGAGTACGTGCCCTCCAACATCTGGGCCGCGATCTCGTTCCTGGCATCTGTCGGGCTGCTGCTGCTTGGGGCGACGGGTATTTACTTGTGGTTCGCGCATCACAGCGAGCGTTTGGTGGGCGGAGTCCTGCTCGGAGCTGGTTTGATCTTTGGGTTGGTCACACTGGTCCTCACACGGCTTGAACAATAGGCACGGTCAAGGCGCGTGCGATGATTGGCGCAACGTGGGATGCGTACTGTCCGTTACGGAGCTTTGCAAGACTTACGGCCGCGAATCTGTCGCTGTCGATGGCATTTCTTTCTCTGTGGACTCAGGCCAGATCGTCGGCCTGCTGGGCCCGAATGGCGCGGGCAAAACAACTACTATCAGCATGATTCTCGGCGTTCTTGAGCCGACTTCCGGGACGGTGTCGATTGATGGACTCCCGCTCCGCACCCGTCGCACCGCGGCGCTGGAGCGGACTAACTTCGCGGCTGTGTACGCACCGCTCCCAGGCAACCTTACAGTTGTCGAGAACCTTCGGTTCTTTGGAATGGTGTACAACGTTGTGAACCTGACGGAGCGCATTGAGGCACTGCTGAAACAGTATGACCTTGTCCAGTTCCGTAACACTAAAACGGGACTCCTGTCGTCGGGCGAGCAGACGCGGGTGACGCTCGCAAAAGCGATGCTGAATCAACCCCGGTTGCTGCTGCTGGACGAACCGACAGCTTCGCTCGACCCTTCGACGGCTCGCGATATACGTGCGCGCATTCGCGATTTCGTACGGGTGGACCATGCTGGCGTGCTGTGGACGTCGCACAACATGTATGAAGTGGAAGAGGTCTGCGACCGTGTCCTGTTCCTGTCCCGGGGACGTATTCTGCTGGAAGGAGATCCTCGGACACTTCCGGCGGAACACGGTAAAGACAACCTCGAGGACCTGTTCGTCACTGTGGCGCGTGAGCCGCTGAGTCTTCAGCAGCCATAAAGCCGATGCGCACCCGACGATTTCTTGCGATTCCCGTCAGGCAGTTTTACCTGTATCGCGGAAGTCCTGCGCGGGTTCTGTCGCTGTTTGCCTGGATTGCGATCGACATTGTGCTGTGGGGATTCATCAGCCGTTATCTGAATACGGTGGCATCTCCGGGTTACAACTTTGTTCCGGCTCTGCTTGGGGCCGTTCTGCTTTGGGACTTCTTCACCCGCGTCATGCAGGGTGTGACGATGGCCTTCTTCGAAGATGTCTGGTCCCGGAACTTCCTCAACATCTTCGGCAGCCCGATGTCGATCACGGAGTACGTTACTGGCCTGGTTATTTCGAGCATCGCAACCAGCTCAGTAGGTCTGGTGGCAATGCTGATTCTGGCCGGCGGAATCTTTCGGCTGGACCTGTTCCTTTACGGTGTTGCGGCGGTCCCGTTTCTGGCGGTGCTGTTTCTGTTCGGAATCGCGCTCGGGATAATGGCGAGTGCACTGGTAATGCGGCTGGGGCCATCGGCCGAGTGGTTCATCTGGCCGATACCTGCGCTGTTGTCGCCGTTTGCGGGCGTGTTCTATCCACTGGAGGTTCTGCCGCAATGGATGCAGTTTGTCGCACGCGGACTGCCTCCGGGTTATGTATTTGAGAACCTGCGCCGCATTGTCAAGGGCGGCGCGTTCAGTTCGGCGGAACTGCTGGCTGGCTGCATCCTGTCGATCGCCTACATACTGCTGGCCAGTTTGATCTTCCAGGGAACTTACCGTTTTGTGGTGCGCACCGGTCTGATGGCTCGCTACAGCGCGGAGAGCGTCAGCTAACTAACGACATCAACGGCTATATTCAGCTGCTGCGGCGCGACGGAAATATTCGCTTCGGTCCGGGTAGACACGGGGCCAGGCTCCGGGTGCTTACCGCACGAGACAGGGCCGCTTACTGTCGAACTTCCAGTTCGGGATCAGATACTGCATGGCGATCGAGTCGTCGCGGCCCGCGAGCTTCATGCCTTCATAAAGCTGGTTGGCGGCAGCCAGCTTTTCCTCGTCGATCTCCACACCGAGGCCCGGCGCCTGTGGAACCGCGATCCGGCTGTCCACAATTGGAAACGATTCGTGGGTGAGGCGCTGCCCATCCTGCCAGATCCAGTGCGTGTCGATGGCAGTGATGTTGCCAGGAGCTGCAGCCGCTACGTGCGTGAACATGGCGAGGGAAATGTCGAAGTGGTTGTTGGAATGGGACCCCCATGTCAGCCCCCATTCGTTACAAAGCTGCGCCACCCGCACCGAACCTTCCATTGTCCAGAAGTGCGGATCGGCGAGGACGATGTCGACTGCGTCGAGCCGCACGGCGTGCTTCAGTTCCCGCCAGTCCGTTGCGATCATGTTCGTGGCCGTGGGAATGCCGGTGGCGCGCCGAAACTCCGCCATCGTCTCGCGTCCGGAATACCCATTCTCCGGACCGCACGGATCCTCCGCGTACGCCAGCACCGCATCCCTCCCGCGGCACACCTCGATGGCTTCGCGCAGCGGCCAGGCTCCATTCGGATCCAGCGTGATGCGTGCGTCGGGGAAGCGCTCGGCCAGTGCGACGATCGCTTCCATTTCCACCGCGCCAGCCAGTACACCGCCCTTCAGTTTGTAGTGACGGAACCCGTAGCGTTCCCGGGCCGCTTCGGCAAGACGAACCACCGCATCGGCCGTGATGGCCTCCTCACGGCGCAGCCTCATCCAGTCGTCATCATCGGCAGCCGTCGGCCCCGCATAGGGTAGTTGCGGACACTTCGTCCGGTCGCCAACGTAGAAGAGATAGCCCAGCACCTCGACGGAATCGCGCTGCTGTCCGTCGCCGAGCAATGCGGCCACAGGCAAGTTCAGAAACTGGCCCAGGAGGTCGAGCATTGCCGCCTCAATCGCCGTTACCGCATGCACCGTGGTTCGCAGATCGAAGGTCTGCACGCCTCGCCCTCCGGCATCACGGTCGGCAAACCTGGTCCGAACCGCGGCCAGCACATTGCGATATGCGCCGATCGACTGACCCTTCACCAGCGCCGCGGATTCTTCCAGTGTCTGCCTGATTTTCTCTCCGCCTGGGACCTCGCCAAGACCTGTGTGGCCCGCGCTGTCTTTGAGGATCACGACATTTCTTGTGAAAAAAGGGCCGTGCGCACCACTCAGGTTCAGCAGCATGCTGTCATACCCGGCAACAGGGATCACGCGCATCTCGGTGATCACTGGCGCGCCGCCAGACAGGTGTTCGTTTAGGGAAACAGACATTTACGGGGTCTCCAGTTGAAACAGCAGGGACGTTACGAATGCCCAGACTGCCAGGATATCAGGCGTGGCCCGTGGTGATTAGACTTTGCCCCGTCTACCTGTCGTGCGGTCGAAAGCGGTATCGTATTCGTAATGCTGCCACGCCGAACCGTTCTTCAGGCGCCACTCGTGCTGGCTGCTGAACGTTCCGGAGCAGCCACGCCCAAAATGACGCTAAGCATGCACCAGTTCACCTCGGCCCGCGCCGGCTATCGACCCTCCCTCGAAGGTTGGGCCAAAGCCGGCATCCGGGAGGTCGAGCCGGCCGCCACCCTGCTCGATGACCATCTGAAGACGGACACGCTGGCCAGCGCCAAACGAGTTCTGACCGACAATGGTCTCAAAGTGGTGTCTGGCGCGATTGGCGTCTCAGGCCTGTGGGAGCCCAATCCGAATTTCGCTAAGAATCTCGATGCATTTCGAAAACGCTGCGAGCAGTTCGCCGAACTTGGAGCGCCGCTGGTCTACTCTCCGTGCGGTACGTCAGCCAAATTCACGACTGACGACTATTCGCGAAGCATCGACAACATACGCAAGGTCGCCGAGGCAGCCAGTCAGTTCAAAGTAAAGGTTGCGGCGGAGTTCGTGCGCAACTCCACTTTTATGGCCTCACTGCCGACGGCCCTTCGGCTACACCGCCAGGCTGCCCATCCTAACTTCGGCATCCTCTTCGACTGCTATCACTTCTGGTCTGGCCCGAGCAAGTTTGAGGATATGGACCTGATTAAACCGGGCGAGATCATTCACGCCCATCTCAACGATACTCAGGATCTGCCTCGCGAACTGCTGGATCTGCAGACGCGTGTGATTCCCGGCGACGGCGTGGCACCGCTTGCTAAAATCTTGCGCAAACTCGTCGATCGGGGATACCAGGGACCGATTTCAGTGGAGTTATTCCTGCCGAAATTTCAGGAAGCGGATCCGCTTCAGCTGGCGAAAGAAATCAAGCTGAAATCCGAGGCGCTGTTCCGGCAAGCCGCCGTGTAACCCTTGCAGTGAAGGTCGACTTGGGATGAGCCCGTTCGCCGGCCATGCCTTGCTGTTCATTGCGGCGTCGGTGGAACCAGTTCGATGACTCCGCGTTCGCGGATAACCGCCTCAATGTCATCGGGGCGAACAGGCAGGTCCGCGGTAAAGTTCTCGACGCCGTCGGCAGTGACTACGACGACGTCCTCCATCCTCACATACAGCCTTTCCTCCGGAATCCACAGCATCGGGTCGATAGAAATACCTGGCCCACACGCAGGGGCGCACTGCGAACCGTTCCGACATCGTGCACGGTCATTCCCACGGGGTGCTGCACGTATCCTCTGAATTCGAGCGCTTTCAGCACCGCATTTCGATAAATATCTTTGGTAAAAACCACTCTTGTCCAAGTTGGATTCAAGCCACCTGGGCGGGGAGGTCAGTCCTGAATGAGGGATAAGGTGGAAGCCCGCGTTAGGTTGGAGTTGGGTTCAGGCAAGAGCCAAAACCAGCGAAGGGGGATTCCACCATGAATCGAGTATGCAGTAATCTTCAGTCAGATTTTGAAGCTGATTCCGCGGCAGGAGTTTGAAGTTGCCGTAAAACATCACAAGGCCGGGCGGCACGCGCGCGGTTTTTCCAGCTGGGGCAGATGATCGCTATGATGTTCTGCCAGTTGGGTCATGCGCAAAGCCTGCGCGAGATCACGGGCGGGTTGGCGGCGTGCGAGGGCAAGCTGCGGCA
>JAWXCM010000035.1:0-19560 GCA_034408745.1 Bryobacteraceae bacterium
GTATTACCGCGACGGTAAGCTCATGTCGGATCCTTCGCCCGGCAAGGCTGGCAGCCACGGCGCGCGCAAGCCTTTCGTCATCGAAAATCGCGTGAAGAATCACCCCATCACAAAAGGTCTGCCGGATAAGTGGATGCATGTCACCGACGAACTCTATGCCACCCTGCGCGGGCCTGGTGAGAATATGACCGTCCTTTCGACCGCTTACTCCGACCCGAACAACAAAGGCACCGGACGAGACGAGCCAGTTCTGATGGTGCTTTCATTCGGCAGGGGCCGCGTGTTCCACACCACGCTCGGGCACGATGTCGCCGCGGTAAGCGGACCCGCCTTCGGAGTGACTCTGCTGCGCGGCACCGAATGGGCCGCCACGGGGAAGGTCCGCCAGAAGCTGCCGCCAGACTTCCCCGCGGCGAAGTAACGAACGGTTGGCGGGGTCTGTCGGCCCAGGAAACTGGACCGGAATGAGGATGCGGTTTGCCACCTGTCCACGTGCTCGAATGCGGGAGGCAGGGAGCGCATGCAGAATTCATACGACATCGCGCAGGCGCGCAAAAGCGCAACGAAAACTCGAACGCTTCGAGCTGCGGTTTGCGGCTTAAGACTAGCTCGCTTGTGGACGAGGCCCTGCGGGACAGTGGTCCCGCGGGAGGGGGTAGTGTAAATCTTCTGAAGCCTTCCCGCTTCCTCGATAACGGAAGCTTTTGCAGCGTCGTTCAAAAGCACTTCTCCGCGGGCATGTGCGCGGCTGAAAACCTGACGGTTTTCAGCCATGGAATTCAGGCGTTCTTTGACAACTACTTAGTCAGCCCGGGTATAACGGCGCCAGCCGCACCAACCCCGTCGCCACCGTATGAGCTTCGTCCGCCCGCCGCGCTGACTTCTGCTCCTTCCACCGTCCGCACAGGGCACTCAGATAGAGGCCGCCAAAGAACCCGCCATTCTCCACCGGAGTCCACCACGCCATCCCGTTCGGCTTCAGATCCTGGCAGTCTTCCGCAGTCGGCAGATCCACCTTGCCCTGGAACGGCGCATAGTCGTAGACGGTCCCATACTCCTTGTCGATGAACCGTGCCCACATCTCCTCATGGGCACGCTCAATCGCCGCATCCGGCCCCGAGCCGCGCAGATGCGCAGCCCCGGCCACTCCAGCTATCCACGTTCGTCGAGTGATCATCATCGCGGTCACTTCCTGAAGCTCCACACCAACAGCCCCTGATACCCGCCCGGGATCAGAGCCTGACCATCATCCATGCCGACCACATAGCCAGGATGCTCGGGCAGCAGCATCGTGCTCAGCAGCATCGGCCGCTTCCGATCCGTAACATCCACCGCCGTCACCCGACCCGTAAGCGCATTGGCCGTAAACAAAGTATTCCCGAACAGCGACGGCTTGCCCCGCAGGTCATACCCTTCGACGCCATAAGCAGGCAACTCCTCGGTCGGCCGAGTTTCCCCGGGTTCCAACACCACATACTTGCCACTCACCGTCGTGGTGATCCAGTTCTTCCCGTCCGCGGTCGACCCGTTCTCCGGAGCGAACCGATGCGGATAGGACCAACCCGTGAACTTCGGCGTCCCGGTCATGTCGAATTGGTAGAGCCCCGTCACAGTCCACATCACCATCGCATGCCGGTTCTCGGCGAAATTGATCGCGAACGGCCGCTTGTAGAACAGCCCGATGTGCAGATCCTCCAGCACCAGTTTCGGCGTGGCCGCATTAGAAACGTCCACGATCTTGAGCAGATTCGGACCCACATGCAGCAGCACATGACGACCATCCGGAGCCACCGTTGCCTGCTGCACGGAGTGATCTCCAAACCGCAGTTGACCCACCCGCGTCAGCTTCTTGTCCGAGCCTCGCTGCCATATGGTCAACCCGCCCATGCCCTCCGCCACATAAACCTTGTCGCCATGCGGAGTCGCGTCGTACGCAATGCCTTCGGTGCGAAACGAAGCCACTCGCTGTGGCCGCGGCCCGACGCGCACCGCCTCAATCCCCGCCGATCCCGCCGCTACCAATGCGACATTCGTCCCGTCCGCCTCCTTGTACCAGGGGATAGCCGAGTACACCTGTCCTTCCGACATATACAGCCGGTACCGGGGATCCGCCGCCGCAGTCTCACGCTTCGGAATCGTCCACTTCGACACCGCGGGAGGATCCAGCGGAATCGCCAGCCCCGGCGCGGCAATCACATGCAGATCACTCCACGAGCCCGCCACATACAGATAGTCCTTCCCTACCCCGAGCCCCACCGCGGGACCAGGCTTGGCGTCCACAGGCATGCCGCCATCGCCAATCCCGGGGACCACCGGAAGCTGGTGATGCGCGAGGAACTTCGGCTTCTGCGGATCCGCAATGTCCACCACGAACACGCCGTTGTACGTGTCGTTCATGTACGCATAGTTCTTTGCCAGCCTGACCCGCCACGTGTCCATGTACAGGTTGTAGAACGGAGGCGTCTTCAGCCGCGAAAGGAAGCGTGGCTTCGCCGGATTCGAGATGTCGAAGATCTCCAGCCCGTGCCCCGACCCGTATCCAGGCTCACCCGGCTTCGGATAGGGAACGCTCGGTGTCGACGAGTGATGCCCCGTCGACACGTACGCAATATTCCCCCGCACCGCGACTCCGTCGCCATACCCGGTCAGCGGAGCCGATGCGATCTGCACCGGCTTCCGCGGGTTTCTCGCATCCACCACCACCAGTTCCTGCGTCCGCCAAACACCCACGTAGATATACCCGTCGTGCGCCGCGAGCGACTGCGCTTCTCCCACCCGAATCGTGCTCAAATGCTCGGGCCGGCGCGGATTCGTTACATCAATCAGCTCCACTCCCGCATGCCGATTCGCAATAAACGCGATATTGCCCGACAAACTCAGCCCGGTCGCCAGTTCAATCGAGTCGTAGTGGCTCAGCAGCGTTGGTTTCTCGCGCTTACTCACATCGACAAGGAAGAAACTGTCCTCACGTGCGGTGATATACGCGATGCCATCCCGCACAATCAGCTGCCGCACATGCCCAAAGCCCCCGAGCTTGCTCACCACCTTCGGAGCTTTCGGGTTCGCCAGATCGGCAACATACAGCGTGCCGCCGCCGATCACGTAGAGCGTGTTTCCATCCACTACTGCGTCGAAGGCGGGCCCAATCCCCAACTTGCCCACCTCCTCCAGCCGCGGCCCATAAATTCCGCCCGATCCAGGCTCGCCAGACCCCGCCACGCCAGCGAGCGCAAGCAGAGCGACACACTTCCAATATCGTGTCAAAGTGTTCTCCTTATTCGCGTCGTTTTTAGAAGCTCAGGCGAAGGCCGAAGCGGAACTGCCGCTCCGTTTCACGAGCCGAAGTTACGGACATAAAGTTGCCCAGCGTCCGAAGCGTGCCGTCGCTGTTCAGCGTCATGTTCGATGCGTTGGCGCCGGGGTTCAGGAACTGCGGCGTGTTCGTGAAGTTGAACGCTTCCGCCTTGAACTCCAGCCGGACTTTCTCCGCCAGCCGGAACGTGCGGAAGATGCTCAGATCCATGTTCACCAGGCCCGGCCCGTCCAGAATGTTGCGACCCGTCGAGCCGAAACGAACATCCGTTACGGCGCGGAAGGCCAGCGGATCGTAGAAGGCCTCGCCCGGTCCGATCCTGCCCAGCTTGTTCACAACCGGGTTCACCTGATCCGCCGTCTGAATGTTGCCCGGGGCGTTCAGTGAGGTCGCCGCGGCCACCACCGTGAACGGTGAGCCCGTGTACATACTCACCATCGTGTTCGTCTGCCACCCACGAGCCAGTTGCGACGCCCAGCAGCTGCTGAGTAACGCCTTGCCCGGTCCGAACGGCAGCTCATACACAGCGCCGCCAACGAACATGTGCGTACGGTCATATCCCGCCCGCGCGCGGTTGCGTCCGATTACCGGAGCATAGTTCCAACTCAAACCGGCCCACCCCGCATCGTCGGTCATGTTGATGGCTTTGGAATACGTGTAGGCGGTCTTCAGCATCAGCCCGTTGGAGAACTGGCGGTTCAGCGAAGCCTGCAGGCTGTGATAGTTGCTGCTCAGCCAGCCGTCCATCATCAGGGAGTCGACCCTGCGTCCGATGGTCGCATTCAGAGGACGGCCAAGCTGTCCGCCACCCGGTGCGGCCGCGTTTATGTCCAGGTCACCCGTCATCCGCGTCGACTGCGTGCCCACGTAAGCGACGCTCGAAACCAGGTCAAATGGCAGACGGCGCTCTGCCGTAAGGTTCCAGGACTGGATGTATCCCCGGTGGAACTTACCGCCCCACAGACTGCGCGGTCCCATCGACACCGTCGATGGCAGCGCAATCACCCCGCTCGAAACGTTCGGCACCGGAATCGCCGGAATGCCTTCGCTCAGCGTTCGAAACGGAGCGAACGTATTGTTCGGCTGGAACGTAGCCTCAATCACCGACGGATACAGCGCCCGCAGAGGCCTCGCCAGAGAAACAGGATCGATATTCATCCCGTATCCGCTCCGGATTACCGTATTGGAGCCGAGCCTGTAAGCGATACCAACACGCGGCGCAAACATTCCCTTGCTTACTTCAATTCCCGCGTTCTGCGGATTATTACCGACGCCGCCCAGATATACCAAATTTGTGAAAGGATCCCACCGCTCAATTCCACGCTCGGCGCGCGTAATCAGAGGGTAATATTCCCACCGCACGCCGATATTCAGCGTTAAATTCCGATTCACCTGCCAGCGGTCGCGCACATAGGCGCCAAACTGCCACTCGCGCCCAGTCTGAAGCTCAGTCTGCAAACTTCGCGACATCGCGCTCGGCAAACCCAGCAGGAACGCCGCGGAAGAGTTCAGATACGTCGGAACCGCGCCGCCGTTCAGCGCCGTCACTCCACCCGCAAAGGTGATCTGCCCCCGAGGGCCGCCCCCAATGTTGGGCTGCCAGGTGTTCAGGTGCATGTTAATCGCGTCAAAGCCGAAGCGAAGCTCATGCGCCCCCGCCACCTTGCTGACATTCGCGGTGTAGGTCCAGGAACGGTCCGCACGGAACAGCGGCATCCAGTTGTACGGGTTGCCCCAGTCGCCGAACCCCGTCGTGATCCACGGCATGCCGCTGTAGCGCTCGTCGCCGACGTTGGTGCCTGGGATACCCCAGATCTCCGTACCGTAGTTCTTCCCGAAATCCGGTGAGGTGCCCGTCGTGTCCAGGTACGACACGCCGAAGTTGCCGTCCAGCAGAAGGGTCGGCGTCAGCGCCCACGTGTGGCCGATGCTGCCCACATGCACCTTCGTGTCCGCCGTGCCCACGCCGAGGCTGCAAAGCCCGGGCCCGCCCGCCTCGCCCAAAGCATAGCCGCAGTCCACCAGTGCGTTCATGCGGCTGTACTTGGCCCACACCGAGTGCGTGGCTGTACGATTCCAGTTGATCTTACCGTCGTAGTTGTCCCGGTCCAGAACCTGGGTGCCCGCTCCCGCATAGTTCGACAGCAGACCCTGCAGATTCGGCAGCGGCACATCCCGCAGCAGCCGGACTGCCGGACCGCTGAACCGCGCAGCCGGAATCCGGTTGTCCGGGAACGGCGTGCGTCCTGTTCCAGTCTCCAGGTTCCCAGTCGCCGGATCATACAGCGTCACCGGAAGCCCACTGAAGTCGCCGGTACGCTGCTGCGCCGTCGGCACCGACAGCAAAACGGAGCGGCCCGACCGCTCGCGAAGCCCTTCAAACCCGCCAAAGAAGAACAGCTTGTTCCTGATAACAGGACCGCCGAGTGTCCCGCCCATGATGTTCGTCGTCGCCCTCGGCTTGCTCGGCGTACGCAGGAAGTAGTTGCGGGCGCGCAGTTTCTGATTGTCGTGATACCAAAACGCCACGCCGTGCAGATCGTTCGTACCGGACTTGGTGGTCACCGTCACCGCCGCTCCGCCCGCCATCCCGACCTCGGCGTCAAACGAACTGGTGGTCACGTTGACCGCTTCAATCGTCTCCACCGGAGGCACATACGCAACGTGGTGCGGTAGCGACACAAAGATATTCGCCGTGCCGTCTACCCGAGTCGTGTTGAAGTTCCGGTTCGTGCCATTCACGTTCGTCGTCAGCGACCGCTGCGGCGTATCCATGACGGCATTCTGCAGGGCAGCCGGAGTCGACCCCGGAGTCAGATTGATCAGACTCTGATAGTTCCTGTAGTTCGAGATCGGAAGGTTGACGATCGCCTTGGAGCCGATCTCGGTTCGTACGTCGGATTTCTCCGTCTGCAGCACGGCCGCGTCGCCGCTTACCGTAACCGAATCGGAGATGCTGCCCACCTCCAGCGCAAAGTCGACGCGCGTGACGCTGCTGATGGTAACCGGCACGCCGGTGCGATTCACCGGCTTGAACCCGGCCGCGTTAATCGAGACCGTATAGGCTCCGGGGAGCACGTTCGCCAGGTTGAACCGGCCCTGCTCGTCCGTCAACGCCTCGCGGATTTGCCCGGTGTCGGCCGCGGTTAACTTGACCGCGGCGCGGGGCACCTGCGACCCCGAACTGTCGGTCGCGACGCCAACCACTGTTCCATATAAGACCTGTGCTCTGGCCTGTGTACCGCTCCAGAGGGCTGCGGCAATCAGAGCCGCTGCGAAAACCTGAATACAACGTGTTTGCACTTGGGTGCCTCCTGTGTGAGGGCAATTCTCCCCCCCCGCGGCGTCGCGCCAGGAGTCGCGTAACCGCCATGTAACCGTTCAGAATTAATGAAGTCAGCTACTTGGCGCCATTGATCAGAGCTATCCAGTTGCTCAGAAGCGGCAGCGTAACAGGTGCCGGAGACTTTGTGCTCACCAGCGCGTAGAAGGACTGGCCGTCTGGCGAGACGCTGTAGGGGCTCAGAAACGTGACCGCCGAAAAGTGGCGCGCATCGAAAAGCGGCGCCGGCACCCCCAGCGATATCCCGCCCGCGGCGCGCCGAACCGGAACGTTCATCAGCGGGCCCGACGGAGACAGATAGTACAAAGTGCTCCCGTCCCGACTCCACCTTGGGTGCGAGCCGCCCGATTCCGACACCTTCCACCTTCGGGTCTCGCCGTTGTCTGGCATCGACTCCACATACACCTCGGCACGGCCCGTTTCGTCCGAGATGTAGGCCAGCCACTGACCGTCCGGTGAGAAGAACGCGTGACGCTCGTTGTACCGGCTGCGACGGAAAGGAACCGGCTCACCCGTTACCTTGCCCGACGCCCAGTCGTACGGCAACAGCAGGATGTCCGTCAGCGTCTCGGGATTGTCCTCGAACACGGCAAGCCAGCGTCCGTCCGGCGACATGTCCGTCAGAAATACCGAATGCCCCGACTTCCACACCGGAGACGGAGGCTCCTTCCCCGTCACCGGCCGCGAGAAGATCGACAGAAGACTCTCCCGTGGCGATCCGAAAACCACACGGTTGCTGTCTCGCGTCCACACCGGGTAGCTGCCGCCTTCAAACGTAAAACGCACGAACGAAGGGTTTTCCACATCGCTGGTCCACAAATCTGACCCGCTCCCATTGGGAACGGCCATACCCGCGGCGATCCTCCTGCCATTCGGCGACAGGCTGATCGCCTCGTACACTCCCGGCGGCGCGAGTTTGCGCATCACCCGCCCGCTCCGGTCGAGTTGCACGGGCTCGGTTTGCTCACCCTCGGCCACCTGGTACGCCAGCAGCCGGTCGCCGGCAATAGAGAACGCGGATCCGCGTGCGACCGTATAACGGACCCCATCCACCACCGGGATTTCGGGGCCTTCCAGCCGCCCGGCGCTGACGTTGAGGCGCCTGACACGGATTGCGCCTTCGTTGACATACAGAAGATACGAGACCCCGGCCGATTCTGCCACATGCGCCTGGGTACTGGTGGGAAGCAGCCGCATCGGCGAGCCGCCCCGGAGTGAGCCAAGATACAACCCATCCTTGCCCGGAAGCGTCGAGCGTGCCGAGTACGTGAAATGTTCCCCGTCAGCGAGCAGCTCCGGCCACCGGTGATCCAGTTCGCCGGACTTCACGTCGACGGTGGTAACGGGCCGCGGCTTCCCGCCTGCGGCCGACACCTTGAAAATGCCCGCGCCGCTGGTACGAGGGGAGAAGATGATGGTCCCGTCAGATCCCCAGGCGCCACCGCGCCCCAGCGGTGACTCGCACAGATTGCGGACGCTGCCGTCCATCAGCCGGTGGATCTTCAGGTAGCCTTCGGCGAAGAAGCCGATTTGCGTCTCATCGGGCGACCAAAACGGCTGATATCCGTTCTGCGTCCCGCCCAGAGGGACGGCGGTCCCCGACCGCAGACTCCGAAACCAGATTCGCCGTTCGCCGCTCCGCTCCAGCAGCGGAAATATTACCGAATTCCCGCTCGGCGAAAGGACCGCAAATCCCCGGTTCAGGTCGAGCGTTCCCTCGGCAAACAGAGGGAGCGCCAGCTGCGCAAGCTGCGGACTCACCGCCGCCGCAGTAGCCTTCCACCGCCCGATCACGAACCCTGCCACCAACAGCGCAGCCGCCAGCAGCGCAGCCGCCAGCAGCCCGACCACCCACCACCGTTTCGCCGGCCTCGAAACCGGTACCGCCGCGACTTCCGGGAGAGGAGGAGGAACTTCCACGTGCTCACGCCGGTGGATGGTCGGAACATACGACCCCCTGGAGAACTCGATAATGAGTTCCCTGTCCCGGCCTTCCTGTTCGTAGTAAGCGGTGAGGACCGTCCTGAGCCGGTGCGCCTGAGTCCGGACGATGGTATCGGTACGAGGGTCGAACGAAGGTCCGCGTTCGAAGACGTCAGAGCCGATCAAATACTCCTTCAATTCCTCAGCACGTCCGGTGAGAACGTAGTTGACGGTAAACCGAAGAAACGAAGCAAGCCGCCTGGACCGCGCAAACACGGGACTCGCAAGTATGAGCGCGACCTCTTTCTCTACATCGTCCTGCGTAAACGAAGCATTCACCATGGTGCAGCGGGGCCGATCTGAAGCCTATCACGTGCGCCAGTAGTGCGGTCAGGCGGCCCTGCAACAGAGCCGCCTGTACCCTGAGGATGCCCCCGGCACGTTCAAGAGCCTCTTTTCATCCGCCGAAACGCCGCTGCATTGTGGTGGTTGCGACCTTCGGGGAATGAAGCTTGTATGCAGTCTTTGTGAGGGGTTTACCAACTGGCAGCAAAGGGGCTATCCTACGCAGTTCGTCCAGTAATGCTTCGTCGGTGTATTCCGTCAGGAAAGCAAGCTCATACCGTGGCATCGTCCCTGTTCATTATTAGACGTTTTGGCAGCGTTTACAAACCCTTCAGGATGTGGCGAGATAATCTGACGGGGCAGAAGATGAATTGCGTGTGTCAACTATATCAGTGTCCAAGTAGGCCGGCCACACAGGGCGTCCGCAAAACGTATACAATCATCTCCACTCGGTAAGTCACAGAATCACTGACACCCGATGTTGTGTCGACGACAGGAGGTGAGGCGCATGACCTTAGCGGCGGTTTCGTTGCTTCTGCTGCAGGCTAATCTGGCTGACCTGCCCTCAGCCACGAGGAATCCGTTCACCAGTCCCGCGGACCTCGAACTGGGCAGAAAGATGTATGCGGGCCGGTGCGCGGGATGTCATGGCCCGGCCGGTGACGGAGGCAAAGGCGCAAATCTCGCGCTTCCCACCCTCAGCCGTGCGGAGACCGATACATCGCTCTACCGCGTGATCCGCTACGGCATTCCGGAAACCGAGATGCCGGGTCACAACATGACACAACGGGAGATCTGGCAACTCGCGGCGTTTGTTCGGACTCTCGGCGGGCGAACCGGAGCCGACACCATCACCGGCGATCCAGCGCGTGGAGCGGCACTGTTTTCAGGCAAAGGCGCATGTCAGAGCTGCCATCTTTTGAACGGCAAAGGTGGTCACCTGGGGCCGTCACTGACGGATCTCGGCCGCCGCAGAAGCCCGGCGTATATCCGGTCCAAGGTCGTCGATCCCGCGGCGGAGCCACTTGCGGGCGATTTCAGCACCGTGCGGCTTAAGACCAAAACTGGCGAATCGGTCAGCGGTGTTCTCATCAACCAGGACACGTACTCCATTCAGGTTCGCGACAACGGCACGCGCCTGCATTCTTTCTGGAAGCAGGACCTGACCCAGCTCGATGTCGAACGTAAGACGCCGATGCCTGCATACGGCAACAAACTCACCGCGCAGGAACTGAATGACCTCGTGGCCTTACTGGCGCGAACTCCCGGAGAAGGGCAGCAATGAAAATCGCCGTGATGTTACTTGTGAGCGCGGCCGCGTTTGTCGCCTCAGCACAGCAGCCTGTCACTTATGACCGCATTCTTAACGCGCACAAAGAGCCGGGTAACTGGCTCACTTACTCGGGCAATTACGCCGGACATCGGTTTTCGCCGCTGACCGCCATCAATGACCGCAACGTCGCGTCCCTTAAGCCGCTCTGGTCGTATCAGGTGAACTCACTGCAGAAGTTCGAAGCGACGCCCGTGGTGGTCGACGGAATCATGTACATCACCGAGCCGCCCAGCCACGTCACCGCACTCGACACGCGCACCGGCCGGCCTCTCTGGAAGTACCGCAGGCCCATGCCCGACGACGTGCGCGTGTGCTGTGGTCAGGTCAACCGCGGCGTGGCGATACTCGACAACGTAGTGTATGTCGGAACCATCGACTCGCATCTCGTCGCGCTGCACGCCACCACCGGCGCCGTGCTCTGGGACGTCGTTGTCGCCGACTACAAGACGGGCCACTCCATCACCGCGGCGCCGCTTGCTGTCAAAGACAAAATCGTCGTTGGAATAGCAGGGGGCGAGTATGGGGTTCGGGGCTTCCTGGATGCTTACGACGCAAAGACCGGAAAGCGCGCATGGAGATTCTGGACCATACCGGGTCCCGGCGAACCGGGTCACGATTCCTGGAAAGGGGACAGCTGGAAAACAGGATCGGCCACTACCTGGGTTACCGGTGCCTTCGATCCGCAGACCAACCTCATCTACTGGGGTACGGGTAATCCCGGACCCGACTGGAACGGCGACGTGCGCGAGGGCGACAACCTGTACTCGGACTGCCTGATAGCAGTCGACGCGGACACGGGGAAACTCAAATGGTATTTCCAGTTCACCCCGCATGACGTGCATGACTGGGATGCTACGGAAGTGCCCGTTCTTGTCGAAGCGGAAGTCCGCGGTACCAAGCGAAAGCTGGTGCTGTTCCCGAATCGAAACGCATTCTATTACGTGCTCGACAGGACCACAGGTGAGTTCATCGCGGGCAGGGCGTACGCGAAACAAACGTGGGCCACAGGGCTCGACGACAATGGTCGGCCCCAGCGTGCGCCCAACACGTTCCCCACGCTGCAGGGTACCGCCGTGTGGCCATCGGTAAGTGGTGCGAATAACTGGTACAGCCCTTCTTACAGCCCCTCCACCGGCCTGCTTTACGTCGCAACACGCGAATCAGGCGCGGTGTTCTACATCGGAGACGCGGAATACAAGGAGGGCGAACAGTTCAATGGAGGCGGATTCCGCAGTGTCCCCAATGAAGAACAGTGGGGCGCCATTCGTGCCTTCGAGCCCGCCACGGGCCGCGTGAAATGGGAGCACAAATTGTTCTCGCCGCCGTGGTCGGGCGTTCTCTCTACTGCGGGTAATTTATTGTTTGGCACAACCAATGAAGGGCAGGTGTTCGCGCTCCATGCAGCGACAGGCAAAGCTCTCTGGCGTTACCAGACCGGAGGTATGGGACGCTCAAACCCCATCAGTTACGGCGTCCAGGGTAAGCAGTATGTCGCGGTGACTATGGGAAATTCTCTTCATTGTTTCGGACTGGAGTAGTTGACTTCCCTGCGTATTTGAGATCAGACTGAAGCGTGGTTGTAATAGATCTGGACGACGTGCGGCGTCTCGGCAACGAGAAAGCGGATGAAAACATCGCATTCCGCCGCCATCTGGCGGCTCACCATGTTCGTGAAGCGGCATTTCAGATACTTGCCACCGAAATTCAGCGGGAAGTCGATTGCACCGCGTGCGCAAATTGTTGCCGTCACTCCATCGTTTCCGTGAATGCGGCGGAACTAGAGACGATTGCGGCGCACCTCTCGGTCTCACCAGAAACCGCGCGCGCCGTATACATGGAGCCCGATCCGGAAGCCCCAGTGCTGCGCCGCCTGCGGAGCACGCTCGATGGTTGTATCTTTCTCGATACCGAGAATTTCTGCATAATCTACGAGGCTCGTCCCAACACCTGCCGTGACTTTCCGCACATCAACGTGGGCCACCACTCACTGGGTGCCCGCCCGGCGTCACAGGCGCGCTGGGCTGCGCTGTGCCCGATAATCTACAATGCGCTCGAAACCTACAAGCGCATTACCGGATTCCATAAGCGCTCCAGTCAAACTCGCCAGCTTACTTCCGGAATAACAGGGGAGTGAATTCCGCCAGGTACTGCCGCCAGTACGTGTATGTGTGATTCCCGGCAGTCGGGCGCCAGGTGTGTGGCACCCCCTTCGCTGTCAGTGCCGCGTCGAGTTTCTCCGATCGTGCGAACAGCGAATCCTCACGCCCGCAGGCGAACCAGATTGTCGCGGGCCGAGCTTTCGCATCCGCCAGCACGGCTGCAAATCGAGTCTCAAAATCCGCCGGTACCGCGGCGCTGAACGCTCCCACGGCGCTGAACAATTCCGGATGACTGAAGCCAGTGTGCAGTGACTGGCCTCCGCCCATCGACAGCCCGGCCACTGCGCGATTCGCCTTGCCCTGGGCCACACGGTACTCCGATTCCACGAAAGGAATCACATCTTTCGTCATGTAGTCGTCGTAGAGCGGAACGTTCTTAGCCTGCTGCTCCCGAGGCGAGCCGAACGGAACCGCATGTCCGAACGGCATCACCACGACCATCGGTTGAGCCGTGCGTGCCGCAATCAAATTGTCCAGAATGAAGTTCGCATTTCCCGCCAGTACCCATCCGCCGGCCGTGTCATTCGAGCCGTGGAATAAATACAAAACCGGAAATCGTTTGGTTTGCTGTTTGTCGTAGCCCGGCGGCGTGTAGATCCAGATCCAGCGCGGGTCGCCTCCCAGCACTCTGGAGTGCTGCCACCGAATCTCCACCGAGCCGTGCGGCACATCCTGCGGGATCCACGGCTGCGCTTCCGGCCCGCGAACCTCCACCAGGCTGGCGGATGTCCGCGCACGCAGTTTCATCCGTGGATTCACCGGATCCGCGATGGTCATTCCGTCAACTACAAAGTGATAGATGTAGACGCTCGGGGGAAGAGGGCCGACTGTAACACTCCATGTGCCGTCAGACCCCTTCGTCATCTTCTCGCCGGTGCCTGGCGTCATCCAGTCCCCAAAGAAGCTCACGTCGGTGGCCTTCGGGGCCGATATCCGGAACGTGACGCGGCGGTCGCTGTGGACCTCCGGTGAAGCCACGGCCGGTACCGCGGAAGGCGGCGCCTGAGCCCGTACAAACAGCGAGACGGCCGAGAGGCAGAGAAGAAGGATGCGCATACGAGCAAACATCATATCCGCTCCCGGCCGGCAACGCTCTATCGTCTGGCGGGCAGACTCGTGGAAATCGACACCGCAGCCTGGGTGCACTTAGGATGACCCCAGCCACTCGCACTCGCTCCGGAGGTCGACCCGCTGCCAACGGACTGTCCGTTACCGAAGGTAACGTCATACACGATGTTGTCAGGCCGCGCCGAATCGCCACTTACTCCCGCGGTTACCCAGTCAAGATCCAGAGTGCGGCGCGTCCGCCACGCAATATTGTGATCCGCGCAGGAAGAGTCGCCACTTACTCCAATCGCCCCGACGATCCCGCGAGCCTGGCTATACAAAGCGAGCCCGCCGCCAAACACGTTGACTCCGCCGATGCGCTCGCCGATCATCGGATCGCTGGGCGTGCCATACTTGCCCGACTCGCCACGATAGGCGACCGCCGTGTTCACCGGATTGCTTTCCTGAAGCCCGAACAAAGAGCCGCCCGGCTGCACTGCGCTGTAAAGGTTGGCCGTCGACAGCGCCAGACCAGGCAGGCTGAATGAATTCGCCGTATTGGCTTTCTGTGCCGAAATCACGCGGCTTCCGGGCCACTGGTCGCCTCGGCCCGTGCCCGTGTAGGCTACCGCGCAGACCGTGCCGTCGCGGTCGACAATGGTGGCCCACATATCCAGATTGAAGCCGCCGTTCGACTCGGCTCGCGCAGCCTTCAGCGCAGCTTTCAACTCATCATGAGACGGCAACCCGACACAGGGCCGCCCCGTCTGGTCCTGAGCCTGTACGCCACAACTTAGTCCAGTTGCAATCACTGCCAGTATGGAAAATCTACGAGTATTCATCAGTACTCCCCGGTGCTTACAATAACACCGCGCGACCGCCGTCAGAACCTCCGCCTTCCTCGTTACTAACGGCTAAGTGCTTCGAATCATCCGTAGGTCCACCTCCCGGTCGACGTGCCGCCACTCTTCGGTTTCCCGCAACTGGCTCACGAGATCCTCAAAGGCGCTGGCGTCCTTGGGTGCGTAGTCGAAGTAAGTCACAAAATCGAATGCCTCCGGAAACTCCAGGTCCCGGCAGTGATGCAGTCTGCGCGCGATCGCCGGCACATAGCGCTCGTTACTGAATGACACCCTTCAGCACGCACAACGCGTTCGGCGGGGATGTACCGCCCGCGATCGACAACCGCGGCACTCTCGCCAGTGGCTCGCCTTTGACGGAAGTCATTCTCTCCACCAGCCACTTACCTTCCAGTCCGCCTGCGGACAGAAACAATCTGGGATTCAAAATCGTATCAAAGCCTCCAGATACCCAAACATCAGGTTCTTTCCGGCGGGATAGATCTGCCGCATCGCCGCGAGCCCCTGAGCATAGCCGAAATAACCGGTTAAAGTGGTGTACTTGTTTGCACGAAATTCCACGCTTGTGTCATAAAGATTCGCCAGAGACCGCTTACCGGACGTCGGCCGGCCGGCATAGCCGAACGTCCACGGCTGGAACGCTCCGCCGCCGCTATACCAAAGGTCCTGTGCATTAGCCAGGCGAAGAGAATGAAACTCGGTGCTCAGGGTGACTTTGGCATGCGGCCGCAGCACCAGTGACCCGAACGCGTCGTGGATATTCATCATGTTAAAGAACGGCGTTCGGGCGTAAGGTCTGGGCGTGGGCAGCACCTGAAAAAATGTACCGTGCGTACCGTCTGCCGCGTTGCCGTCACCGGAGCTCGCCGTAAACCCGCCGCGCAACCACGGTTTCACCCTCGGCAGTACCTTCGGCTGAAAGCCCGCTTCTGCATCGACGGCATACGCGCGATGCTTCTGAACTCCCCATTCGCCCGTCTGCAGCGCGACCCAGCCCAGCAGATCGATTGCTCCACCGGACGTGGTTACCGAGTGCAGACTGTGCGCGCCGAACGTCTCCACTCGAATATTGGACAAATCACCGCGTCGAATGGCTGCCGCCCGGTTGTCGGTCTTCAGCACCCCCTGTCGCCAGTCCGTGTATTCAATGAAGAAGACCCTCGAGTCCGCCGCATGTTTTGTGCCTCCCCAGCCCCGCGTCAGCGCGGCATATCCGAAAGCCGATTTGTTCCAGCCCCAGCCGTCGGTCTGAAAGACGCCGCGTGTCGGCAGAGCCCCGACCACGGTCACGTCGGTTTGCCCCTTCGTCCACGAGTATCTCCCTCCGTCGAAGCTTCGGCCTACGTCCGTCCAGCCGAATGAGCCGATGAGACGCTGGCTGATTCGACTCGCCTTCAGCACGGCCAGCGACGCATTCTTCGGAATCAACTCCGTACCTTCGTTGAACTCAAAGCGGCCAACCTGAAGCGAACTCGCTTCATAGGAGCCGAGCCCCTTGAACTTGAGGAACGCCTGTTTGGGAAATACCATTCCGGCGAAACGCCTGTTGTCATTAGCGGTGTAGTAATTCGATCCGAGGCCAAGTGCACCTTGTGGCGCCGCGGCTGTAGCCGCCGTCGGCAAGCCAAGCAAAAAAGGTGCCGCTAACTCGACATTCCAGTCGAGCCTCTTGCGCGATTGCGCGAAGCTGACCCGCAACAGGCTCCCGCCGTAGCCATAGGTGTTCCCGCCTGAGGCCGGCTCAAACCAGTCCCAGCCGTAGGTCCTCAGCCGCAGGTTGCCCGTCACCGTCACCCCGCCGGCTTTCAGTGTTCCCGGACCGTTGTACCCCGGGGATGCGGCGGTTTGTCCCATGCAAGCTGTCGCTCTGGTCATTACTAAGATCGCGGCCAACAGCCCACCGTGTTTCATCTTCATACCAGCCATCCTATCTCCGGTTCGGCAGGCACACCTGTGGCGTCACAATCGCATGCCCGGTCTGAGGGCTATGGGTTTCAGTCGTGCGCTGACGTGGCGAACTGCCTGCTGTGGTGCTCCAGAAAGCCGATTATCTGGTGTCGGAGCCCGACATATTCCGAATTTTCGACCATCGAGCGCCGGCATCTGGGCTTCGGGACAGTGACACTTAGGCTGACACGACACTCGACTCCAGTCCGTCGGTCAACCGCCCAGGATGCTTCCTTTGAGACCGTCGCATTGATACCAAACTTGCGAAAATAACCCGGTTCGTGCACCATTACGACGACGCATTGTCCGTGAGCGCGATAATTCCAGATCGAAGGTCCGATTTTTCCGGCGCGTCACTGGCATAGGCGGCTCCAGCCCATCCACGGGGAAGCCCAGCCATCACGGTGGCAAGCGGCGTAGCCCCGGAAATCGTTTTCAAAATGCTTCTGCGAGTGGCTTTCATGTGCTGTCTTGTCTCCTGGTAATGTCTGCTGGCAAAACGCCTCCGACTGGGAGGAGAGAATGGACACACCCATGCCTGGGCAGCGGGTCGCATGGACCTGCTGCCTGGCATCCGGGGGCGCGGATCACAGCGCGTCGCGAGCTTGTGCTCTCGGAAAACACAAGTCTCAGTGCTTCCGAAACAACAATGAAATAAAGATTGTGAATGAGTTATAAAACCGCTCCGCAACGAGTGGTCGGCGGGAGGCGCACAAGGATCCAGGGTTAGCCTGTCGGTCGCCGAATCAGCGCCCGGCGGTCATTGTGGATAAAATCGGAGCCACTCAGCATGCGCCTCTCACTCTCCATCCTCGTGTTCATCCTCGCCGCGTCGAACCCCGTCGAGGCCCAGTCCTGGCAGCCGCCCGCCGATACTGACCGTTGTCCCTCGCAATGGGGAGCGGGCGATCAGCGCGGCTCCGGCAACCACATGTCCGCCCGAACAGTCCTCCGCGCAACCGGTCTGATCCGCACCGGAACCGTGGTCGAACTGTCCCATGTCCTGTCCGACACCATGCCGTTCTTCGGCACCCGCAAGTTCGAAATCACCACCAAAAGGACCTTCATGAATCCGGGCACGAACCGGCGCGGCAGCAATGAGGAAATGATTCATGGAGAAATGGGCCAGATTGGCTCCCAATTCGACGCCTTCAGCCACCAAACCATTGGCGACAGCCTGTATAACTGCTTCAGGCTCGACGACATCGCCACCCGAAGCGGCTTCACGAAGCTCGGCGTCGAAAATGTCGGGACACTCATGACCCGCGGCGTCATCATCGATGTGGCCGCTGTGCGGAACGCAAGCCCACTGGCCGCTAATCACGAGATCACCCCTGCCGATCTGCAGGCCGCACTCAGGGAGCAGAACATCACCCTTGAAAAAGGCGACGCCATTCTCATCCGCACCGGATGGAGCCGGTATTGGGGAACCGACAACACACGATACGGCAACGCGTCCCCAGGCATCGGCGTGGCTGCGGCGCAATGGCTCGCCCGCCAGGATCCCATGCTGGTTGGCGCCGACAATCCCTCGGTCGAGATCTCACCCAACCCCGATCCAAAGCTGAGCCTCCCCGTCCATCAGATCCTCCTCGCCGTGAACGGTATTCACCTGCTGGAAAATCTGAAGCTCGAAGAACTCGCGGCCAAAAAGGTGTACGAATTCGCCTTCGTGATTCAGCCATTAAGAATGAAAGGTGCCACGGGCTCCACAGTCGCGCCAGTTGCGATTTACTAATCACAGCTTCGGCGGACCGCCGCGCCACTCGGTGCCCATGTTGTCATCGGTGACCAGCAGTTGCCCCGCGACTCGGGCACGCAGATGCGCCTCGCTCTCCATGCCCCACCGATCGTACTTCGCCGCATCGAACCGGTTCGTCACCATCCCGAGCAGCTCCTCGATTCGCGCCGCATCCGTCCGCGCATCCAGAATCGGCTTCCCGTCGATCCGGTACTGCGTCAGCATGCGCCTCCACCGCTCCGGCTGGAAGTCCACCGGCGAGTCCGACAGCGCCACAAACGGCCCAAACCGCATCCCATGCGCGAATTCGTGCATCGCCGTCTCCTGCGCGGCAAACGAGTGCGTCGTGTTGTAGTACATCAGTCCCCCGGCAGCCAGGTGCGCCTTCGCCAGCTGCAGAAACTCCCGTGAGAGCAGGTTGCTCGCATGCGACCGCCAGTGCTGCATCGTGTCGGCGAAGATCACATCGAACCGCGCGTCGGGATGTGTATTCAGCCACCGCCGGGCATCCGCGGTCACAATACGAACCTTAAGGTTCGACAGCACTGGCGAAACCACGGGATATCGACGAATAATTTCCAGATATCCTGGATTAATTTCCACCGCGGTCAGCGACTCCAGCTGCGGATGCTGCGACACAATCTGCGCCCACGCCCCCGCCGCAACACCAATAATCAACACCCGCCTCGGATTCGCATGAAATAAACTCAGAGACAGCGGTCGAATCGGCGTGTCCGCCGTGCGCACGTCCGTCTCGAGGAAGCCGTCGTACGCGCCTTCGCCGTACACCGTCTTCTCGTCATCCGTCGACACCACACCGAATCGGTTCTCCACCACATCGATAAACGTGTGTATTTCCGGGTCGAACTCAGCCTTGAACATCAGCCGCTCATACACCTGGTGGAACAGCGTCCCCGATGCGGCAATCAGCCCAACCCCCAGCAGCAGCGCCGCCGGAGCCGTCCGTCGCCACCCGCCGAGGACGGTGGCCGTCACCAGTCCCGCACACACGAGCAACACATGCATTTCCATCAGCGAAAATGAATTCAGCAGAAAATATCCCGTCAACAAACTCCCCGCAACCGACCCGGCGATATTCGCCATATACAGCCGAGCCACGGCAGGTGCCGCCGCCGCCCCGGAACCCACAGCCGCATTCAACACCAGCGGAAACACCGCACCGAGCGCCGCCCCCGCCAGAATCACCAGTCCGTAATTTGCCGAATGGAATCGAGCCAGCGCCGGAACACAGAAAAAACTCACCACGCATCCCGACATCACCAGCCACGCCGTGATCTGCAGATTCTTTTCCGCCGGCAACTGGTTCAGCCGCGTCGCCGCCCAGGCCACTGCGGCCGACCCGCCCGAAATCCCCAGTAAAAACGACCCAAGCAGCATCGGGAAAGTCTCCGGCGCACTCGCCAGATAGAAATTCCACGCCCGAATCCAGAGAATCTCGTAGCTTATCGAGATAAATCCCGCAATTCCCGACAGCACCATGCCGACCCCCAGCGGCACGCGCAAATCGACACCCGCTTCAGCGCCGGAC
>JAWXCM010000036.1:0-69082 GCA_034408745.1 Bryobacteraceae bacterium
CGGCCTCTGAAGCGCCACCTCGACACAGCGGTCACTCTGATGAACGTTCCCGCTGCCTGGTCCACCGTCAACGGGCCACAAAACGCCGGCGCCGGCGTTAAGATCGCCGTGCTGGATTCCGGGATCGACATTAGCCACCCGTCCATGCAGGACAGCTCGCTGCAATACCCGGCGGGTTTTCCGAAATGCGCGGGCAATGACTGCAACTGGGTGAACACGAAAGTGATCGTCGCCCGCAGTTACGTGAACCTGCTGGTGGGCACCGAGCCGCAGTTTTCGAGGCCCGACGACCTGTCGCCCCGCGACCGCGTCGGCCACGGCACCGCGGTGGCAACTGTCGCCGCTGGTGTCCGGGCAGTGGGTCCGACGGCCACGGTCCAGGGTGTGGCACCCCGCGCCTGGCTGGGGAATTACAAAATCTTCGGATCGCCGGGCGTCAACGGGCAGTACACGTATGACGACGTGCTGATCACCGCGCTCCGCAACGCAGTGGATGACGGCATGGATATCGCCGTGCTTTCCCTGGGCGCCCCCGCCGGATGGGGGCCGAACGATTCCGGGGGCACCTGCAACAAGACCGGAACCCAGCCGTGCGACTGGCGCGCCGCAGCGGTAGAAAACGCGACACGCCTGGGAATGACAGTGGTGGTTTCGGCTGGTAACGATGGCGGAATCGCCTCGGTTTACCCAGCCTTCAACTCCATCCACAGCCCCGGCAGCGCACCGTCGGCGATCACAGTCGGCGCCACCACGAATTCGCACATCTACTACCAGAGCATCCGGATTACCGGCCCGAACGTCCCGGCGGAACTGCAGCGAATCAACGCCTACTTCACCGACGGCCCCCGTCCCGACGCCAGCTTCCGGGCTCCGGTGCGCGACATTTCGAGGCTCGGCGACGATGGCAAGGCGTGCGCACCGCTGGCGACCGGCTCACTGAACGGTGCGGTCGCGCTGATTGCCCGCGGCGACTGTCAGTACGTCACCAAGATCAACAACGCGCAGAAAGCCGGCGCGGTCGGGGTAATCCTCTATCAGTCCCAGGCAAACGCGAACGGGACCTTCCCGATTCGCGGCCTCGAAGAAACCGGCATCCCCGCCGCTCTGATCGGCAACAACCGGGGTGTGGCTCTGAAGGATTACGTCGGACGGGAAGCGAGCGCAACGGCTGCTTTCGACGCCACGCTCACCTCCGTTTCCCTGCCCGGGGAAGCCGACCGGATGGCCAGCTTCTCCTCTCGTGGCCCGTCCATCCGCGACGGCCTGATCAAGCCGGAACTGGTGGCAGTGGGCACCGATCTCTATACCGCGACCCAAACGTACGACCCGAACGGCGACTTGTACGATCCGTCGGGATACGTTGCGACGCAGGGCACCAGTTTCGCGGCTCCGATGGTCGCCGGTGCGGTGGCGATCGTGAAGCAGCGCAATCCTCGCATGACCCCGGCACAGCTGAAGTCCGCAGTGGTCAACACCGCGAACAATCTGATCAGCGACGTTGACGGCAGCCGGCAAATCCAGGCCGAGGTGCTGGACAAGGGTGCGGGCAAACTCGACGCCGGCAGGGCCGCTCAGACGAATGTGACGGTGGAGCCGTCCACGTTGTCGTTCGGCGTCCTCGGCCAGGGGCTCCCGGCCAACGCGACAGCGCTCCGATTCTGCAACTTCGGTACCGGCTCCGTCACCCTGAACATGACCGTCGTACCGTTCAACAGCCAGACCAGCAGCGCGTCCGTGACGCTGAGTTCCAGCAGCCTGACGGTCGCGGCCGGCGCGTGCAGTTCGGGATTCACCGCGCGACTAAACGGAACCCGGCCGACGGCCGGTCTGTACCAGGGCGCCATTACCGTCGCCGGCGGATCCGTACCACTGCGCATTCCGTACATGTACATAGTTGGTGACGGCTTTCCTTTCAGCGTCTTCCCGCTGAAAGGCGACGGCTTTGAGGCCATTCCGGGCGTAGAGAAGGACCTGGAATTTAAGGTGGTAGACCGTTACGGAGCACCTGTGGCCAACGCTGCGGTTCGCTTCCAGACGACGCTGGGAGACGGCTCGGTCAAGTCAGAAGGAAAGACCACCGACGAACTCGGCATCGGCTTTGCCACCATCGTCACCGGACGACAGCTGGGCGATCAGGAATTCTTCGCCTTCGTGGGTCCGACCACCAGCTTCGGTCTCTATTTCATCGGCTATGTTCGGCCCGAACCCGCGCTCACCTCCAGCAGCGTGGTCGACGCCGCAAGCCAGCAGACCAGCCGGGGATTCGCTCCGGGTTCCTACATCAGCATCTATGGCCGTGGGCTGAGCGACACGTTGCGCTCATTTAACACGCCGTACCTGCCGCTTGCGCTGGCCGGTGTCAGCGTCAGCTTCGACGTAGCATCGCCGAAAGCCAGCTACCCAGGCCGGATTCAGTTCGTCAGCGACGGACAGATCAATGTGCAAATCCCCTGGGAACTGGCCGGCGCGCCCTCGGCGCAGATGAAGGTGTCCATTGGCGACTACTCGTCGTCTCTGGTCACCGTGCCGATCGGCGCAGCATCTCCCTCGCTTTTCGAATATCCCGATTCCAGCGGGCGTTTATACGCTGCCGCGGTCGGTGGTCCTGGCGTGATCGGCACCGGAAACACCGCAAAGAAGGGCTCTGTAATCAGCCTTTACGCCAACGGGCTCGGCGTAGTGGACAACCAGCCAGCCAGCGGTGAACCGGCGTCACTGACGACGTTGTCCGGGGCGAAGACCGCACCGACAGTCACGATTGGCGGACGACCTGCCGCGGTCTCCTTCGCTGGTTTGGCGCCTGGATACGTGGGGCTGTATCAGATCAACGTGACCGTCCCCGCTGACGCGCCTTCCGGCGTGCAGCCCGTAGTGGTGACTTCGGGTACTGTCAGTTCGAAGGTCAGCAACATTCCTGTGGAGTAGTGGACTCGTCCGACGTACGGGTGTGAGAATCAGAAGTAATACCCGTGCGTCTCGCCGTTATTTATCTGATGCTGGCTGTGAGCCTCCTGCAGGCTCAGGTGATTCCTGGCAGGTTCATCGTCGAACTGGCTGACGAGCCCGCCACTGTCACGAAATCCGCAGCCGAAACCTCGCGCGCACGCGTTCGCACTGCTTTGGAATCGAAAGGCCTTCGAGTCGTCGGATCCACCACGCATGTCCTGAACGCGCTGGTCGTGGAGGGCGCCGACGCAGCCGCACTGCGGGCAATACCCGGCGTACGCAAGGTATACCCGGTTGTGACGGTCCGCAAATCGCTGGACCGCGCGCTGAACCTTCATCGCATCCCCGAAGCCTGGAACCTGCTGAATGGCTCCTCGAATCAGGGCGAAGGCATCCGAATCGGTATCCTCGACACCGGCATCGACGTCACTCACCCGGGTTTTCAGGACGAATCGATGAAGGCTCCGGAAGGCTTTCCGAAGGGGAGCGCGGCATCGGAGTTGTCCGGCACCAATGGCAAAGTGATTGTCGCGCGGCAGTACACCCGGGGAGCCAATTCCTCCAGCCGCGACGGCGACGGGCATGGCACCGGAGTCGCGATGATTGCGGCTGGTCGAGCGCACAACGGTCCCCGGGGTCCCATGACAGGCGTTGCACCGAAGGCATGGCTCGGCAACTACAAGGTGCTGAACGATTCCGGAAGCGGTTCCACCGACATCGTCCTTGAGGCCGTTGACGATGCGGTGGCCGACGGCATGCAGGTGCTGAACATGAGTTTCGGGTCCTTTCCGGCCCTGCGCCCTGGTGACGACATCATGGTCCGGGCTGTGGAACGCGCTGTCGCGGCCGGTCTGATCGTGGTGACTGCGGCGGGCAATGAGGGTCCGCACCCTGCGACGCTTTCCTCGCCAGCCATCGCACCATCGGCCATCGCAGTGGGGAACTCGGCGAATGAACGCATCTACGCGACATTCGTGCGGGCAGGAGCAAATGCTGCGATCGCTGCACTGCCTGGCAACGCGACGGGTATGCCGGACTCGGTCTCCGGTGCGCTTGTCGACGTGCTCAGCATCGACAGCACTGGCCAGGCCTGTCAGGCGTTGCCCTCGGGCAGCTTACAGGGCCGGGTCGCGCTGATCCTCCGCGGCGAGTGCGATTTCGAGGTCAAGCTGAACTTCGCCACGGTGGCCGGGGCTGTCGGCGCTATCGTGTATTCCCGCCCGGAAGACCCCGACGCAGTTCATATGGGCGTCGGCCGCGCGACACTGCCGGCCGTTTCGGTGAATAACTCCGACGGACTTCTCCTGCGGGATCAGGCTCATAACGAGCCTTTCACGGAGGTGGTGCTGGCATTAACTCCCGCCCTGGTGTCCACAAGCCCAAACCGCATCGCCGGTTCCAGCAGCCGTGGACCCGATCCGAACGCAGGTGTAAAACCCGAGCTTCTGGCTGTTGGTACCAGCGTTTACACGGCCCTGACCAGTCAGCGCGGTGTCCCAGCCTGGCAAATCAGCTCCGGTACCAGCTTTTCATCGCCGCTGGTAGCTGGCGTAGCGGCACTGCTGCGAGCCGCACGGCCGGGCCTGACGGTGGCTCAATACCGGTCGTTGCTGATCAACAGCTCAGGTGAGCTGTCAGCGACGGCGGGCGAACCGTTCCCTTTGCAGTCGGCTGGCGCGGGTCGTATGAATGCAGCGGGGGCGATGTTGACGACGGTCGCCGCGGTTCCGGCGACGCTGTCCTTTGGCGTGGGCGCGTCATCCACGGTCACCCGGGACCGACCCGTCACGCTGACCAACCTCGCCGCCGCGCCGGACACGCTAACGCTTTCGGTGACAGGTTATGGGAAGGGACCGCTGCCCGAGTTGTCGCAGAATACGGTCTCGCTGGCCGCTGGTGCCTCTCGCGAAATCGCGCTCCGGTTTAGCGGCACCGAGCTCGCCCCGGGCGGTTACGGCGGACTGCTGCTGGTTCGCAGCACGCTTTCCGACTCTGAGGCGCGTATTCCATGGTGGTTCGCTGTTCCGTCCGACAAAGTCTCCGTCCTGACACTTGTGGAGGGGCAGGACAGCGTCCGTGCTTCCGGTGCGGCGAATGTCTACGTTCGGCCCACCGACGCCAACGGGTTTCCGGTGGAGATTCGACCGGAAGTGACGGTGGTCTCCGGCGGCGGGCGCGTGGTTGGAGTGCAGGCGCACCTGCTGTATGCCGGCTTTTACACGGTCGCTCTGCGCATGGGTCCATCCGCGGGCAACAACGCGTTCGACATTACCGCCGGCGGAGTGACACGCCGGCTAGTTATTGTGGCGAACTGAACCAGTCCGGCGCCCCACGAAAACCACCAGGAGCCCGGCGGCGCAAAGCAGCACCGTTCCCGGCTCGGGTACCAGGAAACTTTCCACCCATTCCCCGGTCAAGTCGTCCACCAGGTTGGCGTGTATGTTCGAATACTCCACGTTCGTCGCAACCGTTGTGGTCCGCGGCAAATCACCTGCGGAGGCGACTCCGACAATCTGGTTGCCGAACAGCATCGGGCCGCCCGAATCCCCGCCGTTCACCAGCCCTTCGTCAGCGGCCGCTATGTTGAAGGTCGCCGAAATCAATAGTGGTTCGTCGGGCGTGGAGGCTCCGCTCAGGGTGGTCAGGTACCCGTCAATGGTGTTCCTGGCCCAGTGGCGCACCGGGTTGGAAAAGTTGAGCGAAGGGACTTGCCCTCCCAGCCCAAACCGCCCGTAACCCACAATATCCACCCACGTTGCACCCGGTAAGCCGGTGGAAGTGATCCCGCCGTAGTCGCGCTTGATGCCGTAGATGGTGGCGTCCGTGGGAGCATTCACACTCAGTCGCAGAATCGCGACATCATACTCAGGAAGGTTGCCAACAGGGCTGGGCCTGGGGCCGTACTCTGGATGCAGATAGCTCTGGGACGCGGCGATTGTCACGCCTGAGCCTGGCGTTGAGAACGTCACCTGCCAGGAGGAGGCGCCTGAAACACAATGGCCAGCAGTCAGGATCAGGTCGGCCGCGATCAGCGAGCCCGAGCATAGTCCGCTGTTGGAGTGTATAGCGACAACGCCGGTAAAAGCCGAAGCCCCGGTGGTGAATCCGGAGACGTTGGACTGGATGATGATCCCGAAAGAAGGGGCTGTTGCGAGTAATAAGAGGGCGAAGTACCGCACGGTAAATACAGCGTACTTCGTAACTGTGATTCTTCACAACGGTAATAAGCCTTAGGCAGTCAGGGTTAGCGGATGCTATCCTGACCGCGTGCGAACAGGGACTTTGCTGCTGGTTTTGTGCCTTTGTGTAACGGCGCAGAGCCTTCAGATTCGAAACGTGACTGTAATTGATGCCGCGGGCGCCCGGCCCGGACAGACCGTCTCGATCACCGGAGGGCGCATTGTGAGCGTGCTGCCAGCGGGCCGCGGAGCCAGCGGCGGTATCGACGGAACCGGCAAATTCCTGATTCCCGGCCTCTGGGATATGCACGTCCACCTGTGGGAAACGGACCCGATGCAGAACCTGTACGTGGCGACCGGGGTGCTCGGCGTACGGGATATGGGCAGCGATTTTGAGCGCACGAAAAAGCTCCGGGCCGACATCATTTCGGGGCGGGTGATCGGGCCGCGAATCTACACGTCGGGCGCCGTGCTCGACGGGGCTGGGTCGCAGATGAAACAGGCCCCGGTGCTGGAATGTCCGACGCCAGAAGCGGCGCGCCAGGCAGTGGACAAGCTGGAAAAATCGCCCACCGATTTCGTAAAGCTGCTCTCCGGATTGACTCCCGACGCCTATCGAGCCGCCGCACAGAGAGCGCGGGTGATCCGAATGCCGTTTGCCGGTCATCTGCCGGAAGGCGTCACCGCGGAGGACGCCATCGGCGCGCGACAGCGCAGCATTGAGCATATGTTCGGCATTCCCATGTCCTGCACCCCTCTGGAGAACTCGCTGCGGGAGCAGCGGGCCGAAGCGATCCGGAAGAAGGACCGGGCCGCATTGGCTTCGATTCGTAAGAGGATGTATGAGACGTTCAGCCCAGGCCTCGCCAATCGGCTGTTCCACGATATGGCGCGGTACGACGTCTGGCAGGCGCCGACCCTCACCCTGTGGCAGCGAATGGACCTTCAAAACCTGGACAGGCTGGCCACCGCGCCCGAACTGAAGTATGTGCCGGAGGCGGTCCGCAAAACCTGGGCCGATCCGCGTAAGGATGCCGAAGGCGTGAAGCCGGAGCGTATGGCCGAACTGAAGCAGGAATACGAGTTCCATGCGCGGCTGGCGAAGATCATCTGGGGCTCGGGCGCCGGCGTGCTTGCGGGCACCGACACGGGCGACCCGTACGTCGTGCCGGGCTTCGCACTTCACGATGAACTCGAAGCCATGGTCGAAGCCGGGATCCCGGCTGACGAAGTGCTGAAACTGGCCACCGCGGCTCCGGCGAAGTACTTCGGAATCGAAGCGACGCACGGGTCGGTGGCAAAGGGCAAGACGGCCGATCTGGTGCTGCTGGATGCCGACCCTCTGCAGGACATCCGCAACACACGGCGCATCTCGGCCGTCGTATCGAATGGCAGGCTTCTTGGACGCAAGTGTCTCGACGCACTGCTCGAGGGCAAACAAACCGGGTGTCCGGCGTCGGCAGTCCCGGCGGCCGCGCCCGAGAAGAAGAAGAAAGCAACACATGCCGTTCCGCGTACTAAGCGCTGAAGCTCGCTCCATTCTCAGTCCCACCACCGGCTTCATCAAAGAGGCAGGGTTCACGCATTCGTTGACTCCGGCCCGAAACTGCACCTACGGGTGCTCCTACTGCTACGTGCCCACAATGCGAATCTATGCTGGTCTGCGGCGTGAGGACTGGGAGCACTGGGGCGAGTTCACCACCTTCAAACACAATGCCGCAAAGCTGCTGCAGCGTGCCGTTCGGCAACACGCGTCGGTGTACTGCTCACCACTGGTCGACCCCTGGCAGCCGGCCGAAGAGCAACAAAGGATGATGCCGGCGATTCTGGAGGCTTTGGCCCAGGGTCCTCCGCGGCTGATCACGTTTCAGACGCGCAGTCCAGGGATCATGCGGGATCTCGACTTACTGCTGGTGCTGGCCCGCAAGACCGACGTGCGCGTGAGCTTCTCCATCACCACCGACCGCGACGACGTCCGCCGCATGTACGAGCCGCACTGCGAAACGAACCCATTGCGGCTGGCGGCAATCCGTCAGTTGACCGCTGCCGGCATCCGCACGTTCGCCACGCTCGCGCCGATCCTGCCGTGCAATCCGGAAATGCTGGTGGAAGCCGCGGCGGAGGCGTCGGCCGAAGATTTTGTCGGCGATCCGCTGCACATTCGGGCGACGAAGCGCACCGGCGCGACCACACGGCCGGCAGCCGCCCGCATCGCCGCGCAGCACGGGCACGAGCAGTGGTTCGAACCGGCGTTTCAGAATGAAGTAGTAGAGCGAATCCGCGCCGCTGCTCACCGGCACGGGCGGCGATTCGAGACGGGTCCGGAGGGATTCTCATGGCTGTCGCAGATCTCGCGATGAAAAACGAAGTGTTGGCCCGTCTGGGCATTGGGCACGACAACCCCGGCGCCCACAACGGCGCGTGGCTCGACACTGCAGGCGATCTGCTGGTGTCGCTGGATCCGAGCGATGGCACGCCGCTCGGCAAAGTGCGGATGGCTGGCGCCGACGACTATGAGGCAGTGATGGCGCGCGCAGTGGACGTGTTCGCGCGCTGGCGCATGTTCCCCGCCCCGCAGCGCGGCGCTGTCGTGCGCGAGATCGGCGAAGAACTGCGGCGGCACAAGGCCGACCTGGGCGCGCTGGTCTCCATGGAGATGGGCAAGATCCTGCAGGAAGGGCTCGGCGAAGTGCAGGAGATGATCGACATCGCCGACTTTGCCTGCGGCCTGTCGCGCCAGTTGTACGGCCTGTCGATGCACAGCGAACGCGCGCAACACCGTATGTTTGAGCAATGGCATCCGCTCGGCGTGGTGGGCGTCATCACGGCGTTCAACTTCCCTGTTGCGGTGTGGGCGTGGAATGCGCTGCTCGCGGCTGTGTGTGGCGACTGCGTGGTTTGGAAGCCGTCGCCCGAAACGCCGCTGACCGCCATCGCGGTGCAGAAGATCTGCAATGCGGTGCTGGAACGGCATGGCTGGCAGGGCGTGTTCGGACTGGTGATCGGCGACGTCCCGGTGGTGGGTGAGCGCATGTTATCCGACGCACGGCTGCCGTTGATCAGCGCCACCGGCTCCACCGCCATGGGGCGGCGTGTGGCCGAGGTGGTGGGCCGGCGGCTGGGTCGAACGCTGCTGGAGTTGGGCGGCAACAACGGGTTGATCGTGATGCCGGACGCGAGCCTCGACATGGTGCTTCGAGCCGCGTTGTTCGGCGCGGTCGGCACGGCAGGACAGCGCTGCACGTCGATTCGCAGGCTGTTCCTGCACCGCAGCATCGCCGCCGCCATGACGAAGAAGCTGATGGCCGCCTGGAAGCAGGTATGCATCGGCTCGCCGCTGGACCCGTCGACGCTGATGGGTCCGCTGGTGAACGCGGCCGCGGTCGACCGGATGCAGGACGGTCTGCGGCGGATTCGCGAGCAGGGCGGCGAGATCCTGTACGGCGGCAACCGGCTGGCCGGCAACTACGTGGAACCGTGCCTGGTGCGGGCTCGCGCGGACATGCCGATTGTGCGCGAGGAGATCTTCGCACCCATCCTGTATCTGATCGAGTTCGACGAACTGGACCAGGCGATTACGTGGCACAACGATGTGCCGCAGGGCCTGTCGTCAGCCATCTTCACGGAGAGCATGCGCTCCGCCGAGACGTTCCTGAGCGCGCGGGGCAGCGACTGCGGAATTGCCAACGTGAACATCGGGACCAGCGGCGCCGAGATCGGCGGGGCGTTCGGCGGCGAGAAGGACACGGGCGGCGGACGCGAATCGGGCAGCGATGCGTGGAAGGCTTACATGCGCCGCCAGACCGTCACTGTCAACTGGTCGACCGAGTTGCCGCTGGCTCAGGGAATCGAGTTCCCGGCAAGCCACACCAGCGAGTAGACCACTTCCGTCCAGCCGATCTGTTTCAGGTTGAGCGTGCGGGTCGGCCGGAAGCCGTACCACAAGGCTCGGGTAATGGCCGGAAGGTAGCCGGCTGGTGTCGCCCATCCGACACGCCCCGTCGCTCCCAACAGCACCACGGCACTGAGCAGAAACAGATGGTACGAGATGCAGTAGCGGCGAATGGAAGCCGCCGCTTCAGGTGTCTTCGCGTGTGCCGTTTTGACGCGCATTTTGACGTAGAACACCGTGCCGGTGAAGTAGAGCAGGGCGAGGGCGTACAGTATCCCGGCGCGCCCGTCGATGCGCCCGGTCGCTACGTAATACGCGGCAGGGGCATTCAGCATGGACGCCGAGACGGCGATCAGCTCACCGGTAAGCGTTCGGGCACCACCGGTCATGGCGGCCTCCGCCTGCCACGTCAGCACCACAGCGGCGATTGCACCGAAGCCGAGCAGCGCGGGATACTCCGGCAACAGGAACACGCCTGCAAACACGCTGGCGGCCAGGAGCGTGATGCCGCCGCGGCCCTTGCGGCTGATCGGCTGCGCTCGGCGGATATTGCGCCAGGCCTCCAGGAACGGCTCGCGGGCAAGGAACAGCAGAAGCGCGGAAGTCACGAACAGCAACGCGTGCGCAGAGAACTGGCCCGCCGCGATCAGCCCCAGCGCGAGCGGCAAAAAGAACATTCCCCAGGAACCGTGTTCCTTCGGCATAAACGCTATCCTCGAATCAGGTGAACAGCAGGATCATTCACATTATCGGTGCCGGGCTTGCGGGAACCGAAGCGGCGTGGCAGGTGGCCCGAACCGGTCTGCACTGTGTCCTGTGGGAGATGCGTCCCGTTCGCATGACTCCGGCGCACAAGACGGACCAGTTTGCCGAACTGGTGTGCTCCAATTCGCTCAAGAGCGAGTCGGAGAATACCGCACCCTGGCTGCTGAAGCAGGAGCTGCGGAAGCTCGATTCACTAGCAATGCGGGCCGCGGCAGTGGCGAGGGTGCCGGGCGGACACGCACTCACCGTCGACCGCGACGTGTTCTCGGGCGAGATCGCGCGGATGCTGGAAGAGACCGGACGGGTGGAAGTGCGGCGCGAAGAAGTGACGCGCATCCCCGACGAAGGCATCGTGATTGTGGCGTCGGGGCCGCTGACCAGCGATGCGCTTTCAGAAGACATCGTGCGCATTACCGGAAGCGGCAGGCTCTACTTCTACGACGCCATCAGCCCCATCGTCGACGCCGACACCATCGATTTCAAGATTGCCTTCCGGGCGTCACGGTACGGCAAGTCGCTGGACGGCGGCGACGATTACGTCAACTGCCCGATGAACAAAGCCCAGTATGAGACGTTCGTCGACGCGGTGCTGACGGCCGATTCCTACCAGTCCCACTTCGACGAGAAGGTCCCCTTCTTCGAGGCTTGCCTGCCGGTGGAGGAGCTGGCCCGGCGGGGTCGGGAGACGCTGCGATTCGGTCCGCTGAAGCCGGTCGGGCTTACCGATCCGCGCACGGGACGCTGGCCCTGGGCTGTGGTGCAACTGCGTCAGGAGAACCTGCGCGCGGCCAGCTACAACATGGTCGGGTTCCAGAACCACCTGCGGTTCGGTGAGCAGAAGCGAATCTTCCGCCTGATCCCCGGCCTCGAAAACGCCGAGTTCCTCCGCTACGGGCAGATCCACCGCAACACGTACATCAATGCGCCGTCGCTCCTGACCGCGTCTCTGCAGTTGCAGTCCGATCCGCGCATCTTCTTCGCCGGACAGATTTCGGGCGTCGAGGGTTATATGGAAGCTATCTCCACCGGCCTGTCGGCAGGCAAGTTCGCAGCGGCGTATGCGCGCGGTGAATCGCTTCGCCCGTGGCCGAGGGAGACGGCGCTCGGCTCCCTGACCCACTACCTCACCCACGCCGATGCGAAAAACTACCAGCCCGCCAACATCACTTTCGACCTGCTGCCTGTGCTCGACGAACCGACGCGAAAGCGCCTGAGCAATGACAGGAAGGCGCGTCACGCGGAGGTTTGCCGCCGGGCTCTGACAGCGATCGACGAGCATTTGGCGGTGGCCTGTGTCTGACGGCTTGCCGGTCCTTGTCGATGGCTACCTCGCTTCTCTGGCGCGGGAGAACGCGTCGGCGCATACCATTCGGAACTACGGCGTCGACCTCAACGCCTGGGTCGCGTTCCTGACGCCGCCGGATGGGGAGCCGCCTTTGGTCACGGAGCTCGACGTCCTGACCATGCGCGAGTGGCTGGCGAGCCTCTACGACAAAGAGCTGGAAACCAGCAGCGTGCGGCGCAAGCTGGCGGCGGTACGGTCGTTTCTAAAATGGGCGGAGCGACAGGGGCTGGTACAGCGAAACGTGGCCAGGCTGGTTCGAACCCCGAAGATGATCCAGCGATTGCCCGCGGTGCCTTCACCCGAGACCGCAAGTCACCTTCTCGATTCGGTGAAGGAGCAGGCCGCCGAGACGGATCGGCCACACCCGGCGCGCGACCTCGCCATCTTTGAGCTGCTCTACGGATGCGGACTGCGGGTCTCGGAACTGGTGGGTTTGAACCTGCGGGACATCGACCTGAATGAACGGTGGATGCGTGTCCGCGGCAAAGGCCGCAAAGAACGTGAGGTGCCCTACGGAGAACGTGCCGCTGACGCGCTGCTTCGATGGCTGGAAGCGCGCTCGCCGTCCGATCCGGCGGAGGTGGCGGTGTTCCTCAACCACCATGGCCGCCGATTGACGGACCGGAGTGTCCGCCGCGTGGTTCGGTTCTATTCCGATCAGGTGCTGGGGGATTCGTCGATTCACCCGCACACGTTCCGCCACGCCTACGCGACGCACATGCTGGCGTCGGGAGCGGACCTGCGCGCCATCCAGGAATTGCTGGGTCACGCGCGGCTTTCCACTACTCAGAAATACACACAGGTGGCACTTTCAGACCTGATGCGAGTCTACGATAAATGCCATCCCAGGGCCTGAGAATCGATGCTGGCTGAAGATTTCGATCAGATCGTGGAGCGCGCGTACCGGCGAATCCCCGCCCGTTTCCGACGGCGGATGGAGAACGTCGCGGTGGTGGTGGAAGACGGGCCGTCGCCGGATCAGCTGTCCCGCGGGAGGGTGCCTCGAGGGGACACCCTGCTCGGGTTGTATGAGGGTCGTCCACTGCGATACCGAAGCGTGTCGGAGGGATTCGCACTGCCCGACCGCATCACCATATTCCAGCGGCCACACGAAGCCATCGCGCGGGACCGGCAGGAGCTGGAGCGGCTGGTCGAACAAACGCTGTGGCACGAAATCGCGCATTATTTTGGCATGAATGAGCGCGAGGTGCGTGCCGCGGAGCGCCACCGCCGGATGCGTCGACTATGGCCCCATTGAGCTCCGACGAGCAGTTCATGCGCGAGGCCCTGGCGCTGGCCTCGATCGCTGAGGCCGCCGGAGAGGTTCCTGTCGGCGCCGTGGTCGTCGCCGGCGGCGTAATCATCGGCCGCGGAAGCAACAGCCCGGCCGGCAGCAGCGATCCCACCGCACACGCCGAGATGCAGGCGATCCGGGAGGCGTCCCGCGCGACTGGGAATTACCGGCTGGCGGAAGCCGACCTGTACGTGACGCTGGAACCCTGCCCGATGTGTGCCGGAGCGCTGGTGCACGCCCGAATTCGCAGACTGGTGTTCGGCGCCCGCGATCTCAGGTTCGGTGCCGTTCGCAGCAAATTCCGAATCGCCGACTCCGATCTGCTGAACCACCGGGTGGAGGTTGTGGAGGGAGTACTGGCCACCGAATGCGTCGCACGGATGCGCGAATTCTTTGGGAAAAAGCGTTAAGTATCACACCAGTACTATTCCTTCCAGTCCACGTTCCTGGGCATAAAGCCCCAGTACCCACGACCCGTCTGCTGGTAGTCCTTATAGGCCTGCGGATGGGTGTTTCACCTGCGTTTCCGAACGAATATTAGAAGAGCGATATTGATGCCACAGGTTTCCATCTCTGCGCTGCAAGACTGCGTGGAATCACTGTTGGTGACCATGGAGATCCATCACCGCGCGCTGCAGGAGCAGCAGGAGCAGGTTGGGTCTCTGCGCCAACTGACAGACGGCGCCGGGCATGCTGTTCCGGCAACAACGGGAAGTCCCGAATGGGAAGGACGTCTGGTGCGGGTTAAGAAGGAACTGGTGGACGTACGCCAGTTGCTGGACATCGGCACGCAGACGCAATCCGAGCTCATCTCGGCAATACAGGCAGTTTCATTGAGGGTTTCTATGTTGAATTCGTCGTCCCAACGGCAGTTCCGGTTCAGCGACCCACCCGCTCCGGGCATCCCGGGAAGTCCGTCCTCTTGTTATCTGGGGAACAACCGGTTGCTGGTTCGAACTGTTCACAATTTGAATTTGCTCTGCGATTCCGGCGACTTGATGATGACTCCACCGCTTGCCCTTACCGGCATGTGGGAGTCCGACACGACGGCACTTTTGTTTCGTTTTCTCAAGCCAGGAATGAAGTTCCTCGATATCGGAGCCAATATTGGCTACTTCACCGTGCTGGGCGCGTCCATCGTGACGCAATCCGGCCGCGTCGATGCATTTGAGCCCGACCCTGTCGCGTTCCAGTTGCTGGAGCAAAACACTCGGATGAATCACATCTCACATCACGCGCGGCTTCACAACACCGCGCTGGCGGATTCGAACGGGCCTCGCAAGTTCCACAGCTTCCAGAAGAATTTCGCGGCTGGAACCTTGTCGGATCTCTCCCCCGAACAGCTGGCCGAATATCGGGAGCAGCCGACCGAAGCGCGGGTCCAGTGCCGCACGCTCGACGAAGTGTATCGGGACGACGACGTTGTTTTCGACGTGGTGAAACTGAATACCGAAGGCGCCGAACCTCTGGTATTCGATGGCGGCCGTGAGTTCTTCCGGCGAAACATTCATGACGGGACCGTACTGGCGCTGCACTTCAATCCGCCCGCCATTCACGGGATCGGCCGCAAGCCCGCCGACATGCTGGATGCGATTCGCAGCCAGGGATTCCGCGTGTTCCGACGCTCGTCGGCCCAGGAAGTGGAAGAAGTCTGGTCGAATTCCTCGATTGACATGTGGTCTCCGGGCGATCTGCTGGTAACGCGCAGCCCGTTCGGGCTTCGATAGTGAGCACGGGTGGAGTAATGAACGTAGCAGTAGTCAGCTTGACTCCGATAGGTCGGCAGGGGGGATGCCAGCGCTTCACTCTCGACGCCATACAGTCGATCCGCGCCCGCGGTGACCGCTGTGAGGCGTTTGCGGTGCGGGAATCCGATCCGGCCGGCGAATCCGCTCCGGACCGGCCTGCTCCGGATCGGGCCTTCGTGCATACGTTCGACGCCCATGGAGAGCGGGAACTCGCGTTCCGGGAAGTTCTCGGTTTGTTGTCTGGTTTCGATGCGGTCTGGGTCCATCAATACCTGGCAAGCGAACTGGTTTTCGACATCCTTGGGGCCGTCCCGGAATCGTTGTCCCTGCTGCTGACCAATCTGGGCGATGAACGCGTGTTGCCCCAGTTTGAGGAGCGCTACAGGCCGTCGCGCAATCACCGGTTTGTCGACGCAGCCGAGTTTCTGTCGGTGTCCGGCCACACCGTCAAGGCAAACAGCATCGTGATCCGTGCTGGGATCTGGTCCGATTTCATGGGATCTACCAACCCTGTGGAGCGCGAGCCGGGACAGATCTGCACGCTGGACGGAGTGTCCGCGAATGCGGGGCTGGAGACGGCGATTCTGGGGCTGCCTGCGGGCTGCTCGCTGGTGGTTGTAGGCGCACCGCAACGTGATGCGGCATTCCTGCGCGTAGTAGGCGCAGCGGTTGCCGGGCGCAGGGTGTGCTTTACCGGGAACGTTCCGGAAACGCGACGTCGCTCTGTGCTGGCCGCGTCGGAAATCCTCGTAGCAGCTCATTTCCCGGTGCAGGCGGAGGGCGGAGCCGATTGTGCCGATCCATTTGCATCGCTGGTACTGCTGGAAGCGCTCGGCAGCGACACTCTGCCGGTGGCGTCGGACTTCGTGCCTCATCTGGAGCTGATGAACTCCCTCGGCCTCTCCGATTTCGTCTTCCCGGCGGGTCGCCACGACCTGCTTCGAAATATGATCGATCGCATTCTGGCCATGCCTGTGGAAGAAGTCTCGATGCGCAAGGGAAAGGCTCGAGCACGCATCCGCCAGTCCTGGCTGTGGGACGACTACTGGTTCCGGGTTCGCCAGGCACTGCGTCTGGACAACATGGAGCCGGAGAAAAGTGACTTTGAATTACGGTCGTCAGTGCGGGGCGTTCGGTCGGCAGCCGCGGGTTATTCGGTCGGCGGTCACACTCTGAACTGGAAGGCTTTTCAGTTTTGAATTGATGAATTTCTCAACACAGCACTGAACATAGTCGGATTTCCCCACACAAGGATGCTATCCTGAAGGTGGCAGAAAACCTCGCGTTGCACTACTTAAGCGGGGAGACTCCGATGCCGAAAAAAATAGACGTCACCGAACTCATCCTGCGCGACGCTCATCAAAGTTTGATGGCCACTCGCATGGCGATGGAGGACATGATCCCCGCTTGCGAGGATCTGGACAAAGCTGGTTACTGGTCTCTGGAATGCTGGGGAGGCGCGACTTTCGATTCGTGCATTCGTTTCCTGAACGAAGATCCCTGGGAGCGGTTGCGCACATTTCGGAAACTTTTACCAAATTCGCGCCTGCAGATGTTGCTCCGTGGGCAGAACCTCCTCGGCTACAGACATTATGAAGATACCGTTGTCGACCGCTTTGTTGAAAAAGCGGCCGAGAATGGAATGGATGTTTTCCGCGTATTCGATGCGCTGAACGACATCAGAAACGTCCGCCGCGCTCTGCAGGCCGTCAAGCGCACGGGCAAACACGCACAGGGCACTATCTGCTACACGGTCAGTCCCTTGCACACCGTCACCGGCTTTGTGGAGATGGCGGAGCAGCTGGTGGAACTGGGCTGCGACAGTATCTGTATCAAGGACATGGCGGCATTGCTGAAGCCCCAGCCTGCTTACGAAATCGTGAAAGCGATTAAGGACGCCTGCGGTGAGCAAACACGGGTTCACGTTCACGTGCACTCGACTACCGGCGTCACTCTGGTCAGTCTGATGAAGGCGATTGAAGCCGGCGCCGATGCCGTCGACACCGCCATCAGTTCCCTCAGCATGGGCCCGGGACACAACCCGACCGAAAGCTTCATTGAAATGCTGGAAGGGACGGGATTTTCGACGGATCTCGACATGCAACGCATTCTGCGCGTCCGCGACTATTTCGCGAAAGTGCGGCCGAGATATCGGGAATTCCTCACCAATATCACCAGTGTGGAGACTGAGATTTTCCAGAGCCAGATCCCTGGCGGCATGATCTCCAACATGGAGAGCCAGCTGAAACAGCAGGGTGCGGGCGACCGTCTCCGCGAAGTTCTCCTCGAAGTTCCCAACGTCCGCAAGGTCGCCGGCTATCCACCGCTGGTAACTCCTTCCAGCCAGATCGTCGGCACGCAGGCCGTGTTCAACGTCATGATGGGCCAGTATAAGGTCCTGACGGGCGAGTTTGCCGATCTGATGCTCGGCTATTATGGCAGCACCCTTGGGCCTCGCGATCAGAAGGTCATTGAACAGGCTCAGCTTCAGGCAAAGAAACCGCCGACCAACAGCCGGCCGGCCGATCACCTGAAGCCCGAGTGGGAAAATCTTCGTTCCGCCGCAATTGCCCAGAAGGGCTGCAACGGCACCGACGAGGACGTGCTCACCTACTCCATGTTTCCCCAGGTAGCTCAGAAGTTCTTTGGCACGCGTCACGAAGGCCCGAAGAACCTGGGTAAAGATCCCGATGCGCAGCAGCCCGCCGCGGCTACTCCTGCGCCGGCAGCCTCCGATTCCGGCTCCGGCCCCGTGCGCACCACTATCACTTATGACGTGGTCCTGAACGGCAAGACGACGAAAGTCACAGTCTCGCCGGTTCAGTAACCCGTTCAACAACAAGGGGCGCGCGTCTGTTGCGCCTCATCAGTCAAGACTCAGCAACAGCACCAGGGGTGTACTCAATGTCAGCCTCCATGGAGGAAAGAGTCCAGCAGCTTCGGGACAAACGCGAGCAGGTGAAACTGGGCGGCGGTGCCGACAAGCTCGACAAACAGCGCGCTTCAGGAAAACTCACAGCCCGCGAGCGAGTAGAGGCGCTGGTTGACCCGGACAGCTTTCAGGAAACCGGGCTATTTGCACAACATCGCGCCACGTTATTCGGGATGGCCGGTAAGGACATGCCCGCCGACGGCGTCGTTACCGGATCCGCGGCGGTAGGCGGACGTCTGGTCCATCTGGCCAGTCAGGACTTCACCGTTGCCGGTGGCTCGGCCGGCGAACTGCATTCGATTAAGGTATCGGAAGTAATGCAGCAGGCGCTGAAAACGGGCACGCCGTTCGTGTTCGTCAACGATTCGGGAGGCGCGCGCGTGCAGGAGGGCATCGATTCCCTGTCCGGCTACGCTAAGGTGTTCTATTCGAACGTCATGCTGTCGGGCGCAGTGCCGCAGGTAGCTCTGATCTGCGGTCCCTGCGCGGGTGGCGCGGCGTACTCGCCGGCCCTCACGGACTTCATTATTCAGACCCGCCAGGCGCAGATGTTCATCACCGGACCCTCTGTCATCAAGCAGGTTACGGGCGAGACGATTACGGCCGATGAGCTCGGCGGACCCGACGCGCACATGGTGCACTCGGGCGTCATCCACTTCATCGCCAGCGATGACAAAGAGGCGATTCTCATCTGCCAGAAGCTCCTCAGTTTTCTGCCATCGAACAACCTCGAAGATCCGCCGTACATCGACGGCAAGTATGACGTGGACTCCGATGCTTCGCTCAACGGCATCGTGCCTGTGGACGGCAAGCAGGCATATGATGTGCGCGAAGTGCTCAGCCGCGTGATCGACAATGCCGATTTTCTGGAAGTGCAGGCTGGCTTTGCTCCGAACATCGTCATCGGCTTCGCCCGGGTGACCGGGCGCACGGTCGGAATCATCGCGAATCAGCCCGCGGTGAATGCCGGCGTGCTCGACATTAACGCCTCCAGCAAGGCTGCCCGCTTCATCCGGTTCTGTAACGCCTTTAATATCGCGCTGGTCACGTTCGTCGACGTTCCGGGCTTCCTTCCCGGGGTCGAGCAGGAATACGGCGGCATCATCCGACACGGCGCCAAGCTGCTGTTTGCGTACTCGGCCGCCACGGTGCCGAAAGTCACCATCATTCTGCGCAAAGCTTACGGCGGCGCCTACATCGCCATGTGCGCCAAGGACCTCGGAGCCGACCGCGCTTTCGCGTGGCCGACTGCCGAAATCGCAGTCATGGGCGCGGAAGGCGCAGCGGAAATCGTGTTCCGCCAGGAAATTGCCAAAGCGGAAGACAAGCCCGCCAAACGCAAGGAAATGATCGCGAATTATCGCGAGGCCTTCTCCAATCCGTACGTCGCCGCCGGCCGCAGGCTTGTCGACGATGTCATCGAGCCGGCTCAAACGCGCAAGTACATCGCGCAGTCGCTCGAGTATCTGTCGACCAAGCGCGAGCTTCGCCCGGCCAAGAAACATGGCCTGATGCCGCTGTAGAGGGGAACACCATGAGTGCTCTTGCAACGGAACCCAATGCCGCTTTGATTGAAGAACTGCGGAAGCAGATTGAGGCCCTCAGCGCGCGGCTCGAGAAGCTGGAGCAGCAGCCCGCAGCCGCTGCTCCGGTGTCCACTCCCGCTCCTCCGGCTGCCGCCGCTGTCGGGCAGTCTCAGCCCCAGGTGGAAGAGATCTCCGCCGAAACACTGCTGGTGATCTCAGCCGCTGTCGCGGCGTTCCTTGGTGAACGCGGACATATCCGGGCGGTACGTCTGGTGGGTTCGGCCCGCTGGGCGCAGGAAGGACGAGTCAGCATCCAGGCGTCGCACCGCCTGAACAGGACGTGACCGAAAGTGAAACTGAAAATCACCGTCGAATCCAAAACATACGAAGTGGAAGTCGAGGTGGCGGAGCCGGAAGTTCACGCTCCGCCGGTCTACTCCTTCCAGTCCTCTGCCGCCGTCCGCGTGCCCGCCGCCGTGCCGCACGCTCCCGTTCCGGGTGCCAACGAGAACGTCAATGAAGACAAGGTGTGCCGCAGTCCCATCGCCGGCATCGTGGTGAAAGTCGCCGCGCAGCCCGGTCAGCAGATCCAGACTGGCGACACGCTGATGGTGCTGGAAGCCATGAAGATGGAAACCGCCATCACAGCTCCTGTCAGCGGAAAGATTGCGAAGATCAACGTGAATCAGGGCGACGCTGTCAAGGGCGGCCAGATTCTCGTGGAGTTCGAATAATGGACAACGCCGAACTACAAACCGTCCCCGGGTTTCTGTTTTTCGACCATGTGGCGATCGCTGTCGCGCAGGGTCAGCTGGAAGCCCACGTGGATGCTTACAAGGCGCTCGGGTTTACGGAACTGCATCGGGAAGACGTGCTCGGCAAGGACCAGGTTCGCGAGGTGCTGCTGCAGGTAGGCGGCGGCCCGAATCTGGTGCAGTTACTGGAGCCGCTGAGCGCCGAATCGCCGGTCGCGAAGCAGCTCGAAAAGAATGGCGGACGCGGCGGGTTCGCTCATGTCGCATTCCGCGTTGTCGATATCCAGGCGGCGTTCGATCACATGAAGTCGGCTGGATTCAACATCATTGATGCGGCTCCGCGGCCCGGTTCGCGCGGGACTACGGTATTCTTCGTCCATCCGAAGACCACCGCGACGGCCGCGTTCGGGTATCTGATCGAGGTAGTTCAGGAAGGAAAATCCGATGCAGGCCACAAGTGATTTACCTGGCGAAGCACTTCGGCTGGCCGAGGAGTTTCCACCCGTGTCTACAGAAGCCTGGGAGGCGGTCATCAAGGCCGACCTCGCAGGCGCCGATTACGACAAGAAGCTGGTTTGGAATACTGAAGAGGGGATCGCGGTTCGCCCTTACTATCGCGCCGATGATGTCCAGCCGCGCCCCGCGCTGCTGATCGGCGCGGCAAAGCCGGACGTGCTCATTGATGCCGCGCGGTTCGCGGAGAACGGTGGGACCACGGTCCAGGAGCTCGGCTACGGGATCGGTGAAGGGCTGCGGAAGCGTGCCTCGGGCGTGGGTTCAATTGGCTTCGTTTTGTCTGTTGGCTCGAACTTCTTTTTCGAGATTGCGAAGCTTCGCGCGGCCCGGATCCTGTGGGCTGAAGCTACTGGCGAGCCGGTTTGGATCGAAGCTCGCACCTCGCTGTCCAACAAATCGATCTACGCGCCGTATACGAATTTGCTGCGGACCACAACCGAAGCCATGTCGGCACGCATTGGCGGAGCCGACGCTCTGCAGGTTGTTGCGTTTGGGTTTACCGAACGGCTGGCGCGCAATGTGGACCGGATCATCGCTGAAGAGGCGCACCTCAACGACACGCTCGACCCTGCAGCCGGCGCGTATTACGTAGAGGTGCTGACCGATTCCATCGCTGCTGAAGCTCGCAAACTGTTCGACGCCACGCCGGAGTCCATCGACCAGGCCATCGCTGCCTCACGTGTGGCGAAAGAAAAGGCAATCGCTTCGCGCCGCAAAGTGATGGTCGGCGTCAATAACTATCCCGACATCGGCGAGACGCTGGTGGGCGACGAATACCCGGTGCCGTCTGACGTCTGGCGCGCGGCTGCTGTGTTTGAGCAGATCCGACTGCGGTCGGACCGTCATGCTGCGAAAACCGGCAAGCGGCCCACCGTTCTGCTGCTGCAGCGCGGTGATCTGAAGATGCGGCAAGCCCGGGCACAGTTCATTCAGAATTTCTTCGGCTGCGGTGGCTTCGCCATCGTCGAGGCCGATCACCTGGAAGGCAGCCCGGATCTTATAGTCCTGTGCAGCTCGGATCCCGAGTATCCGGCGCTGGCGCAGGAGATCTGCCCGCAGGCGAAACAGCCTGTGGTCGTTGCGGGTAACCCGAAGGATCAGATGGACGTGCTGAACGCGGCCGGTGTCGCAGGCTACGTGCACGTGCTGTCGAACGCGGTCGAAACGCTGAAGTACTGGCAGGACAAGCTCAACATCGGAGTGGAGGTTTAAACGTGAAGCGATACAGCGCAGCAGACCTCGAGCAGATGGAGCACCTGCAGTACGCGGCCGGCATCCAGCCCTTCCTTCGCGGACCTTACTCCACCATGTATGTCATGCGGCCGTGGACCATCCGGCAGTACGCCGGGTTCTCCACCGCTGAAGATTCCAACGCGTTCTACCGTCACAATCTGGCCGCGGGCCAGAAGGGGCTTTCGGTGGCGTTCGATCTGGCCACGCATCGCGGGTACGATTCCGATCATGAGCGCGTGCCCGGCGATGTCGGCAAGGCCGGCGTTGCCATTGACAGCGTCGAGGACATGAAGATTCTGTTTGACAGCATTCCGCTGGAACAGATGTCTGTCTCAATGACGATGAATGGCGCCGTGCTTCCCATCATGGCGTTCTATATTGTGGCGGCTGAGGAGCAGGGCGTTCCCACGCAGAAGCTCAGCGGCACCATTCAGAACGACATTCTCAAAGAGTTCATGGTCCGGAACACCTATATCTATCCGCCCGCATCCTCCATGCGGATCATCGGAGATATCTTCCGGTACTGTTCGGCGAAAATGCCGAAATTCAACTGCATTTCCATCTCCGGGTATCACATGCAGGAAGCGGGAGCGACGGCGGAGATCGAACTCGCCTACACGCTCGCTGACGGACTGGAGTACCTGCGCACCGGGATCAATGCGGGCCTGGACGTTGACAACTTCGCGCCACGCCTGAGCTTCTTCTGGGGCATCGGTATGGATTTCTTTACGGAAATCGCCAAGATGCGCGCGGCTCGCGTGCTGTGGGCGAAGATCGTGAAGTCGTTCCACCCGAAGAACCCGAAATCGATGGCGCTGCGCACGCACTCGCAGACATCGGGCTGGAGCCTGACGGCGCAGGACGTATTCAACAACGTTCCGCGCACGTGTATTGAGGCGATGGCCGCGGCGCTGGGTCATACGCAGTCGCTGCACACCAACGCTCTGGACGAAGCGCTGGCGCTGCCGACGGACTTTTCGGCGCGCATCGCGCGTAACACCCAGATCTACATCCAGGAAGAGACGGGCATCACGAGGTCCGTGGATCCGTTCGCAGGAAGCTACTACGTGGAGACGCTGACGCACGAATTGATGGAACGTGCCTGGCACCTCATCAGCGAAGTGGAAGCGCTCGGCGGAATGACGAAGGCGATCGAGTCGGGTCTGCCGAAGATGCGCATCGAAGAAGCTGCGGCTCGGCGGCAGTCTCGCATCGATTCCGGGTCTGAGGTCATCGTCGGCATCAACAAGTACCAGCCGGAGACCGAAGAGAAGATCGATGTTTTGGAGGTCGACAACGCTGCGGTTCGGGAGAACCAGCTGCGCCGGCTTGCCGAGATCCGTTCGACTCGCGATGCGGCTGCGGTGACATCGGCGCTAACGGCGCTGACCGACGCGGCGCAGAATGGCTCGGGCAACCTGCTGGAGCTGGCTGTGAATGCGGCGCGGCTTCGTGCGACGCTCGGCGAAATCTCGTATGCTCTGGAGAAGGTTTTCGGGAGGTATCAGGCGGTGAGCCGGACTATCAGCGGAGTATATTCAGCCGAATCGCAGCAGGATCCCGAGTTCCAGAAGGCGAAGCAGATGGCCGATGTATTCGCGAAAGAAGAAGGCCGGCGTCCGCGCATTCTGGTCGCAAAGATGGGGCAGGACGGGCACGATCGGGGAGCCAAGGTGATCGCCACGGCCTTTGCTGACATCGGGTTCGATGTCGACGTAGGCCCACTGTTCCAGACGCCTCACGAAGTAGCCCGCATGGCCGTCGAAAACGATGTGCATGTGCTCGGCGTTTCCACTCTGGCGGGCGGGCACAAAACGCTTGTTCCGGAAGTGATCGCGGAACTGAAGTCGATGGGTCGCGAAGACATTCTGGTTGTGGTCGGCGGTGTGATTCCGCCACAGGACTACGACTATCTCTACAAAGCAGGCGCTACCGGAGTCTTTGGGCCTGGCACAAAGATCCCTGCGTCGGCACAGAAAATACTCTCAGCGCTTCAGGGCAATCTGGCGCGTGTCTGAGATTCGGCCCAGGCGCGGCCGCCTTGCACCTGCCGCTTACATCGACGGCATCCTGCGGGGCGACCGCGTTATCCTCGCGCGCGCCATTACGGTCATAGAAAGTGAACTGCCGGCTGACAACGCGCTGGCACAGGAGATTCTCGACTCGATTCTGCCGCATTCGGGCAAAAGCCACCGGGTTGGGATCACTGGCGTCCCGGGTGCGGGCAAGTCGACCTTCATCGACGTACTGGGCATGCATCTGGTGCGTGATTTGGCGCAGAAGGTAGCGGTATTAAGCGTCGATCCGTCCAGCCAGATCTCCGGCGGCAGCATCCTGGGTGACAAGACCCGCATGGAGAGGCTCTCTGCTGAAGACGCTGCGTTCATAAGGCCGAGCCCCGCTCGCGGGCACCTGGGAGGCGTTGCAAGACGTACTCGGGAAACGGTTTTACTGTGCGAAGCCGCCGGCTACAGCAACGTTTTTGTCGAAACCGTGGGTGTAGGACAGTCGGAAACGGCCGTCCGTTCGATGACGGATTTCTTTTTACTGCTGATGATTCCCGGTGCGGGCGATGAATTGCAGGGAATTAAGCGCGGAATCATTGAAATGCTCGACGGTATGGTGATTAATAAGGCGGACGGCGATAACAAGCTGCGTGCGGAACGTGCGCGCGTCGAGTATTCGAGTGCGCTTCACCTGTTCCCAGCTTCTCCCGATGGCTGGATCCCGCGCGTGCTCTCGTGTTCGTCCTTGCATAATCAGGGCATTGGCGATGTCTGGGCCATGGTGCTGGAGCATCGGGCACAGCAGGCGGAGAACGGACATTTCGCGAATCGCAGGAGTGGCCAGAATGAAGACTGGATGAAGGAACTCCTCAGCGACGGACTCACGCATTTATTCCAAACGAACCCGGAGATGCAACGCCGTCTGCCGGAACTGCAGGCCAGGGTACGAGCGGGCGAGACCACGCCGTTCAGCGCCGCTTCGCAATTACTGAGCGTCTTTTCAGGCGCCACGAAAGTTTAGGAAAACTGACATGTCTTTTGCACGCCTCACTGCTCAGGAAGCAGCAGACCTCATTCAGAACGGACAGACCGTCGGGTTCAGCGGATTCACGCCAGCCGGCGCCGCGAAGGCCATACCGCGGGAAATTGCCGCGAAGGCAAAGCGCGAACATGAGGCCGGGAGGCCCTTCAAGATTGGTGTGCTGACGGGAGCATCCACCGGCAAGTCGCTGGACCACGCGCTGGCTGAGGCGGAAGCCATCAGCTTCCGCACGCCGTATCAGTCGGACTCCCTGCTGCGCAAGCAGATCAATTCCGGCGCTGTGAAGTTCTTCGACATGCACTTGTCGATGCTGCCGCAGGCCGTGCGATATGGGTTCCTCGGTCCGGTGAACTGGGCGGTTGTCGAAGCCTGCGACATCACCGAAGGCGGCGGCATCGTGCTGACCACTTCTGTCGGCGCGTCGAACACGTTCCTCAACCAGGCGGACAGAGTGCTCATCGAGCTGAACCGGCATCTTCCGCCGACCATGCTCGGGTTCCACGACATCTTCGAGCCCGAAGATCCACCGACGCGCAAGGAGATTCCGATCTACGGAGTGCGGGACCGCGTCGGTTCGAAGATCGTCGTCATCCCGCCCGAGAAGATCGCCGGAATCGTCGAAACCGACGAGGCAGACGAGTGCGGTGGCTTCGATCCCGCCGACGCCTGCACCGAAGCTATTGGTCACAATGTGGCCGAGTTCCTGGTGTCCGAAATGCGTCTCGGCCGCATCCCCAAAACGTTCCTGCCCCTGCAGTCTGGCGTGGGTAATATCGCCAACTGCGTGCTGGGCGCGCTCGGCAGCCACCCCGAGGTCCCACCGTTCGAGATGTTCACCGAGGTTCTTCAGGACTCCGTGGTCGGTCTGCTGGAAAGTGAGCGCTGCACCTTCGCCTCGACCTGCGCGCTGACGCTCAGCTCGGATTCCATGAAGTCGGTGACGGGGAACCTCAACTTCTTCCGGTCGCGGATTGTGATGCGTCCGCAGGAGATCTCCAATCACCCGGAGCTGGTGCGGCGCCTCGGCATTGTGTCGATGAACACGGCCATCGAGATTGACCTGTTCGGCAACGTCAACTCGACACACGTGATGGGACGGCAGATGATGAACGGAATTGGCGGGTCGGGTGACTTCACCCGCAACGCTTATCTGTCGATCTTCTCCTGCCCGTCGACGCAGAAGGGCGGGAAGATCTCAACGATTGTTCCGCTGGTGGCGCATGTCGATCACAGCGAGCATTCCGTACAGATCGTGGTGACCGAGCACGGTGTCGCCGACCTTCGTGGCTGCGACCCGCACGACCGTGCGCGCGTGATTATCGAGAAATGCGCCGACCCGGAGTACAAGGGTCTGCTCCGGGATTATCTGAAGATCATGGAAGGCGGCCACACTCCGCAGTCGCTCAAGCATGCCTTCGGTCTGCACCAGGCGTTCCTGGAATCGGGCGACATGCGGCTGGCGAAGTGGGCTTAATTATTCAGGACTGAGTTCCTGATCCATCTCGGCAAAAAGGGCGTCGAAGTCAATTTCAAGGACGCCCTTTTTGGTCTCTACTTGTAGCAGCCGGCTCTCCAGTGATCTCAGCCCGTGGCCATCCTGCAACAGCACAGACCGATCTTCCGGATCGATGACGATGGCGAGCCGGGTCCCCATACTCAGGTGATCGCGGACTTTAGCCTTCAGTGCTGACATCGGCTCCGAATCAGAGGTGACCTCGAACGTCAGGAGCGGCGGCCGGGACGGCACTTCCTCCGCCTGCACGCCTTCGTAGACACAGACATCGGGAATGCGGAACCGCGTCGGGTTCGTGCGAATTCGCAGTTCTGGGCGGACCGCAAGCTGCAGTTGCCTGGCCTGCGCTCGCAACTGCTCTGTCAGCAGCATCTGCAATATGCTGTGTCGATTTTTCGGCATTTCTTTCGGAAGCAGGACTCCGTCGACGTACTCGCACTCGGGCTCGTACGACGTCCGGAGGTACTCCTCAACCGAAATCAACGGGAGTGGCGGAGCCGAAGCCATACTTCAATCGTAACGCTTTCAGTGATACCTTGTGTCCCATGATCGCCGCTCTCACCTTAGCCCTGCTGGGCCTTGCGCCCGGGCAGGAAATCGCTACCGGACTCAACGTCGTCTACGCAGTCACCACCGCCGACGTGAACGGCGATGGCAAGCTCGACATCGTCCTCATCAACAACACGCAACTGATGTGGTTCCAAAACCCGACGTGGGAAAAGCACGTCGTGGTCGAAAAGGTCACTGAGAAGGACAACGTGGCACTCTCCGCCACCGACATCGACGGAGACGGGAAGCTCGACTTCGCCCTCGGAGCCGACTGGCAGGCGACCAACACCAAGGGCGGCGGGTCTCTGCACTGGGTCTCGTCCACTGGGAAGGTCACCGACATCACCACCGAGCCGACCATTCACCGGATCCGTTGGGCCGACATCACCGGCGACGGCAAGCCGGAACTGATCGTGGTGCCGCTGCACGGCAAGGGCACGTCCGGACCGGCATGGACCGACGGGCCGGGCGCGCGAATCCTCGTCTACACCGTGCCAAAGAACCCGGCAACCGAGCCGTGGCCGGTCGAGGTGGCCGACGGTTCCCTGCACATCGTCCACAACTTCATCACCGTCGGCCGCGAGATCTGGGCCGCCAGCACCGAGGGCGTCCACGCGCTCGCCAAAGGCAAAGACGGCAAGTGGACAAAGCGGCTCATCGCCCAAGGTCAACCTGGTGAGATCAAGCTCGGCACGGTGGCGAAAACGCGCTGGCTGGCAACGGTCGAACCGTGGCATGGCAACAAGGTCGTGGTCTACGAAGAGTCGAAGGCCGGCCCATGGAAGCGCACAGAGATCGAGACGGGGCTGAACCAGGCTCACGCGCTCGCGTGGGCGGACTTCGACGGCGATGGCAGCGACGAGCTCATCGCCGGCTGGCGCAACAAGCCGTGGGGTATCGCGATGTACAAGCGGAGCGCGTCGGGCGAATGGAAGAAGTCGCCGGTCGACGACGGGGTCGCGGTGGAGGACCTCACCATCGCCGACCTCAACGGAGACGGCAAGCCCGACCTCATCGCGGGAGGTCGGGCCACCGGGAATCTGCGGATTTACTGGGGATCAGGCGCGAACTAACAACCCTAATGGGTTCGTTTTGTATCCGGGGAACACCGGGGCCGATGCCGAGGTTCGGAGATGCCCGGCCGCCAGTTCGCCGAGCACGTCGCGAAAGTCAGTAGTAACGGCCAGGTCACGGCGTTCGTAGAGCTGCTCCACTGCGACGCCGGGCCACTTGCCGTACACCTTGCCGCCCTGAACGCCGCCGCCAAACGCGAACATCACGTTGGCGTGTCCGTGGTCGGTGCCGAGGTTGCCGTTCTCTTTCGCAGTGCGTCCGAACTCCGACATGGTGACGACCACCACGTCCTGCATCCGGTCGCCCATGTCCTGCGAGAACGCGCCGAGCGCCGCGCCGAACTGGGTCAGCAATCCGTTCAACTGCTGCGTTTCATTGGTGTGCGTGTCCCATCCGCCCATGTCGGCAAATGCGACCTCGAGACCCACATCCGCCTTGATCAGCTGCGCGATCTGCTGCAAATTGCGGCCAAGCGCGTTGCCCGGGTAGCTCACGCCCGCAGCCAGTTCCGGCTTCGGAATCGACTGCAGGAGTCGCATCGCCTCGAACGTTTCCTTCGCCGCTCCGGACAGCGCGCTGTCCGCGCCGTAGAGCTGCTGGAAGGTGGTGGCCGTCTTCTCGTCGCGCACCTTGAAGCTCGGCACGCTGGCGATGGCGACAGCCGTGTTTTTACCGCGCAGCGCCCGAGGCAGGATGGTGCCCATGCCGACGGCGCGAACCGGGCTGGTGGCCTCGCGCCCAGTGAGCGCACGATTCAGCCAGCCATCCGCCGTCGCTTTCAAACCAGGCGTGCCCGACTCCATGTAGTCCTGCGCGTCGAAGTGCGAGCGCGTAGGATCGGGAGATCCCGCCGCGTGCACGATGGCGAGTTGCTTCTCATCCCACAGCTTCTTCAGCGGCGTCAGCGACGGGTGCAAACCGAACTGCCCGTCGAGGTCGATGACGTCCTTCTTCGCGATCGCGATGGTGGGACGAAGCGCGTAGTACGCCGGATCAGAGTACGGCACAACGACGTTGAGGCCGTCGGCCGCGCCACGCTGGAACAGCGCCACCAGCACCTTTCGCCGACCACCCGTGTTGCCGGCAGCCGCTCGTGCCAGCCACGCCGGAGCCATTCCGGCCCCAAACATAGCGACAGCTCCGCCTTTCACAAATGCGCGTCTGTTCATGACTATTTGCTACCTCTTCTGAAATTCCGGAGAACCGAGCACCGCTTCCACAGCAGTTCTCTTGTCGACGCTCGCGCTAAGGGTCTGCTTCAGCGATGCCGAGGGTTTATGTGACAGAATCGCCGCAGCATCGTCGGGCCAGTTCATCTTCAAACCCGGCACTTTGTTTTGCGCGAAGGCCGATGCCAGATTCATGCGCGCCATCAGGCTCGCTGAATTCTTCCACTCGGAACTGACGTTGGAGTACCCCGTAGGCTCCAGTTTTCGATACACAGGCTGCCCCATCTTCTCCGCCGCCACCGCCAGCGTGAGGCCATTCTTCAACTCGGCCTGACCCGCGCGAGCCGCGCTGACCACCAGCTCCATCGGTGACTTGATCTTGGCCCGGTAGTTGTCCGCGGCCCAGAATTCCTTCGCGTTCAACATGGTCTTCATCACGTCACGAAGGTTGCCATCAGACTTCAGGAACGTGGCCGCCATCGCGTTGACCAGCGCAGGAGACGGCGTGTCCGACACGAACCGCTGCGCCAGTTTGAGCGAAACAAACTTCGCCGTCGACTGGTGCCGCGACACGATGTCGAGAACCGTCTGCGCATCTTCTTTACCGCCACCGGCCGGGATCTTTACGCCCAGTACAGTCTTCTCCGCCGAGTCATGCATGCCCGGAGCGAACTGGAACTTGCCGTCACGAATCGTCCAGCCTGTGAAGCAGCGAGCCACGTCGATCACGTCCTGCTGCGTGTACCCGCCGTCGACGCCAAGCGTGTGCAGTTCCAGCAGTTCACGGCCGTAGTTCTCATTCAGCCCACGCGCGCCCTTCTTGCCGGCGCGCTTCGCCAGTCGCCCGAGCGGCGCATTCTGACCCATTGACTGCCAGTTGTCCAAATACCAAAGCATGGCCGGGTGCGATGCCGTTGCTTCCAGCATGTCGCGGAATTTGCCCAGCACGAAGGGCCGGATGGCGTCGCGCTCATAGGGGCCGACGAAGACGCGGTCAGCACCCTTGTCCATGAACACGTTGAAGTGGTTGAACCAGAAGTCGGTCAGCACGTCCTCCAGCTGGCGATTTGTGTAAACCGCGCGAAGGAAACGGGCTTCAACCACGTTCTGGACCGCCGGGCGGATGGCGCCCGACTTCCTGTCTTTAAACTTTTCGAACATCTCCGCCGTGTCGGCCTTCAGCACCGGCATGGCATCGAGGCGCGCCTGCAAGTCGGGATCTTCGGAGATGGACTGCGGCTGGAGTTGGCGATCAATCCACTTCTTGACGCCCAGCTTCCTGACTCCCGCGGCTTCCCCGGGCTCCGGGCCCCAGGTGAGGCGATTCAGCGCGTGGTCGACCTGCTGCTCCTTTGACATCTGCCGCGGTTTGGCAGCAAAAGCGCCGCCGGGCAAAACAAGACTCACGGCGAGCAGACTTGCGACAAAACTTCGCATTTCGGTACTCCTGAGGTGTCTAACACCCGAAGAGACGGGAGGTTGTGGTCAGGATGCGGCAGATCGTTGAGCCGGGAGGTCCGGGCGTGGTCCAATGGTAGGAAATACCCACCTGAGGAGAGCCCCTGAGTTGAATATAGCCTTGCTCGCCCTGGAGGACGGAACAGTCTTCGAGGGCAGAAGCTTTGGTGCGCGCACGGAACGCTCCGGTGAAGTGGTTTTCAACACTTCCATCACCGGGTATCAGGAAATTTTCACCGATCCGTCGTACACCGGGCAAATCGTCGTCCTCACTTATCCCCAAATCGGCAACTATGGCGCCAACGATGGCGACAATGAAGCCGTAAAACCCTATATCGAAGGTCTCGTGGTGCGCGAATTTTCCCCGCTCGCCAGTAACTGGCGCTCTGAGGCGGAAGCCGATGAGTTCCTCGCCAAATACGGCGTTCCCATCATCAGCGACATCGACACCCGCCGTCTGGTGCGCCACCTCCGCACTCGTGGTGTCATGCGCGGCGTGCTGTCGACCCAGGGCGGCGATCCCTCCGAGCTGGTGGAGCGCGCCCGTAACTCGCCGTCGATGACCGGTCTCGATCTCGCCAGTCGCGTAACTACGCCGAAGGGCTACGAGTGGACGCTTGGGGTCGACCCGGTCTCCGCATCCGAACGTATTCCGGTGCTCCCTCCGCCGGACTATCATGTGGTCGCCTATGACTTCGGGATCAAGCGGAACATCCTGCGGAAGCTGGTTCAGTCTGGGACGCGTGTAACGGTTGTTCCGTCAATGACCACTGCGGAAGACGTGCTCGCGCTTCGTCCCGACGGAGTGTTCCTCTCCAACGGACCCGGCGATCCGGAGCCTCTCGAAGGCCCGACCGCCGAGATCCGCAAACTGGTGGGCCAAACCCCCATCTTCGGTATCTGCCTTGGCCATCAACTCCTTGGCCGCGCGCTCGGCGGGTCGACCTACAAACTCAAGTTCGGGCACCGTGGCGCCAATCATCCCGTGCTGAACAAGGTGACGAACAAGGTGGAAATCACGTCGCATAATCACGGGTTCGCGGTCGATCCCGATTCGCTGAATGATAGCGACGTGGAACTGACCCACATCAATCTCAACGACGAGACGCTGGAGGGTTTCCGCCACCGGAGGCACCCCGTGTTCTGCGTGCAGTATCACCCTGAAGCGGCTCCTGGACCTCATGACAGTTACTACCTCTTCGACGACTTCATCAAGCTTATGAAGGAGGCGAAGCGATAACATGCCGCGCAGAAACGACCTGAAACGCATCCTGATTATCGGTTCTGGCCCGATCATTATCGGCCAGGCCTGTGAGTTCGATTATTCCGGCGCGCAGGCCTGCAAAGCGCTGCGCAGTGACGGGTATGAGGTGATTCTTATCAACTCGAACCCGGCCACCATCATGACGGATCCGGACCTTGCGGACCGCACCTATATCGAGCCTCTCTCCGTCGCATTTGCCGAAGAAGTAATCCGCAAAGAGCGTCCCGATGCCCTGCTCTCAACCGTGGGTGGGCAGACTGCCCTCAACCTGTCGGTCGATTTGGCGGAAGCCGGCGTGCTTGAGAAGTACGGCGTCGAATTGATCGGCGCGAAAATCGAGTCTATTAAGAAGGCCGAAGACCGGCTTCTTTTCAAAGACGCGATGCGGAAAATCGGCCTCGATATGACGAAGTCGCAACTCGTCAATTCCATTGAGGCTGGCGTCGAGTTCGCCGAAAAGAACGGATATCCCGTGATTCTTCGCCCGTCATTCACGATGGGCGGCAGCGGGGGCGGCATCGCCTACAACCGCGAAGAGCTCGAAGAGATTCTCGAGCGCGGGCTCGACCTGTCTCCTGTCCATGAGTCGATGATTGAAGAGAGCGTCATTGGCTGGAAAGAGTACGAGCTCGAAGTCATGCGCGATCTGGCCGACAACGCAATCATTGTCTGCTCGATTGAAAATTTCGATCCGATGGGCGTCCACACGGGCGACTCCATCACAGTCGCGCCAGCGCAAACGTTGACGGACCGCGAGTATCAGATGATGCGCGACGCGGCGCTCCGCTGCCTGCGCGAGATCGGCGTGGATACCGGTGGATCGAACGTGCAGTTCGCCATCAACCCGGAAAACGGCCGCATGGTCATCGTCGAGATGAACCCGCGCGTGTCGCGGTCCTCGGCGCTCGCTTCCAAGGCGACCGGATTCCCGATCGCGAAGATCGCGGCGAAGCTCGCCGTGGGCTACCGCCTCGACGAAATTCGCAACGACATTACCCGACAGACGCCTGCGTGCTTTGAGCCGACCATCGATTACGTGGTGGTCAAGATCCCTCGCTGGCAGTTCGAGAAGTTCCCTGGCGCGGAGCCCGTGCTCGGAACGCAGATGAAGTCGGTGGGCGAAGTGATGGCCATCGGGCGCACGTTCAAACAGGCGCTCGGCAAGGGCATGCGATCACTGGAAACGGGCAAGTCTTCGGCGGCGGAAGTCTACGACGAGCGGCTCCTCGCCAAACGCCTGATCACTCCGAACCCCGACCGTCTGGGCTACATCCGCTTTGCGTTTGAGAGGGGCATGTCGGTGGAAGAGGTGCAGGAAATGACCATGGTGGACCCATGGTTCCTGCGGCAAATCGCCGAAGTGGTAGCGCTGGAGAAGTCGCTGGAAGGCCGTACGCTGGAGTCGTTGACGAAGGCCGAGCTGACAAAGTGTAAGCGCGACGGGCTCTCCGACAACCGGATGGCGCGTGCCGTCAAGGCCGACCCTCTGGCGTTCCGTGAGTATCGCAAGAGCCTGGGTGTACGAGCCGTGTTCAACCGGGTCGACACCTGCGCGGCGGAGTTCGAGAGCTTCACGCCGTATCTGTATTCCAGCTACGAATCGGAAGACGAATCCGACGTGAATGACCGGAAGAAGGTCATGATTCTGGGATCGGGTCCGAACCGAATCGGCCAGGGCATCGAGTTCGACTACTGCTGCTGCCACGCCTCATTCGCGCTGCAGGATTTCGACGTGGAATCGATCATGGTCAACTGCAACCCGGAGACCGTCTCGACCGACTACGACACCAGTGACCGCCTGTACTTTGAGCCGCTGACGCTTGAAGAGGTCATGAACATTGTCGACAACGAGAAGCCCGACGGCGTGATCGTACAGTTCGGCGGGCAGACTCCGCTGAATTTGTCGATGCCGCTGAAGGCGCTCGGAGTGCCAATCATCGGGACCGATCCCGAGAATATCGACCTTGCCGAAGATCGCAAGCGGTTCGGTGCGCTGCTAACGGAGCTCGACATTCCGTCGCCTGAGAATGGCACGGCGACGAGCGCGGAGGAAGCCATCGCTGTAGCGAAGCGAATCGGTTACCCGGTGCTGGTGCGGCCCAGCTACGTGCTGGGTGGCCGCGCCATGACCATCGCCTACGACGAAGAGACCGTGCATCGCTATATGCACGAAGCGGTGACGTTCTCGCAGTCGCGTCCGGTGCTGGTGGACCGCTTTCTGGAAGACGCAGTTGAAGTCGACGTGGACGCGCTGTGCGACGGCGACGATGTGTTGATCTCCGGCATCATGGAGCACATTGAAGAGGCGGGCGTTCACTCGGGCGACAGCTCCTGTGTGTTGCCGCCGATCTCGCTCACCGAAGAGGAAATCAGCACCATCAAGGCGCACACCCGGAAGCTCGCGCTGGCGCTTGGCGTCATCGGTCTGATGAACGTGCAGTACGCCATCAAGGGCGGCACGGTCTACGTGCTGGAAGTGAATCCGCGCGCTTCGCGCACTGTGCCCTATGTCAGTAAAGCGACAGGTGTGCCGCTGCCGAAGATTGCAGTGGGACTGATGCTGGGGAAAAAGCTCGGTGATTTCAAGGAAATGATCGGCGAGACCAGGGATGGCGTGCTGACGGTGTCGAAATACTTCGTAAAATCGCCGGTATTTCCGTTCAATAAATTCCCTGGCGTCGATCCGGTGCTCGGACCGGAGATGCGGTCGACGGGCGAAGTGATGGGCGTAGGCGAGAATTTCGGCGAGGCCTTCGCGAAGGCGCAGCTGTCGGCGGGTACGCCGCTGCCGCGATCGGGGACCATCTTTATCAGCGTGAACGACGGCCATAAGCAACTGGCCGCCGAACTCGCGAAGCGCTTCCATGCGCTGGGCTTCCACCTCGCCGCCACACGGGGAACAGCCAATGCCATCAAAGCTGCCGGAGTTCCGTGCAAGACGGTTTTCAAAGTAAATGAAGGCCGTCCCAACGCAGTCGATCTGCTGAAGGGCAATCAGGTCCAGCTGATCATTTACACTACTACCGGAGCGCCGTCATTCAGCGACGAGAAGGCCCTGCGGCGGGCGGCTGTGACGCACCGGATTCCCTGCATTACGACGCTGAGTGCCGCCAAAGCCTCGGCCGAAGCGGTAGCCAGCTATCGCCGCGATCCGATTCGCGTCTGGAGCCTGCAGGAAATTCACGCCGAGAAGGCAGCCAGCAGCGTCAGTTAATTACCGGCCGCCGAGCAGTGCGGCCGAATCCACATCCACAAACAGCGTCGCGTTCGCATGACGCTGCAGAATTGAAGCCGGGCAGTCGGGGGTCACAGGACCCTCGACACTCCGCCGCACCGCGTCCGCCTTATTCGAACCCGGCACGTTCAGGATCACCGTCGGAATCCGCGCCAACGCCGGTACCGTGATCGTCAGCGCCGTGCGAGGCACTTCGGTGATGTGTCCAAACGCGCCATCGAAGACTTGCTGGCGTCGGCATACCTCATCCAGTTCCACAGCGCGCACCAGTTCCGTGTCCTCGAAATTCACCGGCGGGTCGTTGAACGCCAGGTGCCCATTCTCACCGATTCCGCCGAAGCAGATGCTCGGTTTCTCCTGCTCCAGCAGGTCGGAATAGCGCCGAATCTCCGCGTCGATGTCAGAAGCCTCGCCCCCCAGCTGATGAAACGCTGAGGGCTTCACACGAGACCAGAGTTTGTCATTCAGGAATCTGCGAAACGAAGCCGAATGGTCGGGTCCGAGCCCGATGTACTCATCCATGTGGAACGCGACTACCTTACTCCAGTCGATACGATCCGAAGCGGCCAGCGCGTCCAGAAACTCATTCTGCGACACCGCAGAAGCGAAGACGACCACCGCGCGTCCCTCAGTCTCGATTGCGCGGGCAATCGCCGCGGCGCCCAGGGCTGCCGATGCCTGACCCATGTCGACTCGCGTCGAGCAAATCCGAACTTCCATGTGGCCTATCATGCCAGAGTGACGCGGCTGCTGTTCACTTATGGCTCGCTGCAGCGCGGGTTCACCAACCGGGCCGCGCGTCTGCTGCGAGAACGAGGCGAGTACGTCGGCGACGCCGTCATTCGAGCCGACCTTCACTGGCCCGGCCGCTGGCCGTTCATCACGCCTGGCCGCGGTCGGGTCGGAGGCGAAGTGTTCCGTATCCCGACATCCCTGCTGCGCTGTCTCAACGCGTACGAGGGCGCCGCTTATCGACTCCGGCCCACTCTGGCACGAACCGCGGGTGGCACGAAACTGCGGGTTTGGGCCTACTGGGCCGCCTGACAGGACGACACCCTTATAATCGGGACGTGGCCTACCCTGTCACCCTTATCCCTGGCGATGGAATCGGTCCGGAAGTCGCGGACGCAACTCGCCGAGTTGTCGACAGCACCGGAGTGGAAATTGACTGGCATCGTGTCGAACTGACTTCCGACATCATCCAGAACTTCGGCCAGGTGCTTCCCCAATACGTTGTCGACTCGCTGTCGAAGACAAAGGTCGGCCTGAAGGGCCCGGTGACCACTCCTGTGGCTGGCGGGTTCCCCAGCGTAAACGTCGCTTTGCGCAAGCGCATGGACCTGTACTCCAACGTGCGCCCGATTCATACGATGCCCGGCATCAAGACGCGCTACAACGATGTGAAGATCGACATGGTGATCTTCCGCGAGAACACCGAAGACGTGTACTCCGGGCTGGAGCATGAGATCGTACCGGATGTGATGCAGAGTCTGAAGATCATCACGCGCCGCGCTTCCATTCGCATTGCCGAATCGGCCTTCACTTACGCGATACGTCACGGCCGCCACAAGGTGGTTGCCGTCCACAAAGCCAACATCATGAAGTTGAGCGACGGCCTGTTCCTGCGCTGCTGCCGTGAGGTGGCACAAAGGAATCCCTCCATCGAGTACAAGGAACTCATCGTCGATAATGCCGCGATGCAGCTGGTAATGCGGCCGGAGACGTTCGACATCCTGCTGCTTCCGAACCTGTATGGCGATATCGTATCGGACCTTGCCGCCGGACTGATCGGCGGTCTCGGACTCGCTCCTGGCGCCAATATCGGCGACGAACACGCCGTGTTCGAAGCCGTCCACGGCAGCGCCCCCGACATCGCAGGCAAGGGTATCGCGAACCCGACAGCGCTGATGCTGTCAGCCATCATGATGCTCAACCATCTGGGCGAACTCGAGGCCGCCAGGAAACTGCACGACGCGGTCGAGTTCGTCTATGCCGAGGGCAAACACGTGCCAATGGATACCGGCGGCACAGCCAACACCGGCGACTTCACCGATGCCGTCTGCGCCGCTGTCAGAGGCTAGCGCCAGGTATAGCTGGCGGTCTTGAGAGACCGCCGCAGGCCTGGGGGCCTGGCCTGGGGGCCTGGCCCCCATTTCAGGCTTCTCTAACGCCAGGTAATTTCCACTTCGTAATTATCAGCCCCGCCGTCGTTGTCATCGATCTCGAAGATGAGGGCGGAGTTGTTGCGCGCGGTAGGTGTCTCGATGACGCGTACTTCGCCGCGCCCCTGCAACTTCCGAACCTGCACGTCGGCAAGCCCACGCGACGGTATACCAGGTCCGCCACCGAAATCGACGTTCATCCCGCCGACCGGCTGACCCGTGACCGTGGTGCTGGTAGCGCGGTTCCCCTGAATGGTAATCCGGGCATGTCCGTCAATGCGTCCGGTCCAGCGAGCAAATCCCTGATCGGGCACCTGCGTCCTGTAGCGGCCATCGGAAGAAAGGGACGGGCTGAGCACCGAGTCGTTGCCGTTGATGCCGCCACCGTCCCACACCAGGCGGAACGAGTGCGGCGAACGCCCGCTGCCCTCATCCCGAACTCGCACAATGGCGGCAAAGCCATTCTGTGAGTTTGGCTGGTCTACAATCTCAATCCGTCCCCGTCCACGCACGTCCTCCAGCCGGACATTCATGGCCTGGCGCGGCATGGCCGTGCTGAGGTCAATGCGTTCCCCAGTGACGGACTGGCCGCGCACCACTCGTGAGGCGGCGCGCTGTCCGCGGACTTGCACCAGCACTTCGTTGTCGACCTCCCCGCTCCACTGCAACTGGCCGGTCCCGCCGCCCATGTCGGCGCTGCGGCCGCGCATTTCCCAGTTGTCGCGGCGGCGGTCCCTGCGGTCGTCCCAGCGATCATCCCTGCGATCGTCCCAGCGATCATCCCTGTGATCGGAACTGGTGTCCACGTTGCTATTCCAGAAGAATTCGAGATTGTAGAGTTCGGCCCGACGGCCCGGCGGATTGATCTGCACCACTGCGGCGAACTCGTTGGCAGGGCTCGGCTGCTCCACGATTTCCACCCGGCCACGGCCGCGCCGGATCTGCATGTCGACCCGGGTGCGCCCGGCGGGAAGAGGCTCGTTGAACCGTGCAATGGGACGGTCGACCGCACCGGTGTCGCGGCCCTGAATGTCGGCGCGGTTCCCCTGAATGAATAGTGTGGCTCCGCCCGTTACGTAGCCGGACCAGGTCATCTGGGGTCGACCAGTCTGGGCCAGTGCAAGAGTGGTGAAGCTGAGTAGGAGAGTTGCTGTTGCGTACCGCATGGTAACTGTGGGACGCGTTCCGGCGGGAATGTATTCGTATGTAAAAAAAGGGTGCGTTTGCACCCCTTTTCGGGAAAACTTACCGGATTAGAGGCCCTTTTGGCCCATGAAGATGACCAGATCGACAACGCGGCAGCTATAGCCCCATTCGTTGTCATACCAGCTGAGAACCTTGGCGAGGTTGCCGTCGAGCACCTTGGTCATCAATCCGTCGATGATGGAGCTGTTCGGATTGCGCAGCATGTCGGTGGAGACCACCGGGTCCATTGTGAACCCGAGGATGCCCTTCAGCGAACCTTCGGAAGCTTCCTTCAGCTTCGCGTTCAGCTCCTCGCCGGTCGCGTTCGTCTTGAGTACGGCCACCAGATCGACAGCGGATACGTTCGGCGTCGGTACGCGCATGGAGTAGCCGTCGAGCTTGCCCTTCAACTCCGGCATCACAAGCCCGATCGCTTTGGCGGCGCCGGTCGAGGTCGGAATCATATTGATGGCAGCGGCACGGGCCCGGCGCAGATCTTTGTGCGGGAAGTCGAGCACATTCTGATCGTTGGTGTAGCTGTGAATCGTGGTCATCGAGCCCTTCTCGATGCCAAAGTTCTCATGCAGAACCTTGACGAAAGGCGCGAGGCAATTGGTGGTGCACGACGCATTAGAGACAACGTGATGGCTGGCCGCATCGTACTTGTCATCGTTCACGCCGAGAACGAGAGTGATGTCTTCGTTGGACGCCGGCGCGGAGATAATGACTTTCTTTACGCTGCCACTGATGTGGGCTTTGGCTTTGGTTCCGTCGGTGAAATGCCCCGTGGATTCGATGACAATGTCGACGCCAAGCGACGACCAGTCGATCTCCGCCGGGTTTTTCGTCGCGAAAATTTTGATTGGCTTGCCGTCAACGATGATGGTGTCGCCATCAACGACTACTTCCTTGCCCAGCGGGCCAAGGGTCGAATCGTACTTCAGCAGGTGCGCCAGGGTCTTCGTGTCAGTAAGATCATTGGCAGCAACGAACTCGATACCGGGATTAGCAATTCCGGCCCGAAGCACATTTCTCCCGATCCGGCCGAAGCCGTTGATTCCAACTTTGATCGCCATTGAGCGAGCGTTCTCCTTTGGAGTTTGGTGGGGTTCCAAATACGATTTTAGCAGCCGTGTAGGGAAACTCTACAGCACCGGCTTTTGTTGCGGCATCGTCTCGCCCCCAAGTCCCGCGTACGATTCCTTTACGCGAATCACTTTTCCGTTAGCAAATGTGATGAACGACACCTTGCCTGGAGGCAATCCGTAAATCCAGTCCTCCGTGTCATTGCCGTCTTTGGACTCGCGAACCTTGGTGCGAGGCTTGCCGACGGCCATCATCACCTGATCCCGGTCCATGCCCTCGATCACGCGCTTATCCTGCACCGCGGCCTTGATCTCCGGCGGCAGCGTGTCGATCGTTTGCTCGGTGGCGGTGCGCCTTTCAAAATCGAGGATCGGCGCCAGCATTTTTTTAATGTCCGAAGCTTCCAGCGCAGGCACCGCTTTGTCGAACTTAAGCGCGATGGTGGTGCCTCCTGGCGCAGGCGTGTTGTTGGACCGAATCGGCACAGTGCCGGACCCGGCGCCCACCTGCACGTTGTCGTACCACCTGCGGCCGCCCTTCATCCCACCGTTGATCTCGAAGAGGATCTGGTCCTTCTCAATATCCACCTTCGTGATCTGGATCATGTCGCCGATCCGCGCTGCCGGGCCGAGCGTCCTGGCGGCAGTATCCCACGTGGCTCGGTCATACTTGCCGGTCGACTCGTACTCCAGCGGTTTCTTCGAGCGCGGCAGCAGAATCTTTGAAGTGGCGAACTCAGCGCTCATGCCTCTGATAATCGCGACACGCTGTTCAAACTCGAGCTTGTCGGCGCCAGGCAGCAGCGCTGCGCCAATGGATAAAACGAGAAGGAGCCGAAACATCTAAGCCTCCCTGGGCGACTGATCGGGCGGATCCGGCGCCACCAGCAGTGCCGCCTCCGTTCGAGCCAGAGGCATGAACTTCAGCGCAGCCAGCAGCGCGACAACGATGCCGCACGTCAACGCGCTCGCTTCCGGTCCGTAAGCGCCTCCGCTCCAAACGTCGGCGACCTTCCAGTGCAGCGCGTAACCCGTCACCCCTATTTTAAATCCGCTGACCTGCACTCCAGCGATGGGCAGAATCCAGTTCCAGCCGAAGTGGATCCCGATCGGCAGCCAGAGCTCGCCCGTTCGCAGAAACGCGTACCCCAGCACGACTCCAAATCCCGCCGTGTTGGCGATGCCAAGAGGCGTCGAGTTGAGGTTCTGCATGTGGACGTAGCCGAACAGCAGGGCGGTCGCCAGCAGGCTGCCCACCGGCCCGATCAGCCGAACCAGAATCTGGAAGCCGTAGCCGCGGAACAGTAGTTCCTCGCCGATGGCGCCGAACAGCAGGACTAACGTGACGAACAGGAAAGTGGCTGCGCCCCCAGGGTTGTCGGGATCCGGCTGCATCTCCGCCATGCCGAGCGCCAGTGGGACCAGTGTGACCAGCGATGCCGCCAGCGCCCCAAGCCCGATGCCGAGGAACAGATTGCGCCGCGAACAGGCATGCCAGCCGAGCCCCACAGCCGTAATGGGTAGCCGCTCAAAGACACGGATTGAAAGCGCGTTGGCGGTGAATGCCGCGGCGAACACCGACCCTGCGGCACCAATCAGGTAGCCGAGTCCGCTGAGCACAAACGTAAAGACGATCAGCCCAATCCAGCTGACAATGCCGTAAAAGCCGAACTTGACGGCCTGTCCCAGCTTGTATTCGGGGACCGTCGCTTCCATATGTCTACTGCGCGGTTCTCACGCGCACACCGCGCGGCGCCACCGACACGGGCAACACGGTGGCGCCTTCGGCCTCAATGGCGCGCGTCACCGCGGGCCTGGACCCAGGTTCCACCAAAAAGAACACACACCCGCCGCCCCCCGCGCCGCAAACCTTGGCAGCCTTCGCGCCTGGCTTTTTCGTAACTTCAATCAGACGGTCGATGAGGTCGGTGGTGATGCCAGGAGCATTCTTCCGACGGTGCGACCATTCTTCGCGGATCAGCTTCGCTACTTCGTTCCAGTCGGACGACTCGAGCGCGCCTCGCATGCCGTGAGCGATCGCCGCGATCCGGTCGAAGTTCTTCCGAACCGTCTTGTCGCCGTCGATGTGCGCCTTCGTCACTTCCCAGTTATTGATACCGGAGTTGCGGGGCGTACCCGTGTAGGCGAGCACCGTGCGGCTGTTGAAATCGTCCAGGTCGATCGGGATTTCTTTGCGATGGATACCAGAAACGGTCAACTCCACCGCGCTCACGCCGCCGTACATTGCCGGGTAGTAGTCCTGGCAACCGGTGGGAACGCGTATGATCTGCGCCTCAATATTCTGGGATATTTCGCGAATCTTTTCGATATTGTGGCCCGAGCCCGTGAGCCTGTTCAGCGCGCTGGAGATCGAGATGATGAGCGACGACGAACCCGAGATGCCGGCCCCTGCGGGCGCTTCGGAGTTGGTGGACAGTTCCAGTCCAGTCTTTGGGCGGAAGTGCCGGATCACCCACGCCAGCAGCGGCAGCTTGTACTTCTTCGCCGACTCCAGATGCTCCAGCGACTCGAATGATTCTTCGCCATTCTGGTCAGCCGACCGCAGAATGATCTTCGAATCCTCGCGGGTCACAACCTCCGCGCTGGTGTAACGGTCGACAGCAAAGTTCACCGTAACGGCGTTTTTATGGAAGAGGTAAAGCGGCCAGATGTCGAGCGTTCCGCCTGCAAGGTCGACGCGGCAGGGCGATTGAGCGGTAATCTTCATGAGAGCTTCTGAAGCTTGAGCGTAGCATCCCCGCCGGGCAGTTGACACGCGTGAGGCGGTGTGTGACGCTGTTGTGGCACGGCGGAACGTCATGATACTGAAGAGCCGGATTCGCACCGCTCCCTCTGTAACCATCCTGTCGCTGGAAGGAAATGTCACCCTTGGGGAATCCTCGGCGGCACTGCGCGATGCCATTCGCAACGTCATTCTGACGGGCGCTCAGAACATCCTGCTCGATCTCAGCGGCGTCCAGTACATCGACAGCGCTGGGCTCGGCGAACTGATCGGCGCGTACGCCACAGGCACCAGCCGCGGCGTTCACATCAAGCTGCTACACCTCCAGAAGAAGGTTCGGGGGCTGATGCAGATCACGCACCTAATCACCGTGTTCGAGGTTTTCGAAAACGAGGAAGAAGCGCTTCGCTCCTTCCAGGATGTTCCAGGTTCCACCACTGCCAGGGCTTGAGCCTGGCGTGACCTGGTATGCTGGAAGATTCTAATGACGCTTGTTGCTTTGCCTCAGAACGGCCAGTCCGAACTGCGGTCTCGTGTTCTTTCGGCTGGCCGAGAGTTCTGGGACGCACGGGAATCCCCTCGATTTAATCCAGGCGAGACCTACATTCCCTGCTCCGGTAAGGTGCTGGACGCCGACGATCTGGCGGCCCTGCTGGATTCTTCGATGGACATGTGGCTCACCGCGGGCCCCCATGCCGATGAGTTCGAACGCGCAATCGCGGCCCGGTGCGGAGTCAAAAACGCGAGGCTGGTTTGTTCCGGTTCGGCAGCCAATCTCGTCGCATTTTCAGCACTCACGTCGCGCAATCTGGGCGAGAAGCGGCTGAAGCCCGGCGATGAAGTTCTCACCGTCGCGGCGGGATTTCCCACCACGGTCGCGCCGATTGTGCAAAACGGGTGCATACCGGTCTTTGTCGACGTCGATATCCCGACATATAACGCCGATCCGTCACTGCTTGCCGCGGCGGTTACGCCACGCACGCGCGCCGTCATGATCGCCCACACGCTCGGCAATCCGTTCGATCTGGGTGCTGTGCGCAAACTGTGCGACGAACACGACCTCTGGCTGATTGAGGACTGCTGCGACGCGCTCGGCGCACACTACGGCGGGCGGCCTGTTGGAACCTTCGGCGATGCGGCGACACTGAGCTTCTACCCCGCGCACCACATCACCATGGGCGAGGGAGGCGCTGTGTTGTCAAACGGCGCGTTCCTTACGCGGCAGATCGAATCCTTCCGCGACTGGGGCCGCGACTGCTACTGCGCCCCAGGAAAAGACAACACCTGCGGCAAGCGGTACGAGTGGAAGAATCTTGCGGGCCTGCCCGACGGCTACGACCATAAGTACGTGTACTCGCACCTCGGCTACAACGTCAAGGCGACCGACATGCAGGCCGCGCTCGGTAACAGCCAGTTGAAAAAGCTGGACTATTTTGTAGCAAAGCGGCGGGAAAATTTCGCCGAATTAACCAAAGCTCTGCGGGAGCTGAAGCTCGACGAATACTTCATTCTTCCCGAGCCAACTCCGAATTCCGAGCCGAGCTGGTTCGGTTTCCTGCTCACCATTCGGGATGGAAGGCGACTTAGCCGCCGCTCCCTCGTATCCATGCTGGAAGAGAAGAAGGTCGGCTCACGCCTGCTCTTCGGCGGCAATCTCACGCGGCAGCCCGCGTTCCAGGGCGTCGACTTCAGGGTTAGCGGTGAGCTCACCAACACGGACAAAATCATGAACGACAGCTTCTGGATCGGTGTCTGGCCGGGCATCGGGGCCGGGCATCGAGCCTATATGGTTGAGAGGCTGCAGTCCTGCGTCCGGAGCCTCGTGCAATGAAGGCTGTCATCCTCGCCGGCGGGATGGGATCCCGGCTGAGCGAAGAGACGGAGCGCGTGCCGAAGCCTCTCGTCGAAGTCGGGTCAAAGCCGATTCTGTGGCACATCATGAAGATCTACAGTGCCCACGGCATCAATGATTTCATTCTCTGCCTCGGGTATAAAGGCTACGTAATTAAGGAATATTTCACCAATTATTTCCTGCACGCCTGCGATGTGACTGTCGATCTGTCTTCGCGTTCCGTTGAGGTGCATCAGAACCGGTCCGAGCCCTGGCGCATCACCATGATCGATACCGGGCTCACCACCAACACCGGCGGGCGCCTGCGTCGTATAGCACCGATGCTGACCGAGACGTTCTGCATGACGTACGGCGATGGTGTCAGTGACACTGACATTTCCGGCACAGTCGAGTTCCACAGGCAGCACGGCAAACTCGCTACGGTTACCGCGATCAAGCCGCCCGGACGCTTCGGCGTGCTGAGTGTGCAGGGCGACAAGGTCACGCATTTCGGCGAAAAGATCGATTCCGAGCAGTCCACCATCAACGGTGGATTTTTCGTTCTCGAACCCGAAGCGCTGAACCGCGTGTCGAGCGATGAGATCTCCTGGGAACGCGAGCCGATGGAACAGCTCGCCAGTGAAGACCAGCTCAGGGCGTGGCATCATTCCGGCTTCTGGCAGCCCATGGACACCCTGCGCGACAAGCGGCTGCTGGAAGAACTCTGGGCCTCAGGCAACGCCCCGTGGAAGGTATGGTGAACTTCGATCCCACGCGCGAGTTCTGGGCCGGACGGCGTGTGTTCCTCACCGGGCACACCGGCTTCAAGGGATCCTGGTTGCTGGTGTGGCTCAACCGGCTGGGAGCGGAAGTTTGCGGCTACTCGCTGGAGCCTCCTTCGGACCCGTCGATGTTCGCCACGCTCGGGCTCCAGGAGCTCTGCCAGGACGTGCGCGGTGACATCAACGACGCCCCGGCGCTGCACGCCGCAATGCGCGGCTTCGATCCTGAGGTAGTGCTTCACCTGGCCGCACTGCCGCTGGTTCGGCAGTCGTACCGCGATCCAGTGTCCGCATTTCAGACGAACGCCATCGGCACCGCCAACGTGATCCTCGGCTGCCGCGAGTGCCCTTCGGCGCGGGCGGCCGTCATGATCACCACGGACAAGGTCTACGAGAATCGCGAGTGGTGCTGGCCATATCGGGAGACCGACGCGCTCGGAGGCTACGACCCCTACAGTGCCAGCAAAGCGTGTGCGGAGTTGATTACCGATTCACTGCGGCGCTCCTTCTTCCATCCGTCACGACACGCCGAACACCACCTGGCCATCGCGTCGGCTCGCGCGGGCAACGTAATTGGCGGCGGCGACTGGGGCGGCGACCGCATTGTTCCCGATGCCGTGCGTGCCTTCTCCTCCGGTAAGGTGCTCGATGTCCGGCGGCCCGATGCCGTGCGGCCCTGGCAGCATGTTATCGACCCGCTGGGCGGCTACCTGACACTGGCCCGCGCATTGTACGAAGGAGGTCCACAGTTCGCAACAGCGTGGAACCTGGGACCTCCCGCCGATCATGTCCACACCGTGCGCAAGTTGGTCGATGCGTTGGCGGCCGCGTGGGGACCCGAAGCCGCATGGTCCGCGGGGCAGGCCGATCCGAACCTGCATGAAGCGGGTCACCTGACGCTCGATCCGGCAATGGCGAATCAACGTCTGCGCTGGTCGACACGTGTGTCGTTTGAGGAAGGCATTCGCATGACAGCCGCATGGTATCGGGCGTTCTATTCGGGCTCGAATAGCAGCACGCTCAGACAGCTCACCAGTGAGCAGATCGGCGCGGTCTGCGGGTGAAGCGCGTTCTGCTCACCGGCGCGACGGGCTACATCGGGCGCGCGCTGACGGCACACCTGATGCGAGTCGGATGCCACGCCGGCTATCTTCACCTTGCATCGGAAGAGCCGCTGGCCGATACCCAGGCCACCCCGTTTCGCCTCGACACGGACAGCAGCATCGCCGAAGCCCTGGCGGCATTTCAGCCGGACGTGGTGATGCACCTTGCCGCCGTGATGGCGCCCGGTAACACGCGCGCCATGCTCGAGGCCAACGTGGTGTTCGGCACGCTGCTGTGCGAGGCGATGGTGCAAACAGGGTGCCGCGCATTGGTCAACACGGGGACGTTCTGGCAATACGGTCCGTCTGGCGAGTACGCGCCCAACACACTGTACGCATCCACCAAACAGGCCTTTCAGGACGTGGTCACCTGGTTCGCGATCCATCAGGGTCTGCGCGCAGTCACACTGGCGCTGTTCGACGTGTTCGGGCCGCACGACTCACGCCCGAAGCTGATCACCGATCTGGTTCGATCCGTACGAGCCGGCGAGCCAGTGGACGCAAGCACCGGCGAGCAGCCCGTCTGCCCCATTTACATCGACGACGTGTGCTCCGCTTTCGAGCATGCCGGACGCCTCGTCGCAAGCCCGGACGCAGCCTCCGGGCACGTGGTGTTCGCAGCCGACACGGGCATCCGCGTGTCAGTGCGCGCCATGGTGGAGCATTTCATGCAGGCAGTGGCGAAGCCGGTGGAAGTACGATGGGGAGCAAAGCCTCAGCGAACCGGTCAGATTCGGGTGCCCGTCGCCGGAATGCCGGTGTTGCCAGGCTGGTCACCGCGGTTCGATCTGCCGGCCGCCATGCAGGCGCTGGTACGCGCCGAGTTGCTGGCCCCTGAGGAGAGGCCGTGAAGCTAATCTCGATTGTTATCCCGGTCTTCAACGAAGAAGAGAACATCGACGCCTGCTACCGAGGCATCTGCGAACTCGCTGTCAGCGAGCCGGATTACCGCTGGGAATTCGTCTTCACCGATAACCACAGCACCGATAAAACGTTCGCCATTCTCACCGAACTCGCGCGCAACGATTCACGGATTCGCGTCTTTCGATTCTCCCGGAATTTCGGATACCAGAAGTCGATCCTGACCGGTTATCGAAACGCAACGGGCGATTGCGCCGTGCAACTCGACGCAGACCTGCAGGATCCACCCGAGATGGTACGCGACTTCATCCGGCTCTGGGAGCGCGGCCACAAAGTGGTTTACGGCATACGCAGGCAGCGTCGCGAGGGCCTTGTGATTCGTGCCACCCGCAAGTTGTTTTACCGGGTGCTGGCGTTCCTCAGCGATTCGCACCTGCCAGTAGATGCCGGCGACTTCAGGCTGGTCGACCGCGCGATTCTGGATCAGCTCGCAACCCTGCGCCAGTCGCGCATGTACATCCGTGGACGCATCGCCGAGATGGGCTTCGACCAGGTTGGCATCGAGTATGTCCGCCGCGATCGCATGCGCGGAGAGAGCAAGTTCACCCTGTCCCAGTACTTCGGGCTCGCCATAGACGCGATCACCGCGCACTCCGTAGTACCGCTGCGCCTTGCGACGTGGTTCGGTCTCGGCATCACTGTCCTGTCCCTCGCGCTGAGCGCCTTTTACATCGTCTACGCGACGCTGTTCGCGGGATCCTGGCCACCTGGTTTCGCCACACTGGCCGTATTGATGACCGGAACACTGGGAATTCTGAGCCTCTTCATCGGAATTATCGGCGAATATCTGGCGCGATTATTTGAAGAAATCGTCACCCGCCAGGACGTAATTCTGGAAACTACCATCGATCCGCAACGCGACAAATGACACTCGGCCGCCGCCCCGCCATCTTCTTCGACCGCGACGGCGTGCTGAACGTCGACGCCGGATATCTCTTCCGGTCGGACGAAGTACGCTGGGTGCCCGGCGCCATGGCAGCGGTCCGGCGTGCCAACGATCTCGGCTTCCTGACCGTGGTAGTGACGAACCAGTCTGGTGTCGCGCGTGGCCTGTACACCGAAGCGGAAATCGTCGCGCTGCACGGGTGGATGCAGGCGCAACTCGGCGAAGCGGGCGCGCACATCGACGCCTTCTACTACTGCCCGCATCATCCCCAGGGCAGCGAACAGGCTTACCGCGTGGACTGCGACTGCCGTAAGCCACTCCCCGGCATGTTGCTGCGAGCGGCTCGCGAACTCGACATCGACCTGACCGCCAGCATTCTCATCGGCGACAGCCCGCGAGACATCACGGCAGCCGAAGCGGCGGGTGCCACAGGTTATCTGTTCCGGGATGGCGACCTGTCCACCTTCTTCAATGCCCTGCTGGTCGACCGGCTGCGCAGGGCGAAAACGGTCTGCGTGGGGGACGTCATGCTGGACGAGTTTATCTACGGTGACGTGAACCGCATCTCGCCCGAAGCGCCAGTACCCGTACTGCGTACCGACCGTCATCGCTCCATGCTGGGAGGCGCAGGCAACGCGGTGCGCAACATGGCCGCGCTGGGTTCGCAGGTCACGCTGCTGTCTGTCACAGGCGATGACCAGTCCGGCAGCGCAGTCGCCGAACTCTGTAAGGCGCTCCCCGAATGCGACGCAGTACTTCTGCGCGAACCAGGCCGTGTGACGCCGACGAAGACCCGCTTTGTGGCGCACAGCCAGCAACTGCTGCGCGCCGACCGCGAGAGCACGGCGCCAGTGTCAGAAGCACTGCTGGGACAGCTGCTGCAGGGCTTCAGCGAATCTCTGAAATACGCCAGCGCCGTCCTGCTCTCCGACTACGCCAAGGGCGTCCTCAGCGGCAGCCACGCCTCGCGCTTCATCGCCCTCGCGCGAGACGCGGGGGTACCGGTTGTGGTCGACCCGAAAGGCACATCGTTCGCCCGCTACTCCGGCGCCACTGTACTGAAGCCGAATCTGCGGGAACTGGCCCACGCGGTCGACATGCCCGTCGACACGCCCGCGCAGATCGAGGCCGCGGCCCGCCACCTGGCCGAGTCGGCTGGCGTGCCCTGGGTCCTGGTCACCCGCGGTCCGGACGGCATGATGCTGGTTCCCGCCAACGGTGCCGCCGCGGCATTCCAGTCCCTGGCGCGGGAGGTCTACGACGTCACAGGCGCGGGAGACACCGTGGCCGCCGTCCTGACTGCGGCTCTTGGAGCTGGTCTGCCCATCCGGGCCGCAGTGGAACTGGCGAACATAGCAGCAGGCATCGTGGTCGGTAAGACTGGCACCGCCACCGTCTCACTGGACGAGATCAAACAGCATCTTCGGTCAGCGCAGCGGCCAGCAGCGGAATCATCAGCTCATGATGACCAGTGATGGCGTAACCCCGGCCGCCGGACCCGGCATGAGGCCGCTGGACTACGTTCACGCGAGGTCTGTAGTGCTGCAGAAAATCGAAGTTCGCAGTCGTGAAGTTCGCCAGCGGCCGCCCCAGGTTGCGCACCAGCGACACAGCCTTTAAAAACACCTCGGGCAACACCACCGCCGACCCGACGTTGAGATATACGCCGCCCTCATTCAACTCAGACACCATGGTGCACGCCAGCCGGAAGTCGCAATGCGTAGCCGCGCCCAGCGCCGCCGGGTCGACAGCCGGGTGCATGTGAGGCGTGTCGGTACCGATCGCGACGTGCACGGTCACCGGCACCGCCGCGCGCCATGCTGCCGACAGCAGACTGAATTCGGAAAACTCAGGAGCCCCGACATCCTGCAGATGGCGCCCCAGCGCCTCGCCGATCCCAATGCCGTCACGCCCAGCGGCCGCAATGGCGGCGTTCATCTCACGCCCCGTCTCCTCTGAAATACCAAAATCGCCGCCAGGCAGCGCGGCCTCCACGTCCTCACTGGTAGTTCCAGCCACAGCGATCTCGAAATCGTGAATTGAGGTGGAGCCATTAAACAGAAAACCTGTCGCATATCCGCGGCGCATCAGGTCGATCAGCACAGGTGCGAGGCCGCACTTAATAACATGCCCACCCATACCCCACAACACCGGCTTTCGCGCCGCGCGAGCCGTGCGAATCCGCTCCACCAGCCCGCGGAAGTCGTCACCGGCCAGGATCCGGGGAAGACTCGCCAGCAGCGCGCCGACTCCGCCACCAGGCGCAACCGGCCGTGCGAAATGCGACGTGTTGACCTTGCCCCCACGGCTCCCCAGCGGCGTGGTGCGCAGATGTTCGAGGGAGATGGGCTGCTTCTCGTAGATGCTCAACGGAGTACTTCCACTCTACGACACCTACTGGCCCGCAGCCCGAGCGTTGAGGTACCCAAGGTCGTTCATCCAGTCGTGCAGCAGTTCGGGCCACCGAGCCTCGGGCATGGAGGCGAACTCGGGGGTGCGGCCGGTCATTCCGACGCCGTGGCCAGCCCATCGTCATTGTTGACGAACAGGAACGTAGGCGGTGGATTTTTTGTCGTGAACGTCGCGCCCGAAACCATGCCCGGATACCCGAGCACGGCGAAGTCCGGCCGGGAACTTATGCGCTCCACCGGGTCGGCCGATTGCCCATTCCCCGCGTCGAAGCGGTTCGCGGCAAGTGCGGCAAGGTACCCGCCCGCGGAGAACCCCATCACGCCGACGCGGCCCGTATCGACACCCCATTCCTTCGCGCGGCTCCGCACCATGCGAACGGCTCGCAGTACATCGGCCAGCGATTCCACTTCCGCTTTGTATGTCGACCCCTCCGCTTTCGACAACCGGCTCCTGAGCACAAATGCCGCCACGCCCATTTCGTTCAGCTTCTTCGCCACCAACTCGCCTTCCAGATCCATCACCAGGTAGCGGTGGCCGCCACCAGGCATCACTATGAAAGCCGCACCAGTCGCTTTTTCCTTCGGCGGCAGATAGACCGTGATCGACGGCTTGTGGATGTCGGTGACGCGGTGGAAGGCGTCAGGCGTGCCGCCCTGGATCCATCGCTCGGGCGCGGTCTTCCCTTCTGAACCCGGCGCGCCCTGAGGCCAAAGAAAGACAATCGGGCCGGTCGGTACGAACGGTGGGTCGGAGGCGAAGACCACGGAACCGGCAAGAGCCGCAAGAAGCGCAGCAGCTTTGTGCATACGGCCATCTTAAGAGAACTTCAGGCGTCACGCCAAAATGGTCTGCGCCCGGGTGATCTGCTCCTGGACTCGAACACCGCTGGGGCAGATGACGGTACAGGTACTGCAGTCCTGGCATCGAATCGCCTGGATGCGGCCAGGCATCAGGTGCCACGCCGCGCGAGCCCTCGCCTGGTCGTTGTAGCCATCGTGATAAAGCAAGTAGCGCATCATGTCTGCGACTGGAAGCTGTCGGCGGCAGGTCCCTTCGCACTGGTTGCACATACGGCAGTAGTAAGGGCCAATGTCCTGCAGCGTCATCGCCAGGATCTGCCGGTCACTCTGTCCAGGCGCCGTGCCAAGAGCAGCGATGTTGGCATCCAGTTCTTCCATGCTCTTCACGCAAACCGGCGCAGTGTCGACCCCAGGATTCGCCACCACCCAGCGAAGCGCCGCAGCCAGGGCTTCCTTGCGCTGCTCGGGCGTCAGCCGGCCCGCCCACGTCTTCCGCTCCTTCGCCACGAACCCCAGGCCGCCGAGCATCGGCTTCATCGCCACAATTCCAAGGCCCGCGCTACGAGCCTGCTTCACCGGCTTGTACTGGTCGCCTTCCGGGTAGCCATTGAGAATCTCGGCGGGACCCGACCAGGTGCTGAAGTTGCACGTGATCATGGCTGCGTCGATGATGTCGGCGATGGTGATCAGGAAGGGCTGAAGCTGCGTGAAGGAGTGCGTGGTGACACCGACAGCGCGAATTTTGCCGGCGCGTCTGGCAGACCGGGCCGCTTCCAGTACCTCGGCTGGCAAATGCTCGGGCTTCTGGCGCGACGACAGGTACCACAGATCGATCGTGTCGGTACCCAGCAGCCGCAAATGCGCATCGAGGTCGTTGTGAAACGCCTCGGCCGTCCGTGCAGCCGAGCCAGTGGACAACACGACGCGGTCCCGATACGGACGGATCCATCTACCCACTTCCGCCAGATTTCCATCGCCGCCGTTCAGAGGTTTGAAGCAGTGGAAATAGTTGATCCCACGCTCCACGGCCCTGGAGATGATTCGCGCGTCCCGGACCTCCTCGCAGCCGACCCCAAGAGGAGTGACTCGCAGATCCGATCTTCCCAGGGGCACTGGTTGATTCCACAGGCGGGGCGTGATGGCAGCGGTGGCTGCGGCGAGCCACTCGCGGCGCGACACAAGCTGAAGCACCGCTTTCAGTTTACCTCTCCCCGGGCGCGATAGAATCAGGGTTGATCCCCGATACTTCTCTGAACCTGTCCTCGCTCGCGGCGCCTGTCCGCAGACTGTTTGAAATGTCGGCCGTGAAGATCCGCTCGCTCGAATCCGGGTGGAATCCGGCAGCGGGCTCACCGGTGTGTACCGTTCACGGCCGCTACACCAGCCGTGGCTGGACCGAATGGACGCAGGGCTTCCAGTTCGGCGGCGCGGTGCTCCAGTTCGACGCCACCGGCGAACGCGAATTCCTCGACATCGGCCGCGACCGAACGGTCGACGTGATGGCGCCTCACGTCACCCACACCGGCGTCCACGACCACGGCTTCAACAACGTGAGCACGTATGGCAACCTGCTGCGCCTACTCCACGAGGGCCGCATTGAAGCCAACGCCTGGGAGCAGCGCTTTTACGAAATGGCGCTGAAGTGCTCCGGCGCCGTTCAGGCGGCCCGGTGGTCGAATGTGGCGGGCGGTGGCGGATATATCTACTCCTTCAACGGGCCGCACTCCCTGTTCGTCGACACCATCCGCACGGTACGCGCTCTGGCCGTCAGCCACAGGCTGGGACACGCGCTGCTCGGTGAAAATGACCGCAAAGTCTCCCTGCTCGACCGGCTGATTCAGCACGCAGCCGCCACTGCGAAGTACTCCGTGTATTACGGCGAAGGCCGCGATTCTTATGACCTCCGTGGTCGGGTCGCGCATGAGAGCGTGTTCAACACCAACGACGGCAACTACCGCTGTCCGAACTCGCAGCAGGGCTTCGCGCCGTTCACCACGTGGACCCGCGGGCTGGCCTGGGCAATGCTGGGCTTCGCCGAAGAGCTGGAATTCCTGCAAACCGTCAGCGACGTCGAGCTTGAGCCTCACGGTGGCCGCGCCGCTGTGGAAGCCATGATGCGCAAGGCCGCTGAGGCCACCTGTGATTTCTACATCGACAACACGGCGCTCGACGGAATCCCCTACTGGGACACCGGCGCGCCCAACCTGCACAAGCTGGGCGACTGGCGTTCGCGCGCCTCGGAGCCGTTCAACGATCACGAGCCCGTGGACTCTTCCGCTGCCGCCATCGGCGCTCAGGGCTTGCTGCGACTCGGCCGGTGTTTGAACAACGAACGCTACACGCAGGCGGGGATCACCGTCTGCAACACGCTTTTCTCTGAGCCCTACCTCAGCACCGACCCGAATCATCAGGGTCTCATTTTGCATGCCGTATACCACCGCCCGAACGGCTGGGACACCATCCCCGAGGGCGGCAAAGTGCCGGCCGGCGAGGCGTGTATGTGGGGCGATTACCATGCGCGCGAGCTCGCGTTATACGTTCTGCGCCTGATCGAAAACAAACCATATCTCACCTTTTGGAGCGATCCTCAGTGATCATTGCCGATTTGAGTCAGACGGAAGGCCGGCGATATCCGGCCAGGCGGCGGACCCAGAACCTGGTGGGTGGAGCAAGCCCCATTCAGGCCACCGCCTTCGCGATGGGCAACGTGACGCTGGAGCCGAACGGCGGTCAGGTGCCGTGGCATAACCAGGAGCAGGAAGAGGTCTACTTTATCGTCGAGGGCACGTGCGAAATGTGTCTCGGCGAAGAACGCACGGTGGTGACCACCGGCCAGGCCGCGTTCATTCCGCCCGGCGTATTTCACCAGCTCACCAATATCGGCGACACACCCGCTCGGATGATTTACGTATACGGTCCGGCGGGCGACGTGGCGCACTGGCGTCAGGAACTCAGCGGAACACTGCCAAAGGCTGGCGTGGATGCGCCGGCGCTGCCTGAAGGCGCTCAGCCACAGTGCACAGAGAAACCGAAGGAATAATCGATGGCCACGCATAAAATCGGAATTATCATGAACGGCGTCACCGGACGCATGGGGCTGAACCAGCACCTGCGCCGATCGGTGTACGCGATTATTAAGCAGGGTGGCCTGAAGGTGGGCGACGACGTCATTCTGCCCGAGCCCCTGCTGGTGGGCCGCAATGCCGCGAAACTCGAAGAGATTTCCAAAGAATGCGGCGGCATTCCGTATTCCACCGATGTCGATAGCGCGCTGTCTGACCCGAAGTACTCGGTGTACTTCGACGCACAGACCACGGACCGTCGCGTGGAATCGGTGAAGAAAGCTATCGCCGCCGGTAAGAATATCTACTGCGAAAAGCCCACCGCCGAAAAGCTGGTCGATGCCCTCGAGCTTTACCAGCTCGCGAAGGCAAAGGGCGTGAAGCACGGCGTAGTGCAGGACAAGCTGTGGCTGCCCGGCATGCTCAAGATCCAGACGCTGAAGCAGCTCGGTTTCTTCGGCGAAATCTTCGCTGTACGCGGCGAGTTCGGCTACTGGGTGTTTGAAGGCGACACCGTGCCCATTCAGCGACCGTCATGGAACTACCGCAAGGAGGACGGCGGCGGCCTTATCATCGACATGCTGTGCCACTGGCGCTACGTGCTCGACAACCTGTTCGGCGAAGTAAAGGCGGTATCGTGCCTCGGCGCCACGCACATCAAGACGCGCTGGGACGAGAAGGGCCAGCCGTACAACTGCACTGCGGACGATTCGGCCTACGCCACGTTCGAGCTGGAGAACGGCATCATCGCCCATTTCAATTCGTCGTGGGTGGTGCGCGTCCGGCGCGACGACCTGCTGACCATTCAGGTGGAAGGCACCAAAGGCACGGCCGTTGCCGGGCTGCGCGACGTGTGGATTCAGCCCTATGCGTCGACGCCGCGCCCCGTGTGGAACCCCGACATCCCGCAGCCCATCAACTTCTTTGAGACTTGGCAGAAGGTGCCGGAGCAGACCGTCTACGAGAACGCCTTCAAAGTGCAGTGGGAGATCTTCCTGAAGTACCTGGTTTATGGAGGCGACTTCCAGTGGGATCTGCTGGCCGCGGCCAGGGGCGTCCAGCTCGCCGAGAAGGGCGTGGAGAGCTGGCAGCAGCGCCGCTGGGTCGATGTCGAAAAACTGGAACGTTAGGCATCGCGACTTCGTAGTGGTGGCTATGCGTCACCATATTCTTGCCCTGACCGCAGTGTTCGCCGCGAGTCCCGCCCTGTTCGCGGCCGACTGGAACAAGACCTACAATGTTGCCGCGGCACCCGTGCTGGACGTCCGCAGCAGCGACGCCAACGTGGACATAAAGGCGGGCAGCGGCAATGTGATCTCCGCCCGCGTCACCACTCGAGGCTGGGAAATCAAGCCCGGTGAGATCGAGGTTATCGAGCGCCAGCAGGGCGACCGCGTCGACATCGAAGTGAGGCATCCCCGCCGGTCCTTTAACTGGGAAAGCCTCGGCGGGGATCGCTGGGTTCGTATCGAAGTCACCGTCCCGGCGCAAACTCGACTCCACGTCAACACCGGCGACGGCAACGTATCCCTGAGCGGCGTCAGGAGCGAGCTCCGCGTTGAGACCGGGGACGGCAACATTACCGGCGACAATCTGGACGGTCGGCTGGAAGCGCGCACGGGCGATGGCAACATCCGCGTGTCGGGCCGGTTCGACGCTGCGACGCTGAACACCGGAGACGGCAACGTGGAACTGACCGCCGCCACAGGATCCACCTCTGGCGGAATCTGGCGCGTCCACACCGGCGACGGCAACGTGAAGTTGCGTGTGCCTTCGACGCTCCGGGCCGATATCGACGCAGTCTGCGGCGATGGTCACATCTCCTCCGATCTGCCCATCACGCTGGCATCCGGCAAGATCGGGACCCACCAGTTGCGGGGCAAACTCAACGGCGGCGGTCCGACCGTCACGGTGCGGACCGGCGACGGCAATATCAGCCTGACGCGCAATTAGTCGCGGCGGAACACGCGGCGCGGCACTGGCGTCGATAACATCACCCGTGGGGCCGATTGGGCTGCTTTGCCTGCGCCGCAGCCTGACACTCGGCATGCGCGCCGGATTTACATCGGGGCTCGGAGCGGCTTCGGCCGACTGCCTCTACGGACTACTGGCAGCCTTCGGCATCGGCGCTGTCGCTTCCGCCATGCAGTCAGCGGGAACCGCGCTCGCGGTGGGTGGAGGGTTGTTTCTCATCTGGCTGGGCTGGAAAGCCGCCCGTGACGCAGATCCGGGACATGCCGACGGCCTGAAGAACACCGGGTTCACCGGCACCTGCCTGCTGACGGTCAAACCCCGCCACCATCCCCTCCTGATCCTGAGCGCCGTGATGGCAAGCCTCGGCGCGCAGGCGCATTCGTGATGCTGCTGGGTGCGCGTCAGTTGGCACCCGAAGCCTGGGCCGGCGTGGCGACACTCTTGACGTACCTATCGAACCACGCGATGGTCTCGTAGACCACGTGCTCCACGGTTTCCTTCGCCCGATACCCATGCGCTTCATTGGGCAGCAACACCAGGCGCGTAGTTCCGCCGTTGCCTCGAACCGCCTGGTACATGCGCTCCGACTGCACAGTGAACGTGCCCTGGTTGTCGTCAGCCTGGCCATGGATAAACAGGATCGGCTCATTAATCTTGTGCGCGTAATTGAACGGCGACATGCGCATGTATGTCTCATTCGCCTGCCAGTAACTACGCCGTTCGCTCTGGAATCCGAACGGCGTCAGCGTGCGGTTGTACGCCCCGCTCCGAGCCACTCCGGCACGGAACAGATCGGTATGAGCCAGCAGATTCGCCGTCATGAACGCACCGTAGCTGTGGCCAATTACACCGACGCGCGTGGGATCGGTGACGCCCATCTCCGCCGCTTTCGCGATGGCGGCACGCGCGCTTTCGCTGATCTGCTCCACGTATGTGTTGTTCACCGTCTCCGGATCGCCCACCACCGGCATGGAAGCGTTGTCGAGCACCGCATATCCCGCAAGCACGGAGAACAGATGCGTGTATCCGGTAAGCGTAGTGAACCGTTGCGTCGAGCCCACCACCTGCCCGGCAACCTCGGGGTCGTTGAACTCATAAGGGTAGGCATAGAGGATTGTTGGCAGACGCGTGCCAGCCACGTAATCCGGCGGCAGGTACAAAGTGAACTGCAGGTCGACTCCGTCCTTGCGCTTGTACCGAACCAGTTCCTTGCGAATGCGCCGAAGTTGCGGCGCCGGGTCGACATAGTTGGTAATCGCGGTGCGTTTTCCATCCGCACTTACCAGGAAATAGTTCGGCGGATCGGTTGGAGTCTCGCGCCGGATAATGAACTTCGCCACGTCGTGCGAAGCGAACCCCACAAAATCCGTGTACTCAGTCGCGGCCGCCTGGAACACAGTCTCGGGCTTGTTTTCCGTCAGTGCCAGCTTGCTGAGGAATGGGCGCTCGCCCTTCGGTGTCGCCCCGCTGCCTTCAAGGAACACATAGCCATTTCGATTCAATATCGCGCGTTGACCCCCGGCCAAATGGTCGTTAACGAACCTTCCCTGATCCCGATAGCGGTCTCGCTCATTGCGCTCCCACAAGACCTTCGGCGACTCGCCCGGTTTCGCCATGTCGATCAGCAGCGTGCGAATCCAACGCTTGTCGCGGTCCAGATCGGTAATAATGGCCTTCGAAGTTGCCTCAATCGCTTCCAGCGATGTGATCCGCTGCGGCGACCGCACGATCTCCACGGCCTCCCCGCTGAACGGCGCGCGGAAGCGCATGATGCGGTCCCGGAACTCGGACTTCTTGCGGGGATCGCCGCCATCCAGCGCTTCGGTCCACGCCAGCGTGGCCGGCTCACTCGCGAACCAGCGCACGAACCGTGGACCCGTGCTCACGCCGCCAATCGGCACGTTATCCGACAGCGGCTGGCTGGCGACTTTGTGCAACACCTTGCCGCTCCGGTCCCAAACCTCGATGTCCCGTGCAAAATCGCGGTACGCATGCAGATACGAGTACGGCCTGCGCAGTTTCGTCACCAGCACAGACTTCCCGTCCGGCGACATGGCTGACGACGAGAACACCCCCGGAGTCCCGATTGCCGTCACGCGCCCGCTGGCCGCGTCGATCAACGCAAGTTGCGCAGTAGCGTAGTAGTCGAACAGATCCTCTTCGAACGCGTTGTCGATCATGTCGGGATTCGTGCGGACCGGACCCGACTGGCCCTGCGCTTCCTGCACCACCGGACCCGGAGGAACGCTGGGCGCCACGGGCGGCTTGCCCCGGTCGGCGCGAACCGTCCTCGCCAGAATCTGCCCATTCAGCGCCCAGGAGAACGGCACCCCGAGCACCCCGTTCAACGCGACCCTCGGAATCCGCCGCACCTTGCCCGTGGCGATGTCGCCCACCAGCAACTCCACCGCACCCTCAGCCGTGTTGCCAATGGCGAACATCTTCCCGTCCGGCGACCACACCGGCAGTCCGAGCTTTGCGCCAGCAGGCAACACCAGCGGCGTTTCCTTCCCGGTAGCCAGTTCCTTCAGCTTCATCGAAACGATGTAAGTGAGTAGCTGCGCGCTGTTCGCATCTGGATTAACACGAACACCAGCCAGCCCAATCCACGGCTTCGACACATCGGCAATGGAGGGATAGCGGACCGATTCGCCGATCAGCACGTGCGAGCCGGAATCGTTCACCCATAATGTCGGCGGCGCGGGTGCGCTCAGGACATCGAGAACAGGCTTCGCAGGTTTCTGATAACCACCGTCGGCTGCCGTTAAAAGAGACACCACGGACAGGAGGAGACAACTGAAGCGCAGCATGGGTACATCTTAGCGCCGAAGCAGGAACACTGCGGTTTCGGCGAAAAGGTTCGCAGCGAAAGAGATTCGCCGGTTCCCGCTGAGGAAGATCTTCCGCTCGATAACGAAGCCGTGTTTGACCGCGAAATCGACGAAGTCGTCCACGGTGAGGAAGTGGATGTTCGGCGAGTTGTACCACTCATAAGGAAACAGCCGCGTGCGAGGCGCCCTGCCCGACCAGAGGTGCGACAGACGAACGCGCCAGTGGCCGAAGTTGGGAAACGCCACGACCACGCGTTTGCCGACGCGCAGCATCTCAGTGAATACGCGCAACGGCTCGCGGACTTCCTGCAGCGTCTGGCTGAGGATAATGTAGTCGAACACGTTGTCCGGATAATCGTTCAGGCCGTTGTCGATGTTGCCCTGATACACCGACACGCCGCGCGCGATTGCCTTCTGCACCCTGGCGCCGTTCAGCTCCACGCCCCGGGCTTCCACGTTCTTGTTTTCCTGGAGCCACTCGAGCAGTTCCCCTTCGCCGCACCCCAGATCGAGTACGCGGGTGGAAGGCTCAATCAGTTCGCTGATAATGGCGTAGTCGGAACGGCCCAGCAGCTCGCGCACGAACGGACTGCGCAGCGGATCCGGAGTGGCGTGTTTCACACTGCTCATGACGCCCGGGCAATCCTGTCGCGTGCGGTGCTGTTGAGGAAGCCGCGGATCAGATCGGTCTGCTCAGCCACATCCACCAGAAACGCATCGTGCCCGTAGTTCGACGGCAACTCGCAGAACGCAACGTCGCGATTGCGGCCTCGAAGCGCGCTGACAATTTCCAGCGACTGGTATGTCGGATACAGCCAGTCGGACGTGAAGCTCAGCACCAGAAAGCGAGCCTTCGCCTTCTCGATGGCCGCGCCCAGCGAGTGGTAGCCGTTAGCAAGGTCGAACAGGTCCATCGCCTTGGTGATGTACAGGTAAGAATTCGCGTCGAAGCGGTCGACGAACTGACTGCCCCGGTATCGCAGATAGCTCTCCACCTCGAACACGCCGGTGAAGTCGTCGCCGCCCTCGCCATTGCGGAGCTTGCGGCCGAACTTCTCACGCATGGACTCGTCACTCATGTACGTGATGTGTCCCACCATGCGGGCAACGGCAAGTCCGCGCGCGGGAGGCTTCGAGTGGTAGTAGCTCCCCTCGTTCCAGTCCGGATCCGCCATGATCGCCTGCCGTCCAACTTCGTTGAACGCGATCTGCTGTGCGCTGTGACGCCCGGTGGTGGCGATTGGAATCGCAGCCAGCACGCGATGCGGCTGCTGCACCGCCCATTCCAGCACCTGCATGCCGCCCATTGATCCGCCCGCTACCGCCAGCAGCCGCTCAATGCCGAGGCTGTCCATCAGCTTCGCCTGAAGCCGAACGATGTCGGAGATCGTGATGACGGGGAACGTCATGGCGAAGGGCTCGCCAGTGGCGGGGTTGATTGAGGACGGTCCGGTCGTGCCTCGACACCCACCGAGCACGTTGGAACATAGAACGCAGTACCTGTTGGTGTCGAAAGCCTTGCCCGGGCCGATCATGGTGTCCCACCAGCCAGGCTTGCCGGTCTCGGGGCTGATCCCCGCCGCATGCGCGTCGCCCGAGAAGGCGTGCAGCACCAGAATCGCGTTCGACCTGGCGGCGTTCAACTCGCCGTAGCTCTGCCATGCGATCTCGACCGGCGCGAGCGTGACGCCGCAGTCCAGTTGCAGGGAATCGAAGCGGGCGATGCGTGACTCAACGATCATCGACGAGGAATGCTCCCACTTTACCAGTCAGGATCAGGAAAAGAACATCTTCCATGTGGTGACCACAAGTGCGTGGGTCACCATGGCAGCTCGGATGCTCCCCGCCTGCAGGAAGGCTCTGCCGTAGAAGATGCCCGCCAGTGTTGCAAGTAGCGCAAATCGCCAGTTCGGGAACTGCCGGTATGCCAGGTGACCGCAGCCGAAGATGATCGACGCCACCACCAGCCCCGCTGTGTTGCTGCGGAACAGTCGCGCCAGGTGCTGCTGGAGCAGTCCCCGAAAAATGAACTCTTCGGCCACAGCGAGCACCCACAGCACCCCGGCGAAGGTCAGTATCGAGAGCAGCAACAGGCGCCCGTCGAACCGGACATCCTTCACCTGAGTGAAGCCAATGGCCAGCGCCAGCGCAAAGCCGGGAACCAGGAACCAGAGGAAGTTCCGAACGCCGATAACCCAGTCTCGCCGAGCCGGCAGGAAACCAAAACCGATGCCCTCCATCCGTCGGATACACAGCACGCTGACCAGCATGGTCCGATACCACATCAGCACGCCGACCGTCTCGCCGGGCAGCCGTGGAGACGGGTCCGGGTACAGCTGATTGAACGTCTTAAACAGGATCGGCGCCGCGATCAGTGCCAGATATCCGAGGTCGGCCCCGAGGCTTCGAGGCAACGCGATATACCAAAACGAAGCCATTCCCGCCAGCGCAGTCACCCCGGCGAATTGCCACAGGTGAAAGTTTCCCAACGGCGCGGTCAGCAGGATGTACGACGCGGGCGCAACCAACGTCAGCCCGAGCGCCAGCCGGATGTCTGAAACAGAAGCGAATCGCGCACGCACGGCGGGGGTGCCAGAGAGCCCATAGAGGATGACCTCAAGCAAAAACGCAGGAAGCACTGCCCACGCAAGCTCCGGTGCGATGCCGCGCTCGGCGATATACCACGCCACAACGGCGATTAGCCCTGCGATTACCGGAAGCGCCAGGGCCGCCGCTGTCCACTTTGCTCGCACTGTTTTTACAATAGCTTGTCAGGCCTCATAGTCCCGGCATCCAGCCGGTCGGTCAGCCAGACCGCAATATCCGCGAGGCTCTCCCGCGATACGTTATGTCCCGTCTCGTACTCGCGATACGTCAGATTCACCGGCAGCTTGCTCAACACGTCCTTGATCTCGCGGCCATACTCGATCCCAATCACCTGGTCCCGAGTCCCGTGCACCACAAACGACGGCAGCCCCTGCAGTTCCGGCTCGGGCGCCATGTGAGCCAGCGAAGACTTCAGCAGTCGACCGCTCATGCCCACCACGCCCGCCACGCCCTTCGGGTTCGACAGAGCAACACCCAGGCTCATGATGCAACCCTGGCTGAAGCCCATCAGGAACACCTGGTCAGGGTCTATCGGATACCGAGCCTTCAGCTCCTCTACAAACTTCAGCACCAGCCCGCGGCTGTGGTCCGCCTCCTCGTCGTTGATGAGAAATCCGTCGGGCCGAAACTCCACGTGATACCAGCCGTAGGCGCCCGGACCCATCGCAATCGGAGCCTGCGCACTCACCACATAGAACCGTGGGTCGAGCATGGGCACCAGGCCCAGCAGGTCATTCTCATTGCTTCGAACCCCGTGCAGCAGCACCAGCAAAGGCGGCTTTGAGCCGTCCTTCGGTAGTCCTGCCAGCGGCTCGCGCGCCACATGCTTCAGCGTAAAATCGTTGAGGTTCATTTCCTTAATAGTTCCACGTCCAGCGTAATCAACACGTCATCGCCCACGACAACACCGCCCGCCTCAATCACCCGATTCCAAACCAGCCCGAAGTCTTTTCGATTGACCTTCGTGCTCGCCGACGCGCCCGTCCTGGCCCCGCCCTTCGGTTCCTTGACCTCACCCGCTGGAGCATCCACATCGAAAGTGACTTCCTTCGTCACGCCGTGAATCGTAAGGTCGCCGAGCAGCTTCAGTTTACCGGCGCTCGCCGCCATCACACGCTTCGACACAAACCGCATGGTTGGGAACTTCGCCACGTCGAAAAAGTCCGGGCTCTTCAGGTGGCCGTCGCGCTGAGGCTCATTGGTGTTGACCGTGGTCACATCGATGGTGGCGTCTACCTTCGAAGCGCTGACATTGCCCGGGTCGTATTCCACCGTGCCGCTGATCTTGCTGAACGCGCCCTTCACGTTGGCAACCATCATGTGGCGAATCGAAAACTGGGCGCCCGAATGAGCGCTGTCGATGGTCCACGTTGCGCCGAAAGCCGAGCCTGTAAGCGCCAGCAGTCCCGCAAGAACGAATTTATTCATGGAACAGTAATCCCCTTGGCCTAAATTAGTCGTTTACAACGACTTTTAGCAAGAGGATGCAGCCCCTGCGGAAAAGGATTCAGGTTCGAACAGATTCCAGAAGCTCAATCAGCTCTGACAGCCGCTCCTGTCCAAGGTGCCCCAGTCTTCGAACCGCCGCGTCCTGCACCGGACCGTCCAGCGACGCCAGCAGCGACAAACCCTCGGCCGTGATGGACACCGTCACAAACCGGCGGTCCCGGGCACCACGCGTCCGCTCCACCAGCCCCCGCTTCTGTAATCGATCCACAAGCCGCGTGATATCCGGATCCCGCGTCACCATACGCTCGCCGACATCCTTGCAGTGCGCGCCTTCGCGGCCAGACCCGCGCAGGATTCGCAGCGCGTTGTACTGCACAGCCGACAAATCGTGCGGCCGCAACACGTCGGCGATATCCTGCTGCACCAGATCCGCCGTGAACAAAATGTTCAGCACGGCTTCTTCTTCCAGCGAGGAAAACGGGCGGCTCTGACGAATCTCGCGCTGTAGTTTTCCCGACACCGCTTCTCAGTCCACCACGGACGAACCGGCCAGCTGGAAAAACGCGTTTTTCGCCGAGTCATTGGCGCGCTGCACCATGTAGACACCGACCACGTCCTTCTGCCGGTCGATCCAGCCATGCGTGCCGAACGCGCCGCCATGCCCAAACGTGCCCGGCGAGAGCAGCGTTGTCAGGCCGATGGGATCGCGAACCACTTCCCAGGTCAGCCCGAACGCGGTGCCAGGCATGTGCCCCGCCTTCAGGTCGCCCGTGTGCGGCATCGTCATCACGTCCACCGCCGCTTTCGACAGATACCGCTTACCATCGAGCGTCCCGTTATTGAGCATCATCTGGTAGAAGCGGAACAGGTCGGCCGCCGTTGAATACAGCCCGAACTCCGGAGCCGCATACTTCGACCCCGGCCGGTACTTCGTCGAATCGCCGCCCAGCGTCTTCGGCCCTGCCAGCACCAGCTTCCCGTTCTGCACGCTGTAGACAAACGCGATGCGCTCCGTCCTGGCTGATGGCGCGAAAAAGAACGTGTCCTTCATCCCGAGCGGCTTCAGCAGCCGCGTTTCGATAAACGCCTCATACGGCTGATCGGAGACCACCTCGATAATGCGGCCCAGCGTGGCGATGCCCGTGTTGCTGTACTGCCATTTCGAGCCCGGCTCGAATTCCAGAGGCTCCTTTGCATAGGCCTCGACAGCTTCGGCCAGGCCATGATCCATACGCTGGTAGAAGTCGGCCCACGCGCCATGCGGCCCCGACATGCCGGAGATGTGCGACATCAGGTCGCGAATCGTGATCGGCCGGACCGGTTTGCGCAACACACGGGCACCGCCGCCAGCCGGCCTCTCGCCGACTTGCTGCCCTTTGAACGCCGGAAGATAATTCTCCACGGGGTCGTTGATCGACAGCTTGCCTTCCTCCATCAGCATCATGATGCCGACGCCTGTGAACGGCTTCGTCATCGACATGATCTGAAAGATGCTGTCCTTCTGCATCGGCCTCTTGTTCTCCAGGTCGCGATAGCCCACCGCTTCATGCAGCACGATCTTGCCGTGCCGCGCCAGAAGCATCACCGCGCCGGGAATCTCCCCCTTCTGGACCAGCACGTCCATGCTGGGCCGAACGCGCGCCAGGCGCTCCGCGTCGACTCCGCCAGTCGACGGCACGGCGGCAGGAGGCGCTGCCGGAACCAGCAGCGCGGAGAGGAGAATCAGGATCAGCGACTTCATTCCTCCTGATTCTATTCCCGCTAGACTTACGGTGTGAGACCGCTGGCTTTGCTCTTCCTCGCCGCGACCGCGCTGTGGTGCCAACAGGCTGGCGACGGAAAGGCGGCTGCGTATTCGAAAGCGCTGCGTGAAGCGGGCCTCGACCCAGAAGCGTGCTACCGCGTCCGCGACCTCGCATTCCAGAAGGAAGACGTCCGGTTCTACCTCACCGACGGCCATATCATCTTCTCCAAACCGGTTGACGGCAAACGGGTCGCGGCCATGTTCACGGCCGAGATCCCAGGCGGCGATGCCGAAGTGCTGGTGTTCCCTCCGCTCCGCAGTGAGCGCATGTCCCTCGCCCGATTCGCCAAAACGCCGAACCTGAATGAGCATTTCATCGCCGCTCTGTTCCTCTTCTCCGACGGCAGCGGCGAAGAGCTGCTGAAGCAGATTGAAGCGAACGTGCCGCGGCGGCTGCCGGAGATCGGCATCTCCATGACATCAGCGTTCAATGAGACCCTGCGCAACTTCATCGGCAGTTATGAGATCCGCCTGGTGCAGGACCGGTTCACCTCCCAACCCGAACGAACGGGCTTCTTCTACGCCGGGATCAGCAGCAAAACACTCGGGGCCATCGACCTGCTGTTCGATCAGCGACAGCGCGATCAGATCACGGTGGGCCAGGTCGTCTACCGCCAGGACCGGAGGTTCTTCGACACATGGACCAGCTTCCCTGCGCGCAGTTTCCGCACCGGTAAGCGCAACACACTCCCATCGAGCGTTCATCTCGACGAGGTCCGCATCGACGCAACACTGCGCGGCGCAGACCTGCAGATGAGTGCGGTTACGAAGATGAAGTTCACCGCGCGGGCGACTGGCGATTATGCCATCCCGTTCGATATCGCCCGCTCTGTCAAAGTCACAGGCGCAAAGGTAGACGGCCAGCCTGCGGAGATCTTCTCGCGCGAGTCGCTGCGTGCGAACCTCTTACGCGCGACGGAAAACGAAGTGTTCCTGGTTATCCTGCCGAAGCCTCTGACCGAAGGCGAGACCCATGAGATTGAATTCACTCACGAAGGCAGCGTTGTGCGCGCGGCGGGAAACGGCGTCTACTTCGTCGCCTCGCGCCTGAGCTGGTATCCCAACCGCGACGCCGAATTCTCCCGATACGAGACCACGTTCCGCTACCCCAAACACCTGCGGCTGGTATCCACTGGTGAACTTGCGGATGAGAAGACAGAAGGCGATACTCGCATCTCCCACTTCGTTCCTTCCGCACCGATACGCTTTGCAGGGTTCAACCTCGGCGAGTACGTGTCGGAGAAGACGGTGCGGGAAGGCGTCACGCTGGAGGTGCTGGCAAACCGCACATTCGAGAACGAGCTGGCAAATCGGCGCGACATTGGGCCTCCCATCCCGTCCTCCATGCCACGTGCGGGACGCCGAACCGGTGGCGACGTGCTCCTGCAGCAGGTGCCCTCTCCCCTGCCGAGCCCCGCCGGCCGTCTGGAACAGATGACCAGTGACATCGGCGGAGCTCTCGAGTTCATGGCGCACCACTTCGGTCCGCCTCCGCTGAAGCACCTCACCGTCTCTCCCATTCCAGGCACTTTCGGCCAGGGCTTCCCCGGCCTGCTGTACCTGTCGACAATGGCGTATCTGAACCCTTCAGACCGGCCCGCCACCATGCAGTCCGAATCGCAGAAGACGTTCTACTCGGAACTGCTGCACGCGCACGAAACGGCGCATCAGTGGTGGGGTAACCTGGTCACCTCGGCCAGCTATCAGGACGACTGGCTAATGGAGGCCATGTCCAACTACTCCGCGCTCCTGTTCCTCGAAAAGAAAAAGGGGCGTAAGGCAATGGACGCGGTGCTGGAAGAGTATCGCCAGGATCTGCTGCGAAAAATGGAGGGCGGCGAGCCCATCGAATCTGCGGGCCCGCTGATCTGGGGCATGCGACTAAGCTCGTCCTATGGACTTGCATGGCGGCCCATTATTTACGAGAAAGGCACGTGGGTAATGCACATGCTCCGCGAACGACTGGGCGACACGGCATTTTTGAAAATGTTCGGAGATATTGCGCGAAAGAAAAAATACGCGGCGCTTTCTACCGAAGACTTTCAGACTATCGCGGCCAGCTACCTGCCGCCGCGATCAATCGACCCGAAACTCGAAAGCTTCTTCGAATCATGGGTATATAACACCGGAATCCCCACCGTAAAGGTCCACACCACCCTGCAGGGAAAGGCTCCGAAACTTCGCCTGCGTGGCACCGTAACGCAGACCGATGTAGCGGAGGATTTCTCCGCGGTTATCCCCGTCGATATCCAACTCCCGGGTCGCAAATCGATCCGGCACTGGGTCCAGACCTCCAGCGAAACAACTTCATTTAATATCGATCTGACGGCTGCTCCACTGAAGGTAACCACGGACCCTTCAGCAGCAGTGCTGAGCAAACGGTAAGGAACGCTCGCACGCGGGTGATAAGCTGAGCGCGTGAAATCCGGACGGGTGATTCCCCACCTTCGATGGTATATATGCGGGCTGTTGTTCTTCGCCACCACTGTCAATTACATTGACCGCCAGGTCCTTGGAATCCTCAAGCCAGTGCTTCGGACCGAGCTCGGCTGGGACGAAGAACAGTACGGTGACATCGTCTTCGCGTTCCAGCTCGCCTACGCCATCATGATGCCGCTGACAGGGCGGCTCATCGACTGGCTGGGGACTCGATTCAGCTACGCCGCCGCCGTTGTGGTGTGGAGCTTCGCCGCGATGGCGCACGCGCTGGCCAATTCCGCAGGTGGCTTTAGCATTGCCCGTTTCGCGCTCGGATTCGGCGAGGCCGCCAATTTTCCGGCAGCCATCAAGACAGTAGCCGACTGGTTCCCGCCCAAAGAGCGCGCACTCGCTACCGGCATATTCAACAGCGGTTCCAATGTTGGCGCGATCATCGCACCCCTGGTCGTCCCAATAATCGCTGCTACCTGGGGATGGCGCATGGCATTCATCCTTACAGGCGCCGTCGGCTTCCTCTGGGTGGTGCTGTGGCTGTGGCTGTACCGTGAGCCACGCGAGCACCCCAACCTCGGCGCCGCCGAACTCGCCATCATCGAATCGGAGCGTGAGAACGAGCCTCCGGCCGTCAAAGTTCCTTACGCTCAGCTTCTCCGGAAGCGCCAGACCTGGGCCTTCCTCATGGGGAAGTTCCTCACCGATCCCATCTGGTGGTTCTATCTGTTTTGGCTGCCAGGCTACCTCTACGACAAGTACGGCCTGAACCTCACGCAGCTTGGTCCACCGCTCATCGTGATCTATCTGGCGGCCGACGTTGGGTCCATCGGCGGAGGTTGGCTGTCGTCTTACCTGCTGGCGCGTGGCCTTGATTTGAACCGGTCACGAAAGCTGGCCATGCTGGTCTGCGCCCTCTCCGTGACGGCGATCATCTTCATCCTGTTCGCGGGATCGAACATGTGGCTCGCCGTGACGCTGATCAGCATCGCGACAGCGGCGCATCAGGGCTGGTCGGCGAACCTGTACACAATCGTTTCGGACCTGTTCCCGCGTGGCTGGGTGGGCTCGGTGACTGGCCTCGGAGGCATGGGTGGCGCCATCGGCGGCATGATCTTCGCCCCAACGGTCGGCCGCTATCTGAAATGGTCCGACGGCGCTTACGGCCCCATCTTCGTGCTCTGCGGAACTATCTACCTGGTTGCGCTACTCGTGATCCACCTCATTGTGCCGCGACTTCAGGACGACAAAGTCATAATGCCTGGGAGCACGCCCACGCCGACGCCCAGGCCCACTGGAAATTAAACCCGCCGAGGTGGCCGGTAACGTCGACCACCTCTCCGATACAAAACAGTCCCGGCACTTCGCGCGCTTCCATGGTGCGCGAGGACAGATCGTCCGTGCTGACCCCTCCGGCCGTCACCTCGGCTTTCGCGTAGCCCTCCGTGCCGGCAGGCGTGATCTCCCATTGATGCAACCCTTCGTCGAGCACCGCCGCATTCACCTGCTTTCGGGCCGCCGCGAAGTGCACGTCCAGCCAGCGCTCAGCGAACCGCTTCGGCAACTGCGTCGCC